>JACQJQ010000172.1 GCA_016204945.1 Elusimicrobiota bacterium
GCCGACCTACGGCACCAGCCTGTCGGTGACCGGCCGCAAGGTCATCAGCTTCAACTTCTCCGAGAGGCGCTACCTCAACTCCCAGAAGACGACGGGGCGCCCGCAGACGACGAACCTCATCGAGATCGAGCAGCAGCTCCAGCTGCGCATGCAGGGCAAGGTCGGGCCCAAGATCACCGTCAACGTCGACTACGACGATACCAAGCTCAACCAGCAGGACATCTCCGTCGTCTATCAGGGCGACCCCAACGAGGTCGTCCAGAACGTCTCGTTCGGCGACATCGACCTGTCCCTGCCCGCGACGGAGTTCGTGTCCTACAACAAGCAGCTCTTCGGCATCCGCGCCGACATCAAGTACAAGGGCTTCCGCTCGACCTTCATCGGCTCGCGCACGAAGGGCACGACGAAGACCAAGCAGTTCACCGGCAACACCCAATTCGTGGCGCTCGACATGCAGGACACCTCCTACCTGCGGCGCCAGTATTACGACGTCACCTTCGGCAACCCGGCCCGCCTGCCCGTCCGGGCCGGCACCGAGCGCGTGTTCCTGGCCAAGCAGGAGATCGGCGTGGCGAACCTCAACGAGCAGACGCTGACCGTCGACGACATCGTCAGCGGCTCGACCTTCACGGGCAAGTTCCTGCCCCTCATCGCCGGCCAGGACTACACGATCGACTACGCGAAGGGCATCCTCCAGTTCCGCAACCAGCTCCTGGCGCAGTACGTCGTCGCGATCGACTATCTCGACAACTTCGGCAATCCCCTGACGACGCAGTCCTCGAGCAGCACGATCGCCGCCGGCGGCTCCGGCCTCTTCAAGCTGATCAAGACGCCCTCCGACGCGCCGATCGTCTCCTCCGCGACCGAGGCGGGCTACAACCGGGAGATCAAGACCGTTTACTCGATCGGCCAGAACCAGATCGTGCGCGACAACGGCCGCGGCAACTTCATCCTGCGGGTCCTGGACTTGAACCGCGTCGAGGTCGGCTCCTCGCTCCTCCCGCAGCAGAAATACCCGGACACCATCGAGGTGGACTTCGAGAACGGCCTCTTCCGCCTCAAGGAGCCGTTCTCCGTGTCGAACTCCTCGCCGACGACGCCCGATCCCGACGTCTACGCCCAGACCCCGATCTCCAAGCGCCTCTTCCGGATCGAGTACAACTACCGCTTCAAGACCTTCTTTCTCGAGCCGAACCTCGTGGTCCAGTCGGAAATCGCGATCCTGGACGGCCAGAAGCTGACCCGCAACGTGGACTACTTCATCGACTACGAGGCCGGCTTCATCACCTTCTTCAACCCGGACCGGATCGGGCCCTCCTCGAAGATCGACCTGAGCTTCGAGGTCGCGCCCTTCGCCAACCTCAACAACGACACCTTGCTCGGCACGCGCGTCTCGCACGAGTGGGGCGACAAATTCTCGCTCGGGTCGACGATCCTGTACCAAGCCGGCTCCAAGTCGCCCACGGTGCCGCAGATCACCGAGCTCGCCAAGAGCCTGCTCGTCTACGAGTTCGACGCCCAGCTCAAGCGCGTCAAGATCGGCGACCGGCTGATCATGACCTTGGCCGGCGAGTTCGCGCAGAGCCGCCAGAACCTGAACCTCAACGAATTCGCGCTGATCGACAACATGGAGGGCATCAAGCAGGAGGAGCCGACCTCGACCCTGGCCTCGCAGTGGCAGATCGCCTCCAACCCGAGCGCCGTGCCGGCCGCGTCGAACAAGCTGAACTGGTTCTCCGAGGACGTCAATATCCTCGAGATCAACCCGCGCGCGCAGGCCAGCGCCAGCGAGAGCCAGAAGGTGCTCAACTTCGACTACGGCGCAGGCGGCGCGGCCCCCCTCGCCAACGGCGACGAGGTCTCGATCGTCTTCCCGTTCTCGATCTCGGGAGTGGATCTCTCGCAGAAGACGATCCTCGAGTTCGTCATGCTCGGAGACGGCAGCAACAACGAGATCAACTTCCGCCTCGGCGGCATCGACGAGAACGCGGACGGCTCCGGCGTCCTGCGCACCGAGGACGCCAACAACGACGGGATCCTCCAGCCGAGCGAGGACATCGGCTTCCTGTACAGCGACGGCGTCGGGCCGGCGGCGCGCTACGGGGCGGGCAACGGGCGCATCGACAGCTTCGACCTCAACCAGAACAACTTCCTGAACCCGGACGACTTCGGCGGCGCCGACTTCGGCTACTTCTGCACCGGAGGCGGGAACTGCACCTCCGCCGCCGGCAACCAGCTGCACGACGTCACGAACGCCGTCGCCGTGGACCGCACCAAGATCGACTTCACCGGCCCCGCGTGGCACACCTTCCAGATTCCGCTGAACATCTCCTCCGCGACGATCAGCCGCTTCACCAGCATCAAGCACCTGCGCGTGACGATCCGCAAGGCCGCCGCGGGAACCACGAACGGCACCGTCAAGTTCGCCCGCATCGCCGTCGTTGGAAACACTTGGCAGCGCGGCGCGGCCGGAGATCCCGCCGTCGCCGGCTCGGGCGTCTCGGCCGCCGGCGAGTCCCTGACGGTGACCCCGGTCAACAGCGTGGACAACCCGACCTATTCGCCGATCTTCAACGCGGGCGGCGACGCCTCCCAGGTGTTCAACGACCTCTACGGCAGCCTCTCGACGCTCCAGAAGCAGACCAACTCGAAGAACCTCTCCGAGCAGGCTCTCCAGCTCGAGTACACGAACCTCGCCCCGGGCACCGTCGTCCACACCAAGCGCGTCTTCCCGCGCGCGATCGACATCAGCCAGCACCGCTTCCTCAACTTCCTCGTCTATGGCACCGCCGACGGCGGCGAGAACCTGTCCGGCGACCGCGTCTTCTTCCTGCGCGCGGGCTCCGACCGGGATTATTTCGAGGTCCAGGTCCCCGTCAAGTTCGCCGGCTGGGCGAAGATCCGCGTCGAGCAGGTCGATTCCAACAACGACTCGGTGATGGACTCCTGGAAGTCGGACACGCCGGGGACCGTCATCGTGTCGACCGGCAACCCGAGCCTCCAGCAGATCGGCCAGCTCACGGCCGGCGTGCGCTCGCACGCGGCCCCGGAGATCGACGGCGGCCATCTCTTCCTCAACGAAATCCACGTGGCCGAGCCCGTCACCCGCGTCGGCACCGCGAACAAGCTCCAGGCCGACTTCGAGGTGCCGGGTTGGGGGGCGTTCGGCGCCAAGCACCGCGCGATCGACCGCAATTTCCAGACGCCGACCTCGGTCGTGTCGAACCAAGACAACATCGAGGACTCGGGCTATCTCCAGCTGACCCGCCTCGCCTGGTTTCCGATGAGCTTCAGCATCAACCGGCACATCACCGACACGCCGAACACGGTGCAGACGGGCAACCTGTCGAATCTCGTCAACCTGCTGCAGCAGGGCAAGGTCACGACCTGGACGGGGTCGGCGCTGGGCAACATCGCCTACGGCGCCTATCCGCGCCTGGGCCTGTCGCACACGCGCAACCGGGTGGAGTACGAGCTCATGACGCGCCTCGACGACCGCCAGACCTTCAACGGGACGCTGCAGTACGGCGTGCCCTGGCAGAGCCGCTTCCTGCCGCGGACGATCGACGCCAACGCCGGCCACATCCGCTACGACGTGACCTTCGAAAACCCGGTGATCAAGCGGGCGCCGGGCAATTTCGACACGGCCGAGCGCACGAACTCCTACGGCCTGCGCATGACCTTCACGCCGTGGACCGGCTCCTCCTTCAACCCGACCTGGTCGATGACCAAGGTGACGGAAAGCCGCGTGGACTCGACCGGCGACGCGCCGATCTCGCTGCGCTACCCCAAGTCCTTCTCCCAGTCGGCGGGCTTCTCGTCGAACTACCGGCTCACGCGCTGGCTCAACCCCCAGCTCAACTACCAGATCGACACGATCGAGAACAACATCCTCAGCGTCTCCACGATCGTCCTGGCGAACACGCCCTACGTCTTCGGCCCCGGCGACATCAAGACCGTCAACCGCTCGGCGAACGCCTCGATCAGCCTCCCGATCCAGATCAGCGACATCTTCCCGAGGACGAAGCTGTTCCGCTCGGTGAACATCATCTCCGGCTACCAGCTGCAGGACGGCGACGTCTGGAACCAGGTGGAAAAGGAGCTCTCCACGCAGAAGGCGCTGTGGATCCGCACCCCGCTGAAGCCGACGAACCCCGTCGCCCAGCGCGTCAACCTGACGATGCGCGACACCTGGAACTCGACCCAGCGCTGGTCGCCTCTCGAGGGCTACGATCTGCGCGGACGCAGCGCGGCCTGGCGCTCGCTGTCCTTGTCGAACAACTACGTCCTCAGCATCCTGCGCAGCGAGGTCACGGGCACGCAGTCCAAGACCGTCGCCCGCACTTTGCCCGACGCCGTGGTGAGCATCTCGCAGCTCGAGCAGCTCTGGCACAGCGAGCGCTGGATGGCCAACACCCAGATGAACTTCAAATACTCCCGGCGCACGACGGAGAACGTCGGCTCCACGCTTCAGACCGAGGACATCTTCGGCACCGACCTGCGTACGATCGTCGTCAAGCGCTACGAGACTTTGATCCTCTACAATCAGCGCGCCACGGTCAACAAGGACCTGCGCATCGACGCCAACACGCAGAAGACGAAGCACGAGGACGTCACGACGCAGGTCACCTTCGACATCCGCAAGTTCCGCATCACGCCGAAAGTGGACTACTCGAAGGACACGACCAAGCTCGGCACCGGCGTGAAGACCCAGGACGTCGAGGTCATCACGCCGAGCGTTCTCGTGCGCGCCGACCTCGCCCTGCCGGCCGGCCTGCGCCTGCCCGGCTCGGCGAAGCCCCTGCTTTTCACCAACCGCATCATCTGGACGACGACCGCCTCGCTCGCCCAGCGGCGCTCGCCGGTGACCGTCGCCGACAACTCCCGGCTCTTCTCGCTCAACACCAGCGGCGACTACGAGATCGCCAAGAACCTGCGCATGACCCTCAACGGCTCAGCGCAGCGCCTCTGGCACAAGTTCCTCAAGGAGGAGGACTTCGTCGCCTACGCCTTCGGGACCACCTTGACCTTCCAATTCTAGATGAACGCCGCCGCCCTCGCCGTCCTGCTCTCGACCGCGCCCGCCCTCGGGCCCGGAGGGCTGCCCGCCGGCTGGGAGCCGCTCGACTTTCCCAGGATCAAGGCGCATACGGCCTATGAGTGGTCGGCCTCCTCGGCGGCGCTCCACGCGCGCGCGGAAAAGTCCGCCTCGGGGCTCATCCACCGCCGCGAGGGCCCCGTGCCGGAGCTGCCGATCCTGCGCTGGCGCTGGATGGTCTCCGGCACCGTCGCCGGAGGCGACGAGCGCCGGAAAAAAGGCGACGACTACGCGGCCCGCGTGTACGTCACCTTCCGCTACGAGCCGCGGCGCGTCGGCCTGTTCGCGCGCCTCAAGCGCGGGACCGTCAAGCTCTTCCGGGGCGAGCGAGCGCCGCACAACGCCATCTGCTACATCTGGGCCAACAAGCTCGCCGCCGGCCGCGACCTGCCCAGCCCCTACACCAAGAAAGTCCGCATGGTCGCCGTGCGCTCCGGCGACGAGGGCGCGGGCGAGTGGCGCTCGGAGGAGCGCGACGTGCTCGAGGACTACCGCCGGCTCTTCGGCGAGGAGCCTCCCCCTTACGCGGGAATCGCGCTGATGACCGACGCCGACGACACCGGCGGGACGGCGCAAGCCTGGTACGCGGACGTCTCGCTGTCCGCGCGCTAACGAGCCGGCTTGCGGGCGAGAACGACGAGACGGCCGCTCGACTTGACGCGCGCCAGAGCGCCCAGACCGCTCCAGGATTTCACGGGCTCCAGACCCGCGCGGCGCAGGGCCGCGTAAAGACGGGGCTTGTCGTAGCCGCGCACGACGAAGCGGCAGCGCAGCGCGGGCTTTCCCGGACGCAGAATGGTCCAGTCGTTGACGATCCTCGCGTCGCGACCCATCGTCCAGTCCGCCTCCTGAAGGAGGTAGGCGCCGTCTTCGCGCCGATCCCAGCGCCGGCGCTGGCCGCTCCTCTTCACCCAGGCGAAATCGAGCAGGTCGATGAGAAACAAGCCTCCGGGCTTCAGCGCGCGCGCCGCGCCCCTGAGGACCTTCAGGTCATCCGAGGGCTTGGCGAAGTAGCCGAAACTCGTCCATAGATTGATCACCGCGTCGAACTCTCCCTCGAAGGGCAGCCGGCGCATGTCGCCCCGCGCGAACAGGCAGTTCGAAAGGCCGCGCGCGGCGCGGCGCGCCTCCTTGAGGTAGGAGGCGGTCCTATCCACGCCGACGACGAAGGCTCCCCGCCGCGCCAGCGGAATCGAGTGCCGCCCCGTGCCGCAGGCGAGGTCCAGGACCCGCGCTCCCGGCCTCAGCTTGAGCGACCTCCAGACGGCCGCGGCCTCCATGGGCGCCGCCGCGAGGGCCTCGGCAGCCCCGGGCGTGAAGATCGGCGCGCGAAAGAACCGCCCCGTCCAGTCGCTCACCGCTTCTGGAGCCAGCTCGAGAGTCCCGCGACGACTTCCGCCGGAACCGCGTGACCGCCCTCGAAGCGGTGAAGACTCCCCTTCCAGCCCGCCTCGATCAGGACTTTCTCCAGGGCGCGGGCCTGCGCGAAGCCGAGGATCGGATCGGCCGAGCCGTGCGATTGGAAAAAAGGCAGGCCCTTTCTCTTCGGCGCGAGTTCGACGGTCGTCTTCTTGTCCACCAAGGTTCCGGAGAGGATCACGACGCCCGCGGGCGGCGCCTCGGAGCGCAGCGCCAAGTCCACGGCGAGCATGGCGCCCTGGGAAAAACCCATCAAGACGATCTTCTCCCACGGGATTTGCGCCTCCTGGATGAAGCGCTGGAGCTCCTCGCGCGCCCACTCCAGGCCCTCGGGCTCCCGGAGCGACATGTCGCGCGCGACGCCGGTCCGCTGAGCCTCCTCGAACGCCGCGACGTCGATCGAAAACCAGGCCCGGCCTCCCCAGTCGAGCGTTTCCGGCGCGTTGGGAAAGAGCCAGGAGATAGGGCGCTTGGCCTCGAGCTCCCGCGCCAGCGGCGCCAGGTCGCGCATGTCGGCGCCGTAGCCGTGCAGGCAAATGACCGTGAGCGCGTTCGGGTCGGGGTTTGGAACCGAGAGCGCGTCGAGGTGCCCGAAACGCACGGGCCGCGGCTCTTGATTCATCGCTTGCCCTCCCGGCGTCCCCACGTGGAGCGGTTCGGACGGTATCCTGTTTTGGGCGATTTCGGCATGTCCGCGGCGTGCATGTGCTCATGAAAGTCCTTCTCGGAGCGCGCGCGGCGGGCGAGCAGGGCCTCTTTCGGCGGATTCGCCGCGATGAGCGCGTCGCAGCCGGAGCCGATCAGGTCCCCGCGGCCCGCCTTGAGCAGGGCCTCGCGCACCTCGAAGTAGTTCTCGGGCTTGAAGAACTGGAGCAAGGCGCGCTGCAGGCGACGGTCGCGCAGGCCCTTGGCGACGGGCAGCGGCAGCCCGGTCTCCGGGTTGCGCCCGGTGTAGTACATCGCGGTCGCGAGGTCGTGCGGCCCGGGAATGAAGTCCTGGACCTGATCGGGCTTATAGCCGTTCTTTTTAAGGAAGACGGCGAGCTCGATCATCGCCTTGAGGTCGGAGCCGGGGTGGCTGGCGATGAAGTAAGGGACGAGATACTGCTTCTTGCCGGCCTTCCTGCTCTCCTCGTTGAATTTCACGGCGAAGTCCTCGAAGGTATTATGCCTCGGCTTCTTCATCATCTCAAGGACCTTCGGATCGGAGTGCTCAGGCGCGACCTTCATGCGGCCGCTGACGTGATGCGCGGTCAGCTCCTTCATGTACTCCGGGGAGAGGCGCGCCAAGTCCATGCGGATTCCCGAGGCGACGAACACCTTCTTGATGCCGGGCGTCTCGCGGGACTTCTTCATCAGCTTCACGAGCGGGCCGTGGTCGGCCCCCAGAAACCGGCACACGACCGGATGCACGCAGGACTGGCGCTTGCAGATCTTCTCGACCTCCGGCTGCGTGCAGCGCATTTGATACATGTTCGCGGTCGGACCTCCGATGTCGGAGATGACGCCCTTGAACTCGGGATCTTTCGAAATCGTCTCGAGCTCACCCAGGACGCTTTCCTCCGAGCGCGACTGGATCGTGCGGCCCTGGTGGGCCGTGATCGAGCAGAACGTGCAGCCGCCGAAGCAGCCGCGCATGATCGTGACCGAATCCTTGATCATCTCCCACGCGGGGATCGCGGCGCCGGCGTAGGAAGGGTGCGCCCTGCGCGTGTAGGGCAGGCCGTAATAATAATCCATCCTCTCCTGCGCCACGGGAAGCGGGGGCGGGGCGACGACGACGGAGCGCGCGCCGTGCTTCTGAACGAGCGTCTTCGCGTTGAACGGGCTCGTCTCGCGATGGATGAGGCGCGCCATGGACAAAAAATCGTCCTTCGAGGACTTCACGGCCTCGAAGCTCGGCAGCTCCACGACCTCGGGGCCCGACGGCGGCGCCTCCGAGGCGCCGAGCGCGTAAGCGACGCCGCGCAGGTCGCGGCAATCCTTCACGGTTTTGCCGGCCCGCAGGCGCCGGGCGATCTCGACGATCGACTCCTCGCCCATTCCGTAGGCCACGAGGTCGGCCTTCGAATCCATCAGGATCGAGGGCCGCACCAGGTCGGACCAGTAGTCATAATGAGCCAGCCGGCGCAGCGAGGCCTCGACGCCCCCGGCGATCACCGGAACCCCCGGGAAAGCCTCCCTCGCCCGCTGACAGTACGGGATGGTCGCGCGGTCCGGACGAAGGCCGATCTTGCCCCCCGGCGAATACGCGTCGTCGTTGCGCACCTTCTTGTTCGCCGTGTAATGGTTGATCATCGAGTCCATGTTCCCCGCGGAAACAGCGAAGAACAGCCGCGGGCGCCCGAGCGCGCGCCAAGGCTCGGCGCTGCGCCAGTCCGGCTGGGAAAGCACGGCGACCCGGAAGCCCGCCTTGTCGAGCACGCGTCCGAGCAAGGCCATCGCGAACGAATAATGGTCGATATAGGCGTCGCCGGTGACGAAGACGATATCCGCCTGATCCCAGCCGCGCGCGTCCATCTCGGCGCGCGTCATGGGCAGGAATCGGGGATCGGGGCGGAAGGAAGAGGAAGACACGGCCCGTCTATTATCGCATGTCCTCGACGAGAAAAGACGCGGGCGGCCCTTGACTTTCCACCCTTCCGGGGTCAAACTAGGAAGGTCCCGCGGCGCCCCCCATGAAGACGTTCGTGCTTGTTTTCTCGGCCTCTTTCCTGCTCGGGGCGCGCGCCCGCGCTGAAAGCCCCGCTCAGGCTCAAATTCGGCTCGTCGAGCGGGATCTGCGCGAGGCCTTCCTCACCGGCCGCCCCTCCGATCCGCTCCTCTTGGATCATCCAGCGCTGAAGAACCCGGGGCGGCTGCGCGCCGAGGAGCGTTCGAACGCGGAATCCCTGATCCGTCTCGCGCGCCAAGTCCGCGCCATCCAAGCGGGAACCGACGGCGGCGCTTCCGCCCGGCAAGCCCAGCTTGCCAGCATCCGGGAGGCGGCGCTCTTATACGGCATGCCGCCCGAGCCGGTGGTCAAAATGTACCTGGACGCGCGCCGCGCCGCCTCGACTCATGCTCCGCCGGCGTCCGCGGCGGCCGGCGCGATGCCGGCGGAGAACAAGGCGCGCATGGCGCGCCTGATGGACGACGGCGCCTTCGGCGCCGTTCGCGAATCCGAATCCGGCCCGGCGGGAGCGGCGAACGCCGGAGCCCCGCCGCGGACGGCCGATTTTCGCCCCGCCCTGCCCCGCCTCGATATCAAGGGGCCCCCCGAAATCGAGGCCGCTCCCATCGAAGTCGCGCCGAAGGGAAGCCTCTTCGATCGCTTCACCGCGGACTACGCGGCGTTCTTCAAGGACTGGGCGCAGGAGAGCGAACGCTCGGCCGCGCCGGCCAAACAGCGGGGCCAGCGCCTGATCGCCGAGGGCTATTTCGACCTGCAGGGACTGGAGGACCGCCCCGTCACCGATCCCGAGTGGCGCGCGGCAAAGGGTAAAATTCGCGACGGCGAGCTGGAGGTGCGCGCCGCGGAAGGACGCATCGGCTTCTTCGGCCGCTACGGACGCGAGATCGCGAGCTGGCTGCCCTTCCTCGGAACGCCGGACGCGGTGGTCGAGGCCAACGAGAATCCGACCGTCTTCAACACGGCCGTCGCGGGCGTCGCGGTGGTCGCGCCTTTCGCGGGCAAGGCGCTCAAGCGCGGCAAGAAAGGAGCCGAGGAGCTCGCGGAGGCCGCGGGCAAAACGGCCCGCGGCGCGGACGGCGGCGCGGGGGGAGCGCGCGCGGCCGAGGAAGCAGCGCGGCTCGAGAAGCTGCAGGCCGAGGCGCGAGTCGGCGTCGGCTCCTTGCGCGCGGTCGGCATCGAGGTGACGCCCGAGCTGGCGGCGCGCATGAACGGCATCGAAAACACGGTCGCCAAACTCAACTCGGTGTATATCGACGGATATCACGCGGCCTCCCATCAGATCGGCAAGGGATCGGTCGGAGAGATGGGCGCGCGCATCGGCCTGCCGGGAATCAAGAAGCCGGAGCATATGAGTCCGGCCGCCTTCGACGAGCTCCGGGCCCGGCTGTATCTCGGCGGATTGGTGCATGACGTCGAAACCGTCACCGTCATGACGCCGAAAAACGGCTCCCCCTTCATCCGCGGCGCGGACCCGACCAAAAGAAATCCCATCGAGCTCGGCAAGCTCGGCGCGCCGATCGAGACCAAGACCTTGCCGGACGGGACCTTGGTCGAATACTTCGCGAAGGCCAAGGACTCCCAGTCCAACATGTCGACGACGCTCTACACGATCAAGAACCTGCAGGGGCTCAAGGGCGCCGATGATCCCGTGGTGATGCTGGTCGCGATGCAGACCTCGTTCGCTCCTCAAGAGCGCGCGCTCTCGCGCACCGCCAAGGAGCTCGCGGCGGCCAAGGAGGCGTTCCGCAAGGAGCGCGGCTACGAGCTGACCAGCCGGACCGGCACGACGCGCACCGCCCTCGAGGAGCGGGTTCGCCGGCAGTACGGCAAGGACGCCGACGCCGTGCTCGGGATCATCGACGATTACGGCAAGAAGCTGGGCGCGGCCGACGTGCTCAATCACTACGTCCGCGACCCGGCGTCCGCCTGGAAGGCCCTGCGGAATTTCGCCGAGGTGGAGCTCAAAAAGCCCGAGCTGGTCAACCTTTCAAGCGGCTGGGGCTTCTGGTCGGACCTCATGGCCAAGGACGCGCGCTTCGCCGAGGGCTTCGCCCACATGCCCGGCGCCGAGCGCGCCGCCTTCGCGCGCAACCTGATCTCGCTCAAGGCCGTCAGCGACGAGAGAAGCCTGGTCGCCGGCGGCATCGACGAGGCCGTGCGCATCGCCCGCCACCCCCGAGTCGACGCCGTAATCCAAGCGAAGGCCAAGGACTGGCCGGCCATGTCCTTCCGGCAAATTTTGGACTACGTCGCCGCCCTCGACACCAAGGCCCTCGTCGCCCGAACGCGCTGAGCGTCAGGCCTCCAAACCGTCCCGGTGCCGTGAAACTTTTTTGGGGTCTCGATCGTATGAAGGCATGGGAATCTTCTGGGAGATCGCGCTCGACATCATGCTGCCGAGGGCGTGCGCGCATTGCCGCGAGGACCTCGACCGCGCCTCGGGGCCGCTGTGCCGTAAATGCGCCGGCGCCCTGCCCGCGCCGCCGGAACCGGCCTGCGTGCGCTGCGCCGGGCATCGGCGGGGAGCGTCCCCCTTCTGCGCGGACTGCGTCGGCCGGCGCTTCTCCTGCCGGCTGATCCGCGCCGCGGCGGCGCACAGCGGTCCCGCCGCCTCGCTCATCCACGCGTTCAAGTTCCGCGGATCCCGGCCCGCCGCTCAAGCGGCCGGCCGAAGCATGGCCGCGGCGCTGGTCCTGCGCCCGGAACTGTCCGGATTCGACGCGCTCGCCGCCGTCCCCATTCACCCGCGGCGCGAACGGGAGCGCGGCTTCAATCAGGCGGAGATCATCGCCCGCGAGATCGCCGCCGCGACCGGGCTCCCCCTCCTCGACGCCCTGGAGCGCGCCCGCGCGGGCGCGCCGTCCTGGAGAATGGGCCGCGCCGAGCGGCGCGCCGAACTGTCCGGGGCCTACGCGCCGCGGGAGGGCGCCGCGGCCCTCGTCGCCGGAAAACGCGTGCTCATCATCGACGACGTGGCCGCGACCGGCACCACGCTCGAAGCCTGCGCGTCGGCGCTCAGGAGTTCGGGCGCCGTCGACGCGGCGGGTTACGCCTATGCCCGGGCCGGCTCCCTCACTTGAGGCCGAACAGCCGCCTTAGCCAGGGAACGGCGCGCGGCGGCGGAGGCTTCGTGCGCACGACCGCTGCCTCGGCCGAAGCGGCGACGTGGACGGGCAGCGTGAACAAAAAAGCGGCCCCCCGGCCGGCCTCGCTCTCGATCCACATTTTTCCCTTCTGCAGATGGACGAGCGCCTTGGCGATGGACAGGCCCAGGCCCGTGCCGCCGACGTGCGTCTCGCCCGCGGCGATCTGGATGAATTTCTCGAAGATCTTGCCTTGCTCCTCCTTGGCGATGCCGGGGCCGGTGTCGGCGACGGAGTACTCGACGAAGCCCTGGTTGCCGACCGCGCGCTTGGCCAGCTTGACCTCGATCCGGCCCCCGGCCGGCGTGAACTTGATCGCGTTGGAAAGGAGGTTGACGAGCACCTGCACCGTGCGGGACGCGTCGGCCTCGACGAGCGGCAGGCCCTCGGGAGCCGACAGGGAAAGCTCGAGGCGCTTCTTGCGGGCCCAAGGCCGCAGGCTGTCGACCGCGTCCTGGGCGATCCTCGCCGCCTCGGCCGCCTTCGTGTACACCGTCATCTGGCCGGATTCGATCTTGGAGAAATCGAGGATGCTGTTGATCATGTCGGCTAGGCGGTCGGAGTTGGTCAGGGCCGCGTTGAGCATCCGCGTCTCGTCTTCCTGAATCTTTCCGGAGAACTGGCCTTGGAGAATCTCGAGCGCGGCTCGGATCGACGACAACGGCGCGCGCAGCTCGTGCGTGACGTGGGCGACGAAGTCGCGCTGCATCCTTTGCAGTTCCCTATGCTTCGTCTGGTCCGGCAGGGACGAGACCAGGCCGACGACGTTGCCCCCCTCCGTCTTCACGACGGCGCTCGACGCGCGCAAAGTGCGCTGGGTGTCGGCGGCCCCCTGCAGCTTGACGGCGGTGCCGATGTCGCGATCGGCCGGCGTCGACAGCTCCGCCGCCATCGTCACGATGAACTGCTCGCTCGCCTTGTCGGTGATCGCCTTGCCGGCGCTTTCGGCGAGCGTCTGCCCGTAGATCTGCTCGGCGGCCGGGTTCATCATCAGGATCTTGCCCTGGTCGTCGACCACAACGACGCCCTCGACCATGGTGCTGAGCACGCTGTCCGTGCGGGAGCGCTCGTTCTCGAGGACCTTCTTCTCCCGCTTCAGGGGCATCGTGACCTGCTCGACGCGCTTGGCGATGTCGGACTCGAGCAGCTTCATGACCTGGGCGATGACCTGCTTGCGCAGCACCGGGTCGGGAACGGCTTTCGCCACCAGCTCGATCATCGTGCGCTCGAGCGAGCCCGCTTCGATGGCGTCGGTGATGCCCTGAATCGCGGCTTGAAGCGCCGCCGTCCCGCCCTCGCCCGCCCCGGCCCCGGGCCCTTCGCCCGCGCCGGAGCGGCCCTCCCCGGGCCCCACCCCGCCTTCCCCGGGCTTGTCTCCGGCCTCGCGATAGACGTGCTCGTTGAAGACGATGTTCGTCACCGAGCGTCCGGCGAGGTAGCCCTTGGGGTCCGCCGCGGACGGCGAATCGGCGCGCATGGCGGCCAACTCGCAGAAGGCGACGAGCTCCTCGGCCCCAAGGCCCGTCCGGAAGGACAGGCTCGTGAGCTTGAAGCGATTAAACAGGTTGGCGAACGACGCCGGCAGCTGGCCGAGGTTGCCCACGACGCGGCCGTTGAGGATGAGCTTGTCGCGGTCGATGCCGATCGAAAGCTCTCCGCCGGGCGCGAGCGCCAGGGCGGCGGCCAGGTTTTCCCGCGCCGCCTCGATGGTCGCGGCCACCGCGGGATGCCCGACCTTGTACAGCGCCATCTGGCCCAAGGCCTTGCCGATCGCCTTCAAGGCCTCCAGCGCCTGGCGGTCGAGGGGCGCGCCCGGAGCATGAGGAGACTGCGGGCTGTCGGCCATCAGAGCCTCTCGATTCTGCCCTTGAGGCCCGCGGCGGCGTTGCGCGCGTCGAAAATCCGGCGGGCCAGGCGGGCGACGCGCGGATAGTCGAGATCGGGATGCGCGGTCAGGATCAGCACGCAGTCGGCCCCGCGCACGGCGGCGTCGGTCAGGCGGCGGCTGGTCCACGCGCGGCCGCCGACGGCGACGCGCGGCACGTGCGGGTCGTGGTAGGAGACCAGCGCCCCGTCCTCGGCGAGCAGGTGCATGATGTCGAGCGAGGGCGAGTCGCGAAAGTCGCCGACGCCGGGCTTATACGCCACGCCGAGCACGAGCAGCTTCGCGCCCTTGACCGCCTTGCCGGCCTCGTTGAGCAGGCGCGCGACGCGGCCGGCCGCATACAGCGGCATTTGGCCGTTGACCGTGGAGGCGAGCTCGATGAAGCGCGGCTCGAAATTAAGCGACTTCATCTTCCAGGCCAGAAGCTGCGGATCCTTCGGGATGCAGTGGCCTCCGATGCCTGGCCCCGGCCAGAACGGCATGAAGCCGAAGGGCTTCGTGGCCGCCGCGGCGACGACCTCCCAAACGTTCAAGCCGAGACGGTCGCAGATCTGCGCGAGTTCGTTGACGAGCGCGATATTGACGGAACGGAAGGTGTTCTCCAGGAGCTTGACGAGCTCGGCCGCGGTGGCGCTCGATACGGGAACGACCTGGGAGATCACCGACGAGTACAGGCTCTCGGCGAGCGCCGTCGAGCGCGCGTCGACGCCGCCGACGACCTTCGGAGTGTTCTCGATCTTCCATTTCGGATTTCCTGGGTCCACGCGCTCGGGCGAGAATGCCAGCCAGAAATCCCGCCCGGCCTTGAGGCCGGATCTCTCCAATTCGGGCAGCACCGCCTCCCGCGTGGTGCCGGGATAGGTCGTGCTCTCCAATATGACGAGCGTGCCGCGCTTCATTTTTCCGGCGACCGCGCGGCAGGCCGAAATGATGTTGGAGATGTCGGGCTCCTTCGTCTTGCGCAGGGGCGTCTGCACGCAGATGAGGACGGCGTCCAGCTTGCCGACGGCGGATGCGTCGCCGTCGATCTCGAGAACGCCCCGCCCGACGAGCGCGGCGAGCTCCTTCGACGCCACGTCCTCCACGTAAGATCGGCCCTTGCGGAGGGCCGCCGCGCGGCGCGCGTCGGCCGCGATGCCCGTGACCCGAAAGCCGCGCCGGGCGAACGCGACGGCCAGCGGCAGCCCGACGTAGCCCAGGCCGACGACGCCCACGCGCGCGGTTTTTTCGCGGATTTTACGATCGAGCTCCACGGCGACAGTATAGAGGAACAAGCGGCACTTGTCCATCCCCGCGATTTATGGAAGAATGTGCTTCCCCAGCATGAAAAGCCATGATGTCTGCGTCGTCGGGGCCGGCTATGTCGGCCTGGTCACGGGCGCCTGTTTGGCCGAGATCGGCCACCGGGTCGTATGCGTCGACTCCGACCCCCGCAAGCTCAAATCCCTGAAAGCCGGGAAGATCCCGATCCACGAGCCCGGCCTCGACGCGCTGTTCCGCCGCGTCGTGAGGTCGGGCCGGCTCTCCTTCGCCTCCTCGGTCGAGGAAGGCATCCGCTACAAGGGCCGCCGCGCCGCGGTCGTGTTCATCGCCGTCGGCACGCCGCCCCGCGCCGACGGCTCGGCCGACCTCTCCTCCGTGGAGGCGGTGGCCGAGACGGTCGCCAGGCACATGAGCGGCTACACGGTGATCGTCGACAAGTCCACGGTGCCCGTCGAGACCGGCGATTGGGTCTCCAAGACGATCCAGCGCTTCAACAAGACGGGCGTTCCCTACGACGTCGTGTCGAACCCGGAATTTCTCAGCGAGGGCTCGGCGGTCAAGGACTTCATGAAGCCCGACCGCGTCGTGCTCGGCGTCTCGTCCAAGCGCGCGGAGATCTTGATGCGCGAGATCTACGCGCCGCTCAAGGCGACGGTGCTCGTCACCGACCTCAAGAGCGCGGAGCTCATCAAGCACGCCTCGAACTCTTTTCTCGCCACCAAGATCTCCTACATCAACGCGGTCTCCAGCCTGTGCGAGAAGGTCGGCGCCGACGTGAAGATGGTCGCCCAGGGCATGGGGCTTGATCGGCGCATCGGCCCGCTGTTTCTCAACGCGGGCATCGGCTTCGGCGGCTTTTGCTTCCCGAAGGACCTCGAGGCCTTTTACTGGATCAGCCGGCAGAAGGGCTACGACTTCAAGCTTCTCAAGTCCGTGCAGGAGGTCAACGAGCGGCAGCTCTCCTGGGTGTCCCGCAAGATCGAGGAGAAGCTCTGGAACCTCGAGGGCAAGACCGTCGCCGTTCTTGGCCTCACGTTCAAGCCCAACACCGACGACATGCGCTTCGCGCCGTCGATCCAGGTCGTGGCCGGCCTGCGCGAACGCGGCGTGAAGGTCCGCGCCTTCGATCCCGTCTCGATGGAGCGGGCCCGCGCCCTCCCCGCGTTCAAAGGCGTGCACTTCGCCAAAAACGAATACGACGCGATCAAGGGCTGCGACGCGCTCGCCGTGGTCACCGAATGGCCTCAATTCAAGAGTCTCGACCTGCGCCGCGCGAAGAAGCTCATGCGCACGGCCGTCCTGCTCGACGGCCGCAATATCTTCGATCCGGCGAAGGCTCGCGCGCTCGGCTTCGACTACGCCGGCGTGGGCCGGCCGTGAGCGCGCCCAAGCGCGTCCTGATCACGGGCGGCGCGGGATTCCTCGGCAGCCATCTCTGCGAGAATTTCCTCAACAAAGGCTCGAAGGTCATCGCGGTCGACAACCTGATCACCGGGAGCATGACGAACATCGAGCATCTCGTCAAGAATCCGCGCTTCAGCTTCATCAATCTCGACGTGACGAATTACCTGCATATTCCGGGACCTCTTGACCTTGTCATGCACTTCGCCAGCCCGGCCTCCCCGATCGACTACGCGCGCTGGCCGATCCCGACCCTCAAGGTCGGCGCTCTCGGCACGCACAAGGCGCTCGGTCTCGCGAAGGACAAAGGCGCCCGCTTCGCGCTCGCGTCCACCTCCGAGGTGTACGGCGACCCGGAGGTCAACCCCCAGCCCGAATCGTACTGGGGCAACGTCAATCCGATCGGCCCGCGGGGCGTCTATGACGAGGCCAAGCGCTTCGCCGAGGCGCTGACGATGGCTTATCATCGCTCCCACGGGGTGCCGGTGCGCATCGCGCGCATCTTCAACACCTACGGCCCGCGCATGCGCACCAAGGACGGCCGCGCCGTTCCGAACTTCATCACGCAGGCCCTGCAGGGCCGGCCGATCACGGTGTACGGCGACGGCTCTCAAACCCGCAGTCTCACTTACGTCTCCGACCTCGTCGACGGCATCGACCGCCTCGTCCGGTCGAGCGCGACCGGACCGATCAACATCGGCAATCCCGTCGAGATGTCCCTGCTCGAGATCGCGGAAACGATCAAGCGCCTGACCGGCTCGCGCTCGAGGATCATTTTCAAGAAATTGCCGATCGACGATCCGAAAGTGCGGCGCCCCAACATCGCCCTCGCGCGAAAGACGCTTAAGTGGGAGCCGAAAGTCGCCCTGGAAGACGGCCTAAAGCGCACGATCGCGTATTTCCGACGCATCCTCTGAGGTGAAAAGATGGGCCATAACGCAGTCGTAACGACGGCCGCGGGGCTCTTCCTGTTGACGATCGCTCCCGGCCCTTCCCGGGCCTCGGATGTCGAGGAGTTCATGGCCGAGGCCGCCGCGCGCCCCGCCCCCGAGGCCCCCGATGGGATCCTGCCCGCCGCGGCCCTGGAATGGGTTTCCATCCCGGGCGGAACGTACGCGTTGGGAGCGGAGAACGGCCGCGACGACGCCAAGCCGATTCCCGGAAAAACCTACGCCATCGCGGCCTTCGAGATGTCCCGGACCGCCGTGACGATCGCGCAGTACAGACAATGCGTGGCCCGATCGGCCTGCACGAGGCCGGACGAACTCGGGGACTGCAATTGGGGAAAGGCCGGCCGAGACAACCACCCCGTCAACTGCGTGGACTGGAATCAGGCGAACGATTACGCCAAGTTCATGGGCGCCCGGCTGCCCAGCGAATCCGAATGGGAGTACGCCGCTCGCGGCGGCGGCAAGGGCCGGGCCTACCCCTGGGGCGACGAGGAGCCGTCCTGCCGCAGGGCCGTGATGTTCGACGGCTCCGGCGCCGGCTGCGGCCGGAAAGGCACGATGCCGGTGTGCTCCAAGATCGCGGGCAACACCGCGCAAGGCCTGTGCGACATGGCGGGCAACGTCTGGCAGTGGGTCCGGGACACCTACCAAAACTCTTACGCCGCCACGCCGGCCGACGGCGGCGCGTTCGAGGGCGCGGGCTCCAACCGGGTGATGCGCGGCGGCTCTTTTTACACGAAAGAACCCGGCGCTTTGCGCGTCTCTTTTCGCGGCCAGGGCAACGGCTACGACGGCTTCCGCTACGGCAACATCGGATTCCGCCTCGCCCGCTCAAGCCGCTGACCACGATGTCCGCGCTCGGCACGCCGGAACGCCCGCTCGCCGTCGCGATCGTCGGGGCCGGCCCCTCCGGGTTCTACGCCGCGGAAGCCCTGCTCAAGGCTCCGGGTCTGACGGCGCGCGTGGACCTCTTCGACCGCCTGCCGACGCCGTACGGCCTCGTCAGGGGCGGCGTCGCTCCGGACCACCAGAAAATCAAGTCGGTCGCCGCCGTCTATGAGCGCACGGCCCAAGACCCGCGCCTGCGCTTTTTCGGGGCGGTCAAGCTCGGCCGGGACGTCGCCGCCGATGAGCTGGCCGCGCGGCACGATGCGGTGATCTACGCGGTCGGCTGTGAAAGCGACCGGCGCATGGGGATACCAGGCGAGGAGCTCGGCGGCTCGCACTCCGCCACCGAGTTCGTCGGCTGGTACAACGGCCATCCCGACCATCGCGGGCGGTCCTTCAACCTGAGCGCGAGCTCCGTCGCCGTCGTCGGCGTCGGGAACGTGGCGATGGACGTGACGCGCATCCTGGCCCGCCCCGCGGAGGAGCTGGCCGGGACCGACATCGCCGGCTACGCTCTCGCCGCTCTTCGCGCAAGCAAGGTGAGGACCGTCTGGCTCCTCGGCCGCCGCGGCCCCGCCGAAGCCGCCTATTCCCCCGACGAGATCGAGGAAATCGGAGAGCTGTCCGCGACCGACCTGCTCGTCGATCCCGCGGAGGCCGTCGTGGACGAAGTCTCCCGGAGAGAGCTCGCCGACCCGGCCGTCAAGAAGAAGGTCGAGTATATCCAGAAACGCGCGGGGTCGGGCACGGGCACGAAAAAACGGAGGGTGCGTCTGCGCTTCCGCGTCTCGCCGGTCGAACTCCTCGGCGAGAACGGCCGCGTGAGCGCCATGCGCGTCGAAAAAAACGCGCTCATGAGCGACGGCAAGGGGGGCGTGAAGGCCGTGGGCGCCGGCGTCTTCGAGACAATCAAGGTCGGGCTCGTGCTGCGCTCCGTCGGCTATCGCGGCATCCCGCTGCCCGGGGTTCCGTTCGACGACAAGTCGGGGCACATCCCGCACGTCGACGGCCGCGTCGTTTCGGCCCCCGGCAAACCCGTCCTGCCGGGCCACTACGTGGTCGGCTGGGCCAAACGCGGCCCCTCGGGCCTGATCGGCACCAACCGCGCCGACTCGGTCGCCACCGTCGAGTCCCTGATCGCCGATTGCCGGGCGGGAGCCTTGCCCGCCTGCGCCGACTCCTCGCTGGACGCGACTTTGCGCCTGCTCGCGGACAAGAAGGTGCGCGCTCTCAGCTTCGCCGACTGGCTGAAGCTCGACGCGCTGGAGAAGGCCGCCGGTTCTAAAACCGGAAAGATCCGCGAGAAATTCACCCGCGTCGAGGATATGCTCGCCGCCCTTCCCCCGAGATAGGCCATGTTCTTCCCGCTCTTCTACTGGATCGTCCTGCCCTTCTTCTTCGCCTGGCTCCTCGTGCGCTGGCTCAACAAGCGCAGCCCCCGCGTCCCCTCGCCGGAGGTCTCGGCCCTGTACGCCGAAAGGCCGATCGAGCCCAAGTGGTTTCGCGCGGCGCGGCGCGACCACGGCGGCCTGCTGCGCTGGCTCGGCGACTACGAAAAGCAGCCCGAAGCCGTCGACGCCGCGTACGCCGCCAAGGAAGCCGCCGCGGCGGCCGGAGAAAAGGCGTCGTTCCTCGTCCTCAACGACAAGGCCGAGATTCTGGAGCAGGTCGATTCCTAGGCCCGCGCCATGACATCCCCATCGCTGCGCGTGATCGGCCGCCTGCGCTCCTGCTTTCGCGAGAAGTTCGGCACGCCGCGCCAGCCCCTGCTCGTCCCCGGCGCGACCGCGACGCTCACGGTCGCGCGCGAGCACCTGCCCGAGCACTCGCTCAGCGGCCTCGACCGCTTCAGCCACGTCTGGCTGCTCTCCTATTTCCACCTCAACACGAACAAGATGGTCCGCCCCAAAATCCACCCGCCCCGACTGAGGGGCGGGAGCATCGGCCTGTTCGCCTCCCGCTCGCCGCACCGACCGAGCCCGATCGGGCTCTCGCTCGCCCGGCTCGTCAGGATCGAGGGAGCGACCTTGCACCTGGCCGGCATCGACCTCGTGGACGAGACGCCGATCCTCGACATCAAGCCCTACATCCCGGAATGGGACATCGCGACCGGCGCGACGGCGGGATGGACGAAGGACGCGCCGTTTCCTTCATTGAACGTCGACTTTTCGCCCGCGGCGGCGAAAGACGTCAAAGCGGCCGAGAAACGATTGCGCGTCAACGGCGTGGAGAAACTCTTGAGGGACATCCTCACTCAAGATCTCAGAAATCCGCGCGACCGGGCGCAAAACGCGAACGGCCTGGAGCTTGGATTTTTTCTACACGACTTCGAAACCCGCTTCGTCGTTCGGGACGGAACGGCGACCGTCGTCCGGCTGCTGACCGGCACCGTCATGCATAAAAAAGAAAGCCGGGCCGCCCATTGCGCTCGCCAGGAATCGAACCTGGATACCCGCCTTCGCAGGGCGGGACACTATCCTTTGTGTTACGAGCGCAATCGACGGCCCGGCGCATGATTATAGCGTATCTGGTAGGCCCAAAGACCTCGTGAAATAGCGCCGAAGGTCCCATACGGCCCGCGCCGATCCGCGCTACAATAGCTCCACTCGGAGGAGCATCCTATTATGTTCAAGAAGCCTCTCGCCTCGCTCATTGCGGCCGCCGTTCTCGCGGCCGGTTCAGGAGATCTCGCTGCGGCCTCCGCCGCGCAGGCGACGACGCGCGGCCCGGTCGCCGGAGTTTCCGTGATTCCCGCGATTGGAACCGGACTCAACAACCACGCCCCAAGCGCATCCTTCTCCAATGCTCCGACCCCGACTCTCACCATCTTGACCGCGCCCGCGCCGCAGAGCGCGCCCGGCATCGCCGCGCCCGCGATGGAGGAAAGCTCGCCCCTCGCCGTGATCCAGTCCCGGGACGCCCGGGTCGGCGTCGCCGAGAAGGGCGAAGCGCTCAACGCCCTGTTCGACGACACGCTGGCCACCGGCCACCAGGCCATCGAGACGCTCGGCCCGTCCGCCCTATCGGACGGCAAGGCCATGAAGCCCGGCCTCTCCCGCCCGGGAGCCGCCGCCCGCGCCGCCGGCGGTCTGCCCGCCGCCGCGCCGGCCCCGGTCA
>JACQJQ010000173.1 GCA_016204945.1 Elusimicrobiota bacterium
ATGGATAGGAGGCGCCTGGCCGAGAATATTGGCTTTCCGTCGCTGTTCGAGTACTGCGTTCGAGAGCTTCGTTACGCGCACGGCGCCGCGGCTCGCCGAATTCATGCCGCGCGGGCCGCCGCCAAGTTCCCGATTCTGTATCGGATGCTTGAGCGCGGATTGCTGTCGGTCACGACGGTATCGCTGCTTGCTCCGCATCTCAAATGGGACAATCATCGGCGGCTTGTTCGCGCGGCCGTCGGCAAGAGCGCTCGAGAGGTCGAGGCTCTCGTCGCATCTTTGTCCGCGGCCCCCGTCGCCGCCGAGCGTGTCCGTTTTGTCGGAGCAACGCCCGCCCGCCCCGTTGTTGCTCCGGAATCGAAGACCCCCGACCTCTTCATCGGGGCGACACCGACCGGTGCGTCATCGTCGGCGCCTTCTGGAGTTGGGGCGTCCGTGACGCCTGACGCCGGTCAAGCCAAAACTCTCCGCGTCCATTTTTCCTTCACGGCGGACGAACGCTTGTTTCGTGAAATCGAGCGAGCCAAGGAGCTGCTGCGGCATAAGATCCCCGCCGGTCGTTTGGAGGATGTGTTCGAGGCGGCGATCCTGGCGCTGCTGGATAAGATCGATCCTGCGAGACGGCATCGGCGGCGCACTGGGCGTCCTCGGGTCTCGGCGCCCTGCTCCTCGATGATTTTTCCTCGTCGAGAGATTCCGTCGGCGTTGCGAGATGCCGTGTGGCGCAGAGATGAAGGCCGCTGCGTTTTCCGCTCATCTGACGGCCGCGTGTGCGGTGCTCGGGCGGGGCTGCAGATCGACCACGTCGTTCCCTGGGCGCTTGGGGGCGCTTCGAGCGATCTTCGTAATCTTCGTCTATTGTGCCGCGCCCACAACGTTCTCGAGGCCAGGCGCATTTTCGGCGGCGCGGCCATCGACGCGGCCGTCGCTCGACGGCGCGGCGCCGTCGAAAAACCATCGCGGAGGAAGTTCGTGCCCCTTAGCGTTCCCGGTCGGAGATGACGGTGTCGGCGGCGTCGAAGGGGCCGGGGCGGCGCTCGTGAAAGACGGCGAACTCGCTTTCGGGATCGGTGGAGTGCCAGGTGTTCTTGGGCACGCGGTAAAGAAGAGGCTTCCCGGCGCCGGGGCCCCCGAGGAGGCAGGAATCGGTCTTGTGGCCCCTCTCATCGAAGAACTGCAGGCGCAGGAGGCCTTCGATCATATGATAGGTCTCCTCGCGCGTGACGTGCTTATGGGGAGCGACGGCGGGCCCGCGGCGAAGCGCGATCACCATGTCGTGGACGGGCTCTTCAGGGCCGTCGTGGAAGCAGACCCTCACGGCTCCGCCCGAAACGACGGTGGCCTCGGCCTTGAGAGCGGCCAGCAGGCGGGCGTCGACGGCCTTGGGTCCCTTCCTGAAATAGTAGGCGGGGGACTTCCCCTGGGGTCCGAGCGCGAGGCCCAGCGATTCCAGCGCGCTCATCGCGCGAGCAGCCCCCATTCGGCCTTTCCGCTCAGCTCGCGGACGGCGAGGATGTCCTCGATGAGAGCCACGTCGGCTTCCCTTGAGATTTCAAGCTCTTCGAGGGCGAAGCGCAGGCCGGCTTTCGCGGACAGCGCGGCGTCGTAGAGGCGCCGCCGCGCCGCGCGGTCCTCCGGCAGCATGTTCATGGAGTAAAACAGGATGCCCTCGATCGCGGGCAAGGTCTCGTAGAGGCTTTCGAGCATCATGAACGAGCCCGCATGGTGGTATTCGAAGACGCTCAGGAGAAACAGGAGGCCGCGGCGCTCGGCGTAGGAGCGGATGACGAGGTTCTGCACGCGATGCGGGATCGTCTGGCCGGCGATCGGACGGCTGAACGCGTAGCCGCGCCAGCCGCGGCGGACGGCCTTCCTCACGCTTTCTCCGCCGCGTCGTACTCGAAGCCGATGCGCGTCGCCGGCCGCACCGTCGCGGGCAAAAAGGACTCGCCCAATTCCTTGACGCCGTAGGGCGTGAGCAGCCCCTTGAGGCGGATGTTGAAGGTCCAGCGCGTCGTTTTCTCCTCGTTGACGCGGTTGCCGTGCAGGAGGGAGTGCGAGAAAAGGACGGCTTTGCCGTAGGGCACCTCAAGCCAGGTCAAGCCGGGCTTCACGCGCTGAAAGAGCTTCTCGGCGTTGAAGCCCTTGTCCTTCTTGAACTCGGCGTAAGCCTTCCGGCTCTCGCGGCGCGGCAGCACGTACATGGACTTGGTCTTGAAGCAGCTCACGAGCGGCAGCCACAGCACGATCTCGTAGGGGGAGTTCCCGTCCCAGACGTCGGAATGCAGGGGCAGAAGCGAGCTGTCGTCGCCCGGAAGCTGGATGCTCAGGTTGATGCCGCGCTGCATCGCGATCTCGTTGCCGACGGTCCACTCGATGAACTTGCGGGCCATCCCGAAGAAGCCGGGCATGAGGTCCGGGTCGGCGTTGAGGCCGTTGATCACGGCCAGGCGCAGGCCGTTGAGGCCCTCGACGCCCACGTAGCGCTCGGTATGGTCGAAGAATTCGGCGAGCGAGGGCGCCTTCTTGCCCTTCAACCCCAGGTGCGCCAGCGCCAGGGCGTGGATCTTCCCGCGCACGGCGTCGAGCCGCGCCTTGTTCGCAAGGGGGATGATCGCGTAGCCGCGTTTGAGGAAGGCGTCGGAAAAGGCGCGCTCGTCGGCCGAGAAGAATTCCATCGCTCAGCCTCCGGCCGGGGAAAGCCGGCCTTCCGCCAGCCGCCGCGCCTCGGCCGCGATCTTCTCGGCCGAAAGCCCGTAGCGGTCCATCAGGCTGTTCTGCGAGCCGTACTCGTCCGGAAAAGCGTCGGGGATGCCGAGGCGCTTGAACAGGGGAGGCTTCTCGAGCCCGGCCTCGGCCAAAGTCTCCGCGACGCAGCTGCCGAGCCCGCCCAGGATCGTGTGCTCCTCGAGGCTCAGCACGGCCCGAGCTTTCGACGCGGCCGCGAGCACGGCCGCCGCGTCGAACGGCTTGACCGTGTGGCAATGGACGATGCCGCACGAGACGCCGTCCTTTTCGAGGAGGGCCGCCGCCTCAAGCGCGCGCTGGAGCATGACGCCCGTCGTCACGAACAGGACGTCGCCGGGCGCGCGGCACTCGATCGCGCGTCCGATGGCGAAGCCCGGCTCGGGCTTGGAGACCACGGCCTCGCCGCCCTTGGCGATGCGGACGTACATGGGCCCGTTCCAGGACTCCGAGGCGATCATCGCGCGCTCCATCTCCTCGGCGTCGCAGGGGGCGACGATCGCCATGTTTGGAATCGCGCGCATGAGCGCCAAGTCCTCGGTGGCCAGGTGCGTGGGCCCGAGCGGCGCGTAGACGAGGCCTCCGCCGCTGCCCAGGAGCCGGACCTTGAGGCTCGCCAGTCCGAGGTCGATGGCCGTCTGCTCGTAGCAGCGGCGGGTGATGAAGGTCGCGATGGTGTTGAAGTAGACGATCTTGCCGGTCATCGCCATGCCCGCCGCGGCGCCGATGATGTGCTGCTCCGAGACGCCCTCCATGAGCCACTGACCGGGCAGTTCCTTTTTCATCGCGTCCATCACGCCGACGCCGAGATCGGAGCCGATGAAGACGACGTCCTTGTTCCTCTTGGCGAGCTTGTAAACGGCTTCCAGGCAGCGTTTTCTCATCTTAGATCTCGAGCTCGTTGAAGATATTCTCGACTTCTTGGTCGGTGAGCTTGCCCTTGTGATGCCAGGACAGGTTGCGCTCGATGAAGGAGACGCCCTTGCCCTTGACCGTGTGGCAGATCACGACGCGCGGCTTCCCGGCCGGCGGCGTCTTTAAAATTTCGAGCAGGCGCTCCGGATGGTCCATGTCCGCCTCGAAAACCTCGAAGCCGAAAGCCTTCCACTTGTCGGCGAAGGGCTCCAGCGGCAAGACCTCGGCGACATCGGAATAGGATTGCTGCTTGTTGTAGTCGATGATGGCGGTGAGGTTCGCGAGCTTGTGTTTGCTTGCGTGCAGCGCGCCCTCCCAGATCGAGCCCTCGTCGCACTCCCCGTCGCCCAGCACGACGTAGACGCGGAAGCCCTTCTTGTTCATGCGCCCCGCCAGGGCCATGCCGATGCCGATCGAAAGCCCGTGCCCGAGCGCCCCCGTCGAGGCCTCGACGCCGGGGATTTTCAGATGCTCGGGGTGGCCGCCGAGGATGCCGTCGCGCCGGCAGTACTTCAGCAGCTCCTCTTTCGGGAAAAAACCGAGGTCGGACAGGATCGGGTACAGCGCGAGCGCGCCGTGGCCCTTGCTCAGGATCAGGCGGTCGCGGTCCTCCCAGGCCGGATTCTTGGGATCGACCCGGAGGACTCCGCCCTTATAGAGGGCGAGAAGGATTTCGATGAGGGAGAACGCCGAGCCGACGTGCCCGCGGCCGGCCGCGATGACCATCTCCGTGATCGCGCGCCGCGTCTCGCGTCCGAGCGCGCGGAAATCAAGCGTGGGGGACGCGGTCATCGGGAGATCCTCCGGAGCAGGGACTGGGCGCGGCGCAGGCGCTCGCTGACGAGCGCCTGCGCCCGGCGTTCGGGCGCGGAGAAACGGCGCCGCGACAACGACTCGGGCGACAGCACGTTCAAGACGATCAGGACCCATTCGAAGGCGACGAGGTCCTCGACGAGCGCCAAACGACGTTCAAAATCCTCCCGGTCGGGGACGATTTTCGCCAGCCCTTCGCGGAAGCGCCTTTTGAGAGCCGGCGCGACTTTTTGACCGGCGTGATACGCGAAATCGGCGGCGAGCTTGGCCGGGTCGTCCCAGCCGAAGTACTCGAAGTCCACGAAGCGCAGCTTCTTGTCGGGGCCCTCGACCGCGTTGTGAAAGCCGAAATCGGAGGGGCTCAGGATCATTCGGGAGCGCGGAAGCTTCGCGTTCAGCGCGGAGCCGCAGCGCTTCTTGAAGCGCGCGATCAGGGCTTCCATCGCGGGCCGCACTTTCCCCCGCACGAACGCCCGCGCCTCGGCCGGGGCCTGGGGCAGGCCGGCCTCGATGCGCGCCAGGCGCCGCTCGAGATGGCGCGGGTAGTCGGCGAGGCAGGTCCGCGAATCGGCGGCCGAGGGGATGCGGGAGGCCTTGCCGCGCAGCGTCTGAAGGCGCTTGAGGAAGTCGAGAGCCTGGTCCACGTGAGCGCGAGAGATTTTGCGGCCGGCCATCGCGCGGCCGGGGAGCAGCGAATGGACGGCGAAGGCGCCGGCGGGATCCTTGTAGATGGGCCGGGCCGCCCGCCTCATGCCGCCGGCCCACATCAGCGACAGCGCGGCGAACTCCGCGCCCGCCCGGTCGCGCCCGTCGCGCGCGTCGAGCAGGTAGCGTTTGAGGAGGACCTCGGCGCCGTTCTCGAGCGTCACGGCGAGCACGCGGTTGTTGCCGCCCCGTCCGGCCGGGCGCGCGGCGACCGGCCGGCTCTTGAGGACCCGGGCGATCGGCAGGCAGTCGGCCAGCCGGGCGATGTCGTCCCAAGCGCGGCCGCCGGTGAAGCGGATCGGGAGGGTGGCTTTCGGAAAGCCGGGGTGCTCGAGGACCTCGCGCAGATCGTCGATGAAGACGTCGAGCTTGAGCTTGGCGATCGCGGCGACCTTCTCGTCGCGCGTGGCGGCGAACAGCACCCGCTTGGCGGGGATGAGGTCGGGATCGGGATGGCCGTTCTCGACGATGCGGTTATCCTTGAGCCAGCGAAGCGCCGCCGCCCGGAGCTCGATGGACGGATCGTAATGGGAGCGCTCGGATTTGTGGCTGACGATGAAAACCTCGTCTCCGCGCTTGACGGCCGCGCGCAGGAATTCGGCGAAGCCGGGGAACGCGCGCGCCTTCCCGATTTTCGGACCGTAGGCCAGCGCCTGGAGCGCCTGCCAGCGCAGATCGTTGCCGTCCTCGGCAAGCAGGCGCTTCTTGACGGCCGCTTTCGAAGCGGCGCCGCGGCGGGGCGTCCAGCCGCGCGCGGCCGCGAGGCCGTGGAAGACCTCGTCGTAGCGGATCAACGTGTTGTCGAAGTCGATGCCGATGCGCAGCTTGGTCATCGGCCGTAGAACTCCCTGATCGAGCGGACGACGAAGCCGATCTGCGCGGCGCTCAGGAGTTGGTGCACCGGAAGAGAAAGGATGCGCGCCGACTGGCGCTCGGCCTCCGGGAAATCGCCCTTCTTGCAGCCGAGCGCGGCGGCGGGCGCCTGCAGGTGGATCGGCGTCGGGTAGTGCACGGCTGTCGAGACGCCGCGGCGCTTGAGATGCGCCTGCAACTCGTCGCGGCGATCGCACTGGATCACGAAGAGGTGGTAGACGTCCTTGCAGCCGGGCCGGTCCTTCGGGCACTCGACGACGTCCGCGAGCCCCTTGCGGTACAGCTCGGCGTTCTTGCGGCGCGCGGCGACGACTTTCGAGAGGCCCTTAAGGCGCGCGCGGAGGATCGCGGCCTGCAGGGCGTCAAGCCGGGAGTTGTAGCCCCAGAAGAGGACCTCGTTGCGGGACTTGAGGCCGTGGTTTCGCAGGAGCCGCAGCCGCTCGGCCAGTCCGTCGTCGGAGGTCGTGATCGCGCCCGCGTCGCCGGCCGCGTTCAAGTTCTTGAGCGGGTGGAACGAGAAGCACGCGGCTCGGCCGAAGGAGCCCGCCCGGCGGCCGCGGTCCTCGGCGCCGACGGCCTGGGCGGCGTCCTCGATGACGGCCAGGCCTCGCGCGCGCGCGAGCGCCATAAGGCCGTCCATCTCGCACACCCGGCCGGTCAAATGCACGGGGATGACCGCCTTCGTGCGCGGCGTGAGCGCCTTCTCGACGGTGCGCGCGGACAGGAGTTGATCGGCCTCGATGTCGGCGAAGACCGGCGTCGCGCCCGCGAGCGCCACGGCCGCGGCGGAGGCCACGAAGGAGTTGGGGGCGGTGATCACCTCGTCGCCCGGCCCGATCCAGAGCGCCTTGAGCGTCAGGATGAGCGCGTCGGTGCCGTTGGCGACGCCGATCGCGTGCTTGGTCCGGCACAGGCGCGCGAAGTCCTTCTCGAAGGCCGACACCTCGCGGCCGAGCACCATCTCGCCGCCGGCGAGCGCGCGGTCGACGACGGAGAGCAAGGAGCGCCTTTCGGCCGCGTACTGTCCGGCGAAGTCGACGTAGGGGACCCTCATCTGCGCTTGCCGTAAAACTCCCGCACGCAGGCGATCATGTACGCGATCTCCTCCGCGGTCAGATGCTGGTGGACGGGAAGCGTGATCGTGGCCTTGGCCTGGGCCTCGGCTTCGGGAAAATCGCCGGCCTTGTGGCCGAGCGGCCTGCTGGCGGGCTGCAGGTGCAGCGGGACGGGATAGTGGATCTTGGCCTCGACGCCCTTCTCGCGCAGGAAGGCGTGAAGCGCGTCGCGGTCTTGAGCGAAGAACTGGTAGAGGTGGTAGACGTGGCGGTCCCCGGGATCGCGCGGGGGAAGCTTGACCTTCGGCGCGACCCCCGCCAGGCCGGCATCGAGCGTCTTCGCGTTCTTGATGCGCGTCTCGGTGATCCACTCGACGTCCTTGATCAGGTGGTTGCCGACGACGGCCTGAAGAGAATCCAGGCGGCTGTTGTAGGCGTAGAACGCGTACTCGTCGCGCGAGGACATGCCGTGGTTGCGCATGAGCCGGAGCTTGTCGCGCAGCTCCTCGGAGCTGGTCGTGATGACGCCGCCGTCGCCCCAGACGTTGAGGTTCTTGAGCGGGTGCAGGCTGAAGCCCGCCGCGACGCCCGTGGAGCCGCCGCGCAGCTTGCCTTGGGCCGAGCCGATCGCCTGGCAGGCGTCCTCGACGACGGGAAGCCCGCGGCGCTTGCCGATCTCGAGCAAGGCCTTCAAGTCCGGCGGCTGGCCGGCCCAATGGACCGGCAACAGCGCCCTGGTTCTCTTGGTGATCGCCTTCTCGACCTTGGAGACGTCGATAACCGATTTCTTGTCGCAGTCCACGAACACGATCTTGGCGCCGGCGGTTTCGATGGCGCCCGCCGTGGCGACGAAGGTGTTCGCGGCCGTGATCACCTCGTCGCCGGGGCCGACGCCGAGAGCCTTGAGGCTCAAGAACAGGGCGTCCGTGCCCGAGCCGACGCCGACGGCGTACTTCGCGCCCACGAGCTTGGCGAAGGAGTCCTCGAACCGGCGGACCGGTTCGCCGAGCGTGAAGTCGCCGGACTTCACGAGCGCGCGGATGTCCTCCAGGATCGGGTCGATCTGGTCGAATTGACGGCTGAGGTAGGAGTATTTAACTTTCATTCGAAAACGATGTAGGAGTAGTCTCCGGTATAGCCGCTGTCCTTCATGAACCATTCCCACTCCGCGGGCGTGTAGAAGGAGCGGCAGGTCAGCTGCCAGTAGACGAGGTTCGCCTTCTCGCGCTCGTTGCGGTAGGACTCGACGGCGACGTGCTTCGCGCCGCGGCCGACGCGCTCGACCTCCCGCAGGGCCTGGCGAAGCTCGTAGTTGTAGAGGTTATGGAACGTGATCAGCGAGTAGACGAAATCGAAGCTCTTGTCGGGATAGGGGAGGGATGTCGCGCTGCCCCGCGTGAGGAACGGCTTGATCTCCTCCTTCGCGTTCTCGATCGCGTAGGAGGAGATGTCGAGGCCCGCGACCTTGGCGCCCGGGAGAAGCTGGGCGAACTCGTAGAGAAGGTAGCCCTTGCCGCAGCCGACGTCGAGGATGCTCGCCCCGGGCTTGAGGCCGTAGTGCTTGATCATGGCCTCGGCGACGGGCTTCCAACGGCCGTCGTATTTGTAGCCGCCGTAGCCGTATTGCCGTTCGCCGTCCCAGTAGTCCTTGCCGTATTGGATCGCCACCTCGGCGCACTTGGCCTTGTCGTGCTGGACGACGCGGGCGACGTAGTCGCGCTTGGTCGAGTTGGAGAGCTTCATCAGGAAATCGACGTAAGCCATGGGGCGGCGCTACTTGAGCAGGGCCTCGACGCTCTTGAGCAGGGAGACGCGCGAGATCGAGGCGCTGTTGCCGACGATCGTCACGGCCTGGGCGCCGGCCAGGTTGCCCAGGAAGCCGATGAGCTCCGGCGGGAACTTCGCGGCGGAGGCCAGCGAGGTCATCGCCAGGACCGCGTCCCCGGCGCCGATGCGGTCGACGACCTTGGTCGCGAAAGCGGGGCACTCGGAGAAGGTCCCGCCTTGATGGAGCAAGGTGCCCTTCGTGCCGCGCGTGACCATGACCGTCGAGGCGGACAGCCGCTTGGCGATGTTCCTCGTGAGCATCTTGAGGTCGTCGTGGCGGTTGCGGTGGTCGAGGCGCAGCTCGCCCTCATGGATGCAGATGTAGTCGGCGCGCGGGTATTTCGAGATCGTGTGGAAGCCGATGTTGGCGGCGTTGATCTGCGTCATCACCGACAGGAAGCGCGACTTCTTGGCCAGCAGCTCGACGGCGCGCGGTCCGATCAGGCCGTGGCCGAAATCGGCCGCCAGCACGACGTCGTAGCCCGCGAGCTTGGAATCGAGCAGACGGCAGAATTCGTCCTCTTCGGGCCCCTCGAGCGGGGCGTCGTTCATTTCGTAGATTTCGAAGAGCTTGGTCAAGGTCGTTTCCTGCACGAAGCGGCGCTTGACGATCGTCGGGGAGTCCGACTTGCTCAGGAAGACCGGCTTCACGTTCGGCTTGAGATTGGCGCGCACGAAATCCTCGCGCGGGTCCTTGGCGCCCAGATAGGTCGCGAGGTCCACGCCGTCGCAGAACTCGGCCAGGTGGTTGGCGATGGCGAGCGCGCCTCCCGCGTGGGTCTCGCTTGAGAGGTATTGGGCGGCGAGTATGGGCTCCTTCGACGACTTGCCCATGGCGATGCAGTAGACGTACTCATCGAGGATGGCGTCGCCGACGACGAGGACCTTGAGCTTGCGCAGGCCGTCGAGCAGGGACGCGACGTCCGAGCCGGAGTAGCGCCGCCGCAGCCGCTCGAGAAAGCCCGCCACGGGCCCGTCGAACTGGGGCATGTGCCGATTGAGGAGCTTGGAGGAGCTGAAGGTGATGTCCTCGGTGAAGCGGATCTCGCCGCCGGAGGAGCGCACGGCCCGCTCCTCGACGGCGATGCCGCCGGTGACGTCCTTGGCCGCGTCCTTGTAATCGGGGCCCTTGGCGTAGACGTGGGGCTTGAGCAGCTTGATGGCGTTGACGGCCGTGGGCCACTTGTTGACCGCGACGTAGTCCACGCTGTCGAGGGCGGCGATGACCTCGGCGCGCAGGTCCTGGGGGAAGGCGGGCCGGTGGGGGCCTTTGTTGACGTGCTGGTCTTGGGTGAGCGTGACGACGAGCAGGTCGCCCATGGCCTTGGCCTCGGCGAAATGGCGGACATGGCCGACGTGCAGGAGGTCGAAGACGCCGTGGCAGTGCACGATTCTTTTTTTCAGCCCGCGCTGGCGCCCGAGCTCGACGGCCAGGGCTTCGATGTCGAGAATCTTGGCGCGCGCGGAGGCCTTGACGGCGGTCTTGGTTTTCATTCGACGCCCGCCGGCTCGAGGAAATCGAACCAGGCCTTGGTGGCCTTTTCGATGGATTGGGGCGTCCAGACGGGCGCCTGCCGCCAATAGTCGATGTTCTCGAGCATCCTCTTGACGCCGTCCTCGAGGGAGACCGAGGGCTTCCAGCCCAAAACCCTGGTGATCTTGGCGATGTCGGCGAAGGTGCAGTCGGGCTCGCCGGGCCGCTTGGGGATGCGGACCGCGGGTCCGCCCAGCAGCTCCACGAGGCGGTTGACGCTGTAGGTGCTGCCGGAGCCGACGTTGAAGATCTCCCCCGAGACGTCGGACTCGGCGGCCCTCACCAGCGCCGCGGCCACGTCGGCGACGAACGTGAAGTCGCGGGTCTGCTCGCCGTCGCCCACGACGGTGAAGGGCTTGCCGTGGATCTTCTGGGCGAGGAAGACCCCGAAGACGGCGCCGTAGGTCCCGGAGGTGCGCGAGCGCGGGCCGTAGACGTTGAAGAAGCGCGTGGAGATCACGGGCATGCCGTAGACTTGACCCCAATGGAGGGCGAGCTCCTCGCCGAGGCGCTTGGTCAGCGCGTAGGGATATTGGGGGCGGATTTCCGCTGATTCCGGCGTCGGATACCGATCCGGGATGCCGTAGCAGGACGACGAGGCGGCGTAGATGAAGCGCTTGACGCCGGCCGCGCGGGCGGCCTCTAGGACGGACTGGGTGCCGACGACGTTGGCGTTGAAGTAATCCGTCGGGCGTTCGATCGAGGGGACGATGTCGGCGAGCGCGGCCAAGTGGAAGACCCAGAGGGCGTCTTTGAAGTGGGGGGCGATGACGCCGAAATCGCGGATATCGGACTGCACGAGGCGCAGGCGGTCGTTTCCCTTGAGGTGCTCCAGGTTTTCAGGCCGCCCCGTGGAGAAATTATCGATGACCGTGACCCGGTGGCCGTCGGCCAGCAGGCGTTCGGCCAGATGGCTGCCGATGAAGCCGGCGCCGCCCGTGACGACGCACTTGAGGGAGGCGCTCACGCGGGCTGGGCGCTTGCGGCCTTCATGACGCGCACGTTGAAATACCGCGGGTTGTCGAGGCTGTCGGGGAGCTTGCCGGCCTTGAAGGCGCGGCAGAGATCGCGCATGGCGTCCTCAACGGAGCGCCGGGGGGCGAAGCCCAACTCGTCGGCGATCTTTTTCGAGGAGACGTGGTAGGAGCGAAGATCGTCCGTGGGGCTGGCGACGATGGCGATGGGAGCCCTGTCTGGGAACTCCGACTCCACGACCTTTTTGGCCATCCGGGCCAGCTCGGCGATGGAGTGGTTCTGGTAGCCGGCGTTGTAGACGCCCCCATCGATCTTGGCGGCGGGCATTTGGAGGAGCTGGACGTAGAGATCGGAGATATCGTCGATGTGGATGTTCGGGCGCTTCTGCGAGCCGCCGAAAACGGTGATGAGCCCCTTGTTGACCGCCAGATTGGTCAAGATGTTGACCGAGAGGTCGAGGCGGGTGCGCGGCGAGTAGCCGCAGACCGTGGCCGGACGGATGACGGTCGTCGTGAAGCCCGGGGCGCGGTGGCGGGAGAGCACTTCCTCGCACAGCGCCTTGAACTTGGAGTAGTCCGTCAGAGGCTTCAGGGGATGCGTCTCGTCCACGTCGGGCTGTTCGCTGACGCCGTAAACGGAGCTCGACGAGGCGTAGATGAAGCGCTTGACGCCGGCTTTCTTGGCCGCGAGCACCATGGGCTCGAAGCAGTCGAAATTGATCGATTTTCCCAGCGCGGGGTCGAGCTCGAAACTGGGATCGTTGGAGATGCAGGCCAGGTGGATCACCGCGTCGCAGCCCCGCGCCTTTTCGGCGAAGGCCGCCGTGTCCCGGATGTCGGCTTTGATGATCTCGAGGCCCTTCGCGGGAGTCAGGCCCTCCGCGCCGTAGTACATGATGTCGTACGCCGCGACCTGGTGGCCGGCTTTGAGAAGCTTGGGCACGAGGGAGCAGCCGACATAGCCTGCCGCTCCGGTGACGAGAACTTTCATGGCTGAAGCATCGCGTTCAATGAATGAACATTATACTTTTTCCGGCAGCGGCGGGCAAGGCCGCCGGGCGGACAGCCGGACGAGTTCGGCGAGGAGGCGGGCGTTGGCGGAGCCGTCCGTCGGGCCGGCGAACCGCTCCAAAATCCGGGGGTAGGACTTGACCGCAGCCCGCCGGAAATCGCCGGGGTCCCGGCGCATTCTCTCCAGAGCCGACTCGAACTCCGCGGCGCTCTTGATGGGAGGCAGTCCCCATTCCTCGTTGAAGGGGGACGGGTAAAGTTTGCGGGTGAGATTGACGCAGAGGATGGGCTTGTCGAGCAGCATGGCCTCCATGAGAACGGTCGTCATGGAGCCGATCACCAGATCGGCTTGCGCGAGATGCGCGGCGATGGACGAGTCCTGGACGATCCTCAGGCGGCCGGCGTAGGGGGCCAGGAGGGCGCGGTAGTAGTCCAGCGATTCCGAGGGATGGAGCTTGACGGTGACGTCCAATTCCGGCGCTTTGAGCAGGATCGGGATGAGGGTCGTGATGTAGCGCTCCGGGTCCAAGCGGCAGGACAGCATGGAGAATTCATCGAGGCCGCAGCTCAAGACCAGGATTTTTTTCATCTCCGACGGCGCCTTCCCGCCGCGCAGGGAGGCGTACTTGTCGAAGTAGGGATTGCCGCAGACGATGACCTCCTGCTTCGCCTCGGTGTTGTGCAGCAGGTGGAGTTTTTTCTGCTCCGGCCCCCAGACGACGAGGTGGCTCGACGTCGTGTCGGAGAGGGGGTGATAGTAATCCATGGGCAGTCCGTGGGACACCAGGACGGAGGGGACGTCGTGCCGCCGGGCCAAGGAGACGAGCAGCCCCTGCAGGGGTGTGGCGTCGGCGGGCAGAAGAACGAGGGCCGGGGGATCCTCCCGCCAATGCCGCTCCAGCCGCGAGCAAGCCCAGGCCAGGGGCTCGAGCTGCGTTTCGAAGCGGGCGTTGAGACGCGCCCGGAAGGCGGGCCACAGGTCGACGTCCTGGAACGTGAACTTTTCCCGGTAAGCGGCCTTTTCCTGCGCTTGTTTCCAGTCGCGGCGCAGTTCCGACAGCGCTTCCCGCTGCGCCGGAGACCAAGCCGGTCTCGTGTGCGTCGACCAGAGAATCCGCGTGGAGCTGGAGATGAGGCTCTTGAGCTTGTGCTTGCCGGGGAGATCGGCCAAAACGTAGCGGAACGGATGATCGGTCCGCGTGATGCCTTCCAAAACGGATTCCAGGGAGTGGTAGTAGGACATCCAGATCGCGGGGCGCCGGCTTATCTCACGGGGGCGTCCGAGGCGGGAGAGCCAGTTCGCCAGGCGGTAGCCGAAGAGCTTGGGCGGGCTCGGGGCAACCTCGAGCGACGCCCAGCGGATGCTCTCGGCGCTTCGGTCCGGCGTCGCCACCCATTCCACCCGGAACGACCCCCGCTGTTTTTGGACCTGGATCAGGACGTCTCGAAAAAGCTCGGGCAGAGAGGTCTCGCAGTAGACCGTTCGGGGCGCGTGCTCCTTGAGGGCCGCCAAGAATGCGATCAGGAATCGGCAGGCCGGCTGAAAGTCGAAGATCCAGGCGGTATAACGATAGGAGTCTCCCAGCGAGACGCCTTGGAACAGCGTCGGGTCGCGGTCCTCGTCCCGGTACCAGTTCCGCGCCAGGAAGTGGATTTTCTCCCGGGTCTCGGGGGCCAGATCCGCCGGAATATAGTCCTCCCAGGCTCGGGCTGGGAGGCCCTGTTTGCGCAGCGAGTCCCAGGCGGCCCAGCTGAAGCAGAGAGACTGGACGGAGGGCGGCCGAGGAAGGCGGTCTTGAGCCGCGAGCGCGAGGTAAAGGTCCATACGGAGGGAAATCGGACTCCAGGCTATGAATTCGCGACTCGATCGTCAAGAAATCCGGTAGAATCGGATCATGGAGACCCGGGACTTCCTCGTCGTGGGCGGCGGCGTCGTGGGGCTTTCGATCGCGCGCGAGCTCAAGCGCCGCTTCCCGGACGCCTCGGTTTCGCTTCTGGACAAGGAGAGCGGCCCTTCCTTCCATGCGAGCGGACGCAACAGCGGCGTCCTTCATGCGGGCTTCTATTACACCGCCGACACGCTCAAGGCGCGCTTCACGCGCGCCGGCAATCTCGCCTGGACCGCGTACTGCCGCGAACGCGCGCTGCCTTTGCGCGCGTGCGGCAAGCTCGTCGTGGCCTCGCGCGCGGAGGAGGTCCCCGTCCTCGAGGAGCTTCTGCGCCGCGGCCGAGCCAACGGGGTGCCCGTCGAGCTCGTCGATGAGAAGCAGGCGCGCGAGATCGAGCCGCGCGCCAAGACGCTCGGGCGCGCCCTCTTCTCCCCGTCCACCGCGGTCGTCGACCCGTCGGCGTGCGTCGCGGCGCTCGCGGCCGACGCGGAGCGCGAGGGCGTCGAGCTGCGCTGGAACACGGCGTATCGGGGACGGGCCGGCCGCGTCGTGCGCACGTCGGCCGGCGCGTTCGAGGCGGGCTTCGTCGTCAACGCGGCCGGGCTGTACGCGGACCGCGTGGCGCGGGACTTCGGCTTCTCGCGGCGCTACCGGATCCTGCCGTTCAAGGGCCTGTATCTCTACTCCGAGGAGCCCGCGGGAGCTTTCCGCGCGCACGTCTATCCCGTGCCCGACATCCGCAACCCGTTTTTGGGCGTGCACTTCACGGTGACCGTGGACGGGCGCGTGAAGATCGGCCCGACGGCGATCCCCGCCTTGTGGCGCGAAAATTACGGGGGCTTGGTCGGCTTCTCGGCTTCCGAGCTGATCGAGGTCGCCTGCCGGCAGGCGGGCCTATTTTGGGGGGCGGGATTCGATTTCCGGCGCTTGGCGTGGGAGGAGATTCAGAAGAACTCGAAGAGCGTGATGACGTCTCTTGCCGGGCGGCTGGCCGACGGCGTGAAGTCCGAACATTACCGCCGTTGGGGCAGGCCCGGCATCCGAGCCCAATTGGTCGACATGGAAAAGAAAACGCTCGTCATGGACTTCGTGCTTGAAGGCGACGTCCATTCCATCCACGTGCTCAACGCCGTCTCGCCGGGCTTCACTTGCGCGCCGCCGTTCGCGGCGCACATCCGCGAACGGATCGAGGGAATGCTGATATAGACGAGCCCCGTCAAGTCCCGCGTCAATCCGCGCGAGCGACCACGAGAGTCTTGCGCGCGGTCCATCCCTGGGAAGCCCCGGACCCGGAAGCGAAGCGTTTATCGACGGTCGATCAAGCTGATATTCGCG
>JACQJQ010000175.1 GCA_016204945.1 Elusimicrobiota bacterium
CCCCCGCCGCCCTTGGCGGCCAAGCCGCCCGCCCCGGCGCCCGCGCTCGCCGGCCCGCCTCCGGTCCCGCTTTGCCCCGCCCCCGACGGAGCCTGGCCCCCGTCGCCGCCCGGCTGCCCGCGTCCCGAGCCGTTCAGGGTTCCGTCGATCGCGACGGTCGACGCGTACACCACGAGGTTGGGGCCGCCGGCGAGCGACGCCACGAACGCGGTGACGCCCGCGGGCACGGAGAAAAGGCCCACGTTCGTGTAGGTCCCGGACAGCGTGTCGCCGTCGGCGACGATGACGTTCGCGCCGAGCTTGTCGCCCGAGGGAATCACCGCGGCCTGCGCCGCCGGGAGCAGAAAAAGCGCCGTCAGCAGCCGCGCGATCATCGGGTGTAGCGCAGGACCGCCTGGATTTTATCCTTCAAGTTCTTCGCCGGCTCGGAGGCGGGGTCGATCTTGATGAGCTCGTCGGCCAGGGCGTCGGCCGTCTTGTAGCTGCCTTTGAGGTACTGCTCGACCGCCCGATAGTAAAGCTGCTCGAATTCCTTTCGCTTCTCGGGCGTCAGGGAGCTCTGCAGCTGGCCGCGGAGCGCGGCCGCCCTCTCGGAGAGGCCCGCCTCATCGGGAGCCTCGCGCAGGGCGGCCTCCACGCTGCGCAGGGCGCCGGCGAGGTCCTTGTCCGCGACGAACGCGTCGGCCTCGGCGAGCCTCGTCTTCACGAACTCGCGCATCTGCTCGCGCACCTGGCCGATGAAGCCCCCGACCTGGGCGTTGCCGGGAAAGCGCTTGCCCGCCTTCTCCGCCTCGATCAGCGCCGAACGCAGTTGGCCGCGGCTGAGGAAGGTCGAGGCCTGCGCGAGGGCCACGGCGATCTCGGTCGCGGACTGCGCCTGCCGCAGGCCCTCCAAACGCGTGCGCTCCTCGACCGACAGGTCCCGGTCGAGGCGCGCGAGCTCGCTCGCGGCCTCCGCGTGCTCGCGGTCCAGCTCGAGGACGCTGCGCCAGTACTGGCGGCTGGCGAGCAGGTTGCCCTGCCGCTCCTGCTGGCGCGCCAGCGCCGCGCTGCGCTCGATCATCTGGCGCTTGAGCGACTCGTCCCAGCGCGCGGTCGTGTTGTTGATCCGGGCGCGAATCTCGCCGTTGCGCGGGTCGAGCAGGGAAGCCGCCTCCAAATCGCGCAGCGCCTCCTGGATCCGGTCGCGGCGCAGCTCGTCCTCGGCCTTCGTGAGGTAGGCCTTCGAGAGGCGCGCTCCCTCGGCGTACGACAGCTTCTGGATGCCGCGGCGGATCGTCTCCTCGAGCTCCTCGGGCGTCTGCCCGAAGCGCTGCGTGACGGTGAAAAAGCTGCCGACGCCGAGGTCGCCGAGTTGGGCGGCATAGTCGAAACTCGTGTTGCCCAGGCGGATGCCGAGGCCGGTCGAGAGCGCCTGCTCGCGCACGCCGAGCCGCAGCGCGAGCAGGCGCTGGTACTGGAGCTCGACTCCGGCGGACACCGCCAGGCTTTCGTTCTGCGTCTTCGAGAGCTTGACCGCGGTCAGCGCGCGCACGCCGGGCGACAGATTCCAAAGATAGGCGGGCGAGACGTCGATCACGCGCGAATAGCTCACCGGCCGGGACACGAAGGTGAGCTTCGGGGCGACGAGGTTGGACGCCGCCAACCCCAGCGAAAACCGGTCGTCGGGCTGCAGGATCAGGCCCGCGTCGGCCCCGCGCCCGGACGCGGCGACGTCGCCGATCGATTCGCTGACGGACTTGACCGCCACTCCCACGGAGACCGGCTTGGAGCGGCGAAGCCAGGAGGAACCCGCGAGCCACGGCAGGGAAAACGCCCGGCCCCAGCCGCCGATCATCGCGGCCTGCGTGATCGAGAAGCGCGTCGGCGCATCGTTCGGGCCCGAACGAGCCTCGAAGCCCCCGGAGGACTGTCGCACATAGCCGGCCGCGAGGCCGCCCCAGCGGCCGGCGGCCATGCCTCCCGAGAGGAAATCGAAGGCGGTGTCCTCGAACAAAGCCACATGCGTGGCGCCGACCTCGGGCTTGGTCAGACGCGCGAGGCCCGCGGGGTTCCACGAGAGCGCGCTCGAGTCGTCGACGACGGCGGTCATCGCGCCTCCGAGAGCGGCCCCGCGCGCGCTGGCATCCTGGCGCAAAAAGGCCCCCGCCCCCGCCTGTCCCCATGCGGGCAGAGGCGAGGCCGTCGCGCAAATAAGGAATAGGGCGAGGCGCGGAATCTTCAAGGCGTCTCCGAAGCGTAACAGGGAAGCCCGGCTTGGTCAAGCGCCGCGATGTTTTCTACAGTTGTCGCATGGCTAAATTGCTCATCATCGAGGACGACGGCGATCTGCAGCAGGTTCTCTCGGTCGTCTTCAACCGGCAGGGCTACGAACTGCACTACGCCTTCAATGGCAAGGAGGGCTACGACAAGATGCTGTCCGTCCAGCCCGATATCGTCCTCCTGGACCTGATGCTTCCGGTCCTCAACGGCGTCGAGGTCCTCAAGCTGGCCATCACCAACACCACGCTCAAGGACATCCCGATCATCGTCATGACCGCGCACGGCGACAAGGCGGACATGCTCGAACATTCGATCAAGGCTCAGGGCGTGCGCGCCTACTTGAAAAAACCTTTCGAGATCGCCGAAATCCGCTCCCTGGTGCGCCGCCTGCTGACCCAGTATCCGCGCAATCCCGTGACGGCCTCGCAGGTGGCCAAAGGCGAGGTGCGGCTCGACATCAAGTTTCGCACGGTCTGGGTCAGCGACCGCATGGTGGCCACCGTCTCTCCGATGAAGGCGCGGGTTCTCGAGCTGCTGCTCAGCGCCAAGGGCCCGGTCAAGCGCGAGAAGCTCCTGCAGGCCGTATGGAGCGACTCCCGCTCGGTGCACGCCCTGGAAAAGCTCATACAGCGCCTGCGCGAGGATCTCGGCGCGGAGGAACGGCGCCTGCAAACCACGAGCGAGGGCTACGAGCTCATCGGCTGACAGCACCTGACATATTCAGACATGTCAGGTCTTGCCGACACCCCGCATTCCGCTATCCTTTAGGGACGTCATAGGCCCGGCCGCCCCTCCCAGGCCAGAGCGTTGCCATGACTCCATTCCAGCGCGCCGCCGCCGTCGTCATTCTGGGCCTGGGGGCGATCCCTGCCCGCGCGGCGGCGTCTTGGACCGCGACGACGCCCCTGCCCGACGCCTACAACGGCCACTCGCTGACCTACGCGTCCGGACGCCTCTATCACGCCGGCGGCATCAGCTTCAACGGCGGCATCGTGGAGGGGACGCGGGTCTGGTCCGCGCCCGTTGACGAGGCCGGAACGGTCGGCGCCTGGACCCCCGGCCCGGCCCTGCCGGAAGCCGTGTTCTATCACGCGGGCACGGCGGTCAACGGCTTCCTCTACGTCCTGGGCGGCTACCACTACAGCGATGCCGGCGGCATCACGGTCTCCGACGCGGTCTCCTACGCGAAGATCAACGCCGACGGAAGCCTCGGCGCCTGGAAAAGCGCGAGCCGCCTGCCCCAACCGGTCTTTTTCCTGAGCGCCGCGGTTTGGAACGGACGCATCTATGTGACGGGCGGCTGGAACGGCTCGGCGCTGACCAGCGCCGTCTACTCCGCCGCCGTCAATCCGGATGGAAGTCTTGGGCCCTGGAGCCCCCAGAAGCCGCTGCCCGAGGCCGTCTACACCCACGCGGAGGTGTCCGACGGCACGCTTTACGTTCTCGGCGGCATCGTGCACGGCGGCGCCGATATCCAGAACACCGTGTATTTCGCCAAGATCAACCCCGACGGCACGCTCGCCGACTGGGCCGCGACCTCGCCCCTTCCTCGGCCTGTCGCCAATCACGGCGCGGTCCTGGCCAACGGACGCGTGTTCGTGATGGGCGGCTGGATCGGAAACGGCCCCACCGACGCGGTCCACTCCGCGGCCGTCGCCGCCGACGGCAGCCTCGGCGCCTGGTCCGCCGAGGCGGCGCTGCCGCGGCTTCTGTATCTGCACGCGACGGCGGCCGACGCGTCGCACGTCTTCGTCAGCGGCGGCAACGACGCCGCGGCGATGCGCTCCGAGGTCTATGCGCTGCCGCTGCCGCAGGCGCCGCCGCTCGCCGACGCGCTGCCGCCGCGGACGATTCTGACCATCGACGGCGCCGCGCCCCTCTTCGGCGTCGACGTACTCACGACGGCGTCCGCGCTGTCGCTGTCCGCGACGGACCCGTCTTCCGGCGGAACGGCCTCCGGAGTCAAGCACATCCTCTACGGC
>JACQJQ010000176.1 GCA_016204945.1 Elusimicrobiota bacterium
CGCGAATATCAGCTTGATCGACCGTCGATAAACGCTTCGCTTCCGGGTCCGGGGCTTCCCAGGGATGGACCGCGCGCAAGACTCTCGTGGTCGCTCGCGCGGATTGACGCGGGACTTGACGGGGCTCGTCTATATCAGCATGCGCTCGGGCGGCGCCGCCGCGCCGTCCGCGGAATCCCTGAAGACCTTGCTCCCGCGCCAGAAGAGGAACGCGAAAACCGCGTAGGTGGCCGCGATCACGTACCAGGTGAAGGGAAAGGCGTTGGTCTCGCCCCAGTACGCCGGGATCGTCTTGGCCAGGCCGTACACCGTGTAGGCGACGGCCGTCGAGATGCCGAAGAAGGCGTTGCGCATCGCGTTGACGGTCTGGAACTTGTCCTTGGCGAGCTTCTTGAGCTGGGTCGAGAACGTCGCGCTGACCATGCGCTGGGAGCCGTTGAGCACGAAGCCGAACGCGGCCAGCGCGAGATAGATGGACCACGGCGCCAGGCCGAAAAACAGGGGCGCGGACATGAACAGCAGGGCTCCCGCCTCCAGGCGCATCCAGGCCTCGTCGCTGATCTTGGGCGTCGCGTCGTGGAGCGCGACATAGCCCGCGGCCACGGCGCCGGCGACGGAGGCGAAGATCAGGGCCGCGGCCGCGAACGGAGGCATGACCGCCGCGAGGCTCGCCGCCGCCGCGGCCAGCGCCTCCTTGGGCAGAAGAACGAAGTAGGTCCAGGCCGCGACGCCCGCGGCGCCGAGCCACTTCATCACGCGGCGAAACGGGATCGCGATCTTGCCGGCCGTGACCGTCAGCTTCGGATCGAGCATGCCCGTGCCGGACGGCAGCTGTCCCAGGTAGAACGCGGCCACCAGGCCGCCCAGGTAGGCCGCGGCCGAGGCCGGGTCCTTCATCGTCTCGGAGGCGAGCGCGCCCAGCACGGTGTTGCGCAGCGGAACCTCGATGAAGGCTCCGATCATCACGAACAGGAGGCTGGTCCGCAGGAACAGGTCGCCGCGGATGATTTTCGCGGACTTGGAGCCCCAGATCATCGCGCCGAACACCAGCACGAACGGGATCGGAGACTTAAGAAGGAAGGGGGCGCCGGGAATCGGCACGAAGAAGAGGACCAGCGCCGCGGCCAGGGCCGCGACCGCCGCGGCGCGCTTCCACGCGCGCGGCTTGGCGGCCTCCCCCGCGGCCGGCGCGCTCCGGCGCGAGAACAGGTCCCGGAGCCGGTTCATGGCGGCGCGCCACAGGCCGCTCAAGCCCGGCCGTCCGCTGCCGATGGTCGAGGGAAGCGTCCGATGAAGGATGAGAACGGGGATCATCTGGATCGCGGCGACGAGCAGGAAGGTCCAGAAATAGCCCAGCGCGTTGATGGCCGCCGCGCCGAGGAAAAGCCCCGCCACGACGGTGACGACGATCGTCGTCATGCGGATCAGGGCCTCGGTGGCCCGTATCTTGCCCGCGTCCTTGCCCACGATCTCGACCTGCAGCGCGTAGTCGTTGGAGAAGAGGGTGGAAAACTGCCAGGTGCTGAGCACCGTCAGGAAAAGCAGGGGCCAGAAGCTGAGCAGGCCGAAATGCCAGAACGCGGCCTGGACGGCGAAGATCGCGGCGCGCAGGCCCACGTTGAAGATCGTGTAGCCCTTCAGCGGCATCTTGTCGCCGATCCAGCCGGCCAGCAGCGCCAGGGGGATGCCCGCGAGGCTGCCCAGCCCGCTGAGGCTGTAGAATTCGGCCTGCCCGACGGCCCCGATGACCATGAGAGGATAGGCGATGCCGCCGATGGAGCCCGCGAGCAGCGAGAAGAAGCGATTCCAGGTCAGGCCCCAGATGGCGCGCTTCTGCTGATCCTCCGGCAGGCCGTCGCCCTCGACGTCCGGCTTCGGAACGACGCGGGCCGGCGCCGCCGACTCGGCCGCGCCGGCCCGCGCGACGAGGAAGCGCTCTCCCGGCTGCAGGCCGCGGCCCTCGAGAGCCAGCGGCTTGGGCGCGACGGCTCCGGCGCGCGAGTCACCCTCGACCGCGGCCGAGGCCGGGCGCTCGGCGGCGGGCGCGGCGGCGGACGCGGAACCGAGCCGGCCGTAAACCCGACGGACGCCGGTGAAGAAGGCGTCGAGCACTCCGGCCTTCTTGGAATCGTCGACGGCGGCCAGGCGTTCGCCCGCGAAAGCGAGGTGGGCCTTGGCCCGCGCGGCGTCCGCGGCCTCGGCGCCCTCGGGCGCGGCCGCCGGAGAGAACTCCAGCGCCGAAACGGGCAAGGAGGGGATCGCGTCCGTCGGGACGAGGGCTGAATGCTGGAAGAGAGGAACGGGCGCGTCGAGGGAAAGCGCGGACAATCCCCCCGTCAGGCCGGACGCGAGGCCGCCCGCGGGCGATAAGGGAGCGATCCCCGCGCCGTTGGAACCGATGCGCGGAACCGGCGCCACCGTTCCCGAACGGCCCGCGGCCGGCGCGCCGCTGATCACCGCCGCCGCGGCTTGATAAGGAACAAGCCCCGGGGCCGACGCCGCGGTCAGCGCGGCGAGAAGGCCGGCGAGGACGCGCCGAGTCCGCGTCATAAGCTTGCCGCCATCAGTCTCCGGACCAGGGATTGAAGCCCCCGCCCTTGACCGGAGCGGCGGCGCAGAGCCGGTCGTAGAGCGCGAGCTGCTCCTGCGTCGCGCCGCGGGACTTGAGGCTTTCCCGCGCCTGGTAATAAGCCGAGTGGTACTCCGTCTCCGACCACGGCCGGCCCTTTTGGAGGATCGCGGCCGCGACGGAGGCGCGGACGTCGTCGTCGGTGACCGAGGGCATGGGCGCGGCGCCGAGCGCGCCGAGGCCGAGGAAGAGGTCCTGGAAGCTCGGCACCGGAACACCGAGGCCGTCGGGCAATCCCTGCGGAACGGCGGCCGGAGCGTGCGCGCCGGCCCAGAACATCGCGCCGTAGATCGCCGCGACCAAACCGGCGAGGCCCAGCCACTGCAGGAAATCCCTCAGCGCCGACGAGGAGGCCGGAGCCGGCGGCGCCCGGCGCGTTTCGCCCGTGCGGGCGTTCACCGAGGCGAGCTCGCGGCCTGAGTCCTGCAGCGAGTACCACAGCTCCTTGGCGCCGCTCTCGACGCGGGGCAGAAGGCTCGCGCGCGTCGCGCCCGCGGCGTCCTTGAGCGCCGCGTCGGGAATCACCCTCACGCTCGAGTCGAACAGCGGAGCGGCGATGCCCGAGGCCAGATGTTCGGCCGAGATCGGGCCCCTGAGCTCCGGCTCGCCGCTCAACCCGCGCCGCGTCGAAACCGCGTAGAGAAGGCCCCCGCTCTCCGAGCCCCAGCCGAAGAAGAAGCGCCACTCGTCGCCGTCGCCCTCATGAACGGCGGACAGGAACTTGATGTTCTCGGCCGCGACGCCGGCCTC
>JACQJQ010000184.1 GCA_016204945.1 Elusimicrobiota bacterium
CGGGCTCGACGGTGTCGGGACTGCAGTCGGCGTTCGCGACGCTGTTCGTCAGCGCCTTGAACCAGTGAGGAGAGAATGAAGACCGAGAACGGAGGGGAGACGTAAGGGAAACGTAGAGCTCAACCCGACCGTGATGGGGTATGGATAGCGCGTCGATGAGACGGCGTCTGAGGCGATTGATCAGCTTCGGGCTGGTCTGGGGGCTCTTTGCCCTCAGGGCCCCGTGCGCCCTGGCGGACGCGTCCTCCAATCCCCATTCCCTCGGGCTCTCGGTCACCCTCGTCCCCCCCGGCCCGCCGGCCAACATCACGGACCTGACGGCGACGCCGAACGGCTCGGAGGGCGTCATCGACCTCACCTGGACGGAACCCGGAGACGACGGCTACGTCGGCACCGCCTCGTCGTACACGATCCGGGTCTCGAGCATCGCCAACATCAACAACGACGCGGACTTCGACAATCCGGCTCTGGCCAAGCCTCTGTCCGTGTTCTCCCCCACGTCCCCGCCCGTGCCGGGGGCCGGAGGCTCGCTGCGGGTCGTCGCGATCACGGGTCTCGAGCCCGGGGTCACGTATTACTTCGCGATGAAGGCGACCGACAACGACGCGCCCACGGCCTTCACCACCTCGTGGGTGCGCGCCGGGGCCACGAATCCGGACAACTTCACCTACGCCACGGACCTGCCGCCGCCCACGCCCACGGGCCTGGCCGCGGCCCAGACCGCGGAGTCGGCGGTGACCGTGACCTGGAACGCGGTCGCGGCCGCCGACCTGGACTTCTACCGCCTGTCGATCGACTCGGTCGCGCCCTATAACTACGCCGACGGCTGGGTCAGCACGGCGCCGAAGACCTCGACGTCCTTGATCATCGGCGGCCTTTCGACGGGCACCTACGCCTTCCGCATCACGGCGGTGGACAAGGGCGCGCCGGACTACCCCGGCCCGGCGCTGGAGAGCGCGCCGTCGGCGACCGTGATGGCCGTGCTCGGCGTTCTCAGGCCCGAGAACATCACCGATCTCGTGGCCGTCCCGGGCGCTTCCGAGGGCGTCGTCAACCTGACCTGGACGCAGCCGGGAGACGACGGCTACGTCGGGACCGCGTCGTCGTACACGCTCCGCGTGTCGACGATCGCCAACATCAACAACGACGCGGACTTCGACAACCCGGCGCTGGCCAAGCCCTTGTCCGTGTTCTCGGCCACGCCCGCGCCCGTGCCGGGGGCCGGAGGCTCGCTGCGGACGTACGCGATCGAGGGGTTGGAGCCGGGCGCCACCTATTACTTCGCGATGAAGGCGACCGATGACGATTCGCCCTTGCCCCTGACGAGCGCGTGGGTCCGCGCCGGCGCCACGAACCCGAACAACTTCGCCTACGCCGAGGACCTGCCGCCGGCGGCGCCGACGGGCCTGGCCGTCGCGCCGACCGGGATCTCGTCCTTCACCGTGACCTGGAACGCCTCGACGGCCGCCGACGTCGACTACTACAGGATCTTCGTGGATTCGACCTCGCCGTACGACTTCGCCGACGCCTGGGTCGTCACGGTGCCGAAGACCCAGGTCTCCACGATCATCGGCGGCCTCGCGTTCGGGGACTACGCCTTCCGCATGACGGTCGTCGACAAGGGCGCGCCCGATTATCCCGGCGTCGCGCTGGAGAGCGCGCCGTCGGCGACCGTGATGGGGACCTTGACCCGGCGCCCGGCCCAGACGCCGTACGGCATCGGCCTGAGCGCGGGGCCCGGCACGGCGACCGTGAGCTGGCTGCCCGTCGTGCGCTACGAGGACGGCGGCGCCTTCGTCGATCCCGGAGCGCCCGCCCTGGGCGAGCTCTCCGGCTACCGCGTCTACCGCTCGACGACCCCGATCCTGTCGACTTGGAGCCAGATCGCGGACGTGTCCACGGCGACCTGGTCCTGGACGGACTCGGCCTCCGGGCCGGAGTTCTACTACACGGTGCGCTCGGAGAACTCGAACTCCGACCTGACCTTGTCGCGGCAGTCCCTGGTCCGCTCGGCGGCGACGCTCGACGCCTACTCCGTCGCCCCGGACGATCAGAGCTACTTCTACATCCCCAGCTCCTTGGTCGGCCCCCTGGTCGGCGCGCCCGGAGATCCCGGCAGCGCCTACGCGATCGTGCCCTCGAGCCGGCCGCAGGACCTGGGCGGGCGCGTGTACCAGTCGCTGGAATTCAAGGCCTATCGCGGCGGCTTGACTCCCGATGCGAACTTCAGTCTCGAGGGTCTGGGCCGGGTGCACATGCACTACGAGATCTCGGGGAGCTCGACGGCGCCGTCCTTCTCGGGCGCCGCGGCCGACCCGCAGAACGCCAGCGTCTACTGGTGGAACGGCGTGCGCTGGCTGCAGCTCTACGGCAAGCGCGACACGCTGGCGCAGTCGTACGGCCAGCTGGGCACGCTCTCGCGGGACATGTTCCTGGAGACGAAGTACTTCGGGCTCTATCAGGTCCGCTCCGTCGAGCGCGTCACGAGCTTCGCCTTCAACCTGGCGGGGCTGTCCAACCGCTTCGTGACGCCCAACGGCGACGGCAAGAACGACAGCGTCGTCTTCACCTTCGACAACCCGCGCGACGCGCACGTCCGCGGCCGCATCCTCGACCTGCGCGGGCGCGTCGTGGTTTCGGACTTGCTCCCCGGTCCCGTGCAGAACAGCCTGCTCTGGGACGGAACGTCCAACGGCCGGAGCGTGCCCGGCGGCGTCTACATCTACCAGCTCGAGGGCGAGGGCCAGAGC
>JACQJQ010000185.1 GCA_016204945.1 Elusimicrobiota bacterium
CGAAGGGCTCGTCGAGCAGGATGAGCTTGGGGTCGCCGATCATGCAGCGCGCGACCTCGAGGCGGCGCTTTTCTCCGCCGGAGAGGGTCCAGGCCTTCTGCCGGCGCATATCCCAGAGGCCGAATTCCTCGAGGAGACCCTTGACCCGGCGCATCTGCTCGAGCTTGCCGGGCACCGTCCGCTCGAGGACCGCGCGCAGATTTTCCTCGACGCTCAGGCCCTTGAACACCGTCGGCTCCTGGGCGAGGTAGCCCAGGCCCCGGCGCGCGCGTTCGTACATGGGCAGAGCGGTCACGTCCTCCTCGTCGAGGAGGATCTGGCCCGCCTCCGGCGTCACGAAGCCCGCGAGACTGTAGAAAGTGGTGGTCTTGCCGGCGCCGTTGGGGCCTAGCAGGCCGACGATCTCTCCGGAGGCGACGTTCAGCGTGATGCCCTTGACGACCATGCGCTCGCCGTAGGTCTTGCGGATGTCGCGCGCCTCGAGCTTCATTTGCCGAGCTCCTTGAGCTTGTCGCGGTCCTTGAAGATCATCCATCCTTTGACGCGTCCGTGCGCCGACACGCGTTTGGGCATCTCGGTCGCGACGATCTCGTCGGCCTTGAGCGCGGTGGTCCACTCGCCCTCGAGCTTGCGCAGCACGGGGCGGCCGCCGCCGAGGGTGAGGCGTCCCGAGGGCTTCTCATAAACCGCCTCGTCGGAGGCGAACTCCAGGCGGGGGCCCCAGACCCTGGCGCCCTCGGACAAGGTCACGCGGCTTTCGCCGTTCCAGGAGACGCGGCCGCATTCGCCTTGGTCCGGCTCGAGGAGGCCGGCGGGCGCGCGCGAAAACGGGACGCGCCCCCCGGGGGCGGGCTCGAGAAAGCCGAGCATGGACTCCTCGTTGTGGCCGGCCTTCTGTCCGCGCGCCGTGAACACCGTGCCGTCCTCGGTCTCGCGCCGCAGGAACACCGAGCCCTTCGCCCGCCACGTCCGGTCGGCGTGCTTGAACAGGGCCCAATCGGAGGTCATGCGCGTGCCCGCCGCCTCGTAGCGCACGTCGCCGATGAGCTCCTCCTCCTTGTTCGCGCCGCGGTGTATCACGTACTGCTTGCTGCGCACGACCGAGCCGACGAGGGGCGCGGCGGCCGAGGCGGGCAGGGCGAGGAGGATGAAAACGAGGCTCCTCATCGCGGCGCTCCGCTGAAGGTCGAGCGCTGGTCGAAAATGCGGACCTCGGAGAGGTCGGGCTTCGCCTCGAGCCCCCGGCCGCGCAGCGCCCCCTCGGGCCTCTTCACCAGGACTTCGGCCGTCGTGGTGAAGAGGCCGCGCGCGGAACTGTAGAGCAGTTCGGACGTGGTCAGGCGCGATTTGTCCTCGAAGGAGTCGAGCGCCACCGAGGAGGAAAGGCGCACGTCGTGCGACTCGGTTTCGACCTCGCCGGAGCGGGCGGTGACGCGCGAGACGGCCTTGCCGTACTTGTAGAACTCCATCACCGGCTCGGCCAGGGTCGCGCGCTTCTCGTCTTCATGCAGGACGGCGTGGCGGGACTTGAGGGTCCAGGAGGGCTGGCCCTTCTCGGATTGGCTCAGAGTCAGGCCCTCCATGATTTGCCGGCGCTCGCCCTGGACGTCCTCCTCGGCTTTCCCGCAGGCCGACAGGGCGAGCAGAAGCGCCGCGCAGTGGACGCGCATGTCACCGGCGCGGGGCCGAGGGCTCGTCGTCCGGGGGAACCACGAGCTTTTCCTCGGGCAGATGCACCTTGCCTCCGGGGTGCAGCCAGGGCGTCATTTCCATCGGGATGCGCCGCAGGCGATAGGGCTTGGAGAGGCCGCTCAACGCGCGGGAGATCCCGAAGTAGGCGACGATCAGGACGGCGTAGATGGCGGCGAGAGTCTTCAAATGCCACATCGCGTCGGGGAACCACGGCGGCGAGATCAGGGCCTCTTGGGCGGCGGCCTTCTTCGATTTCTTCGGCTGATACGGCTGCTGCGGCTGCTGCGGGTTGGGCTGGCTCATGAGAGCTCCTTGGACAGCGCGTCGAAGCGGCGGATTTCGCGCAAAAACGAGGGGACCGAGGCGAGCGCCAGCGCGTTCGGGCCATCCGACAGCGCCTTGTCCGGATCGGGATGAGTCTCGAAGAAGACGCCGGCGACGCCGGCCGCGGCGGCGGCGCGGGCGAGCGGACGCACGAACTCCCGCTGGCCGCCGGTCGTCGCGCCGTTGCCGCCGGGAAGCTGGACGCAATGGGTCGCGTCGTGGATCACCGGAAAGCCGAAGGAGCGCATGATCTGGTAGGAGCGCATGTCCACGATCAGGTTTCCGTACCCGAAAGAGGAGCCGCGCTCGGTGAGCAGGATGCGGCGGTTGCCCGTCGAGAGGATCTTCTCGACGGCGTGCTTCATGTCGTAGGGCGACAGGAACTGCCCCTTCTTCACGTTCACCGCCCTGCCCGTGCGGCCGCAGGCCAGGAGCAGGTCGGTCTGGCGGCTGAGGAACGCCGGAACCTGGAGCATGTCCACGTATCGAGCGGCCAGCGCGGCCTGCCCCGGCTCGTGGACGTCGGTCACGCAGGGCACGCCGAGCTCCGCCGCCACCTTGGACAGGATCCGCAGGCCTTCCTCCAGGCCGGGTCCGCGAAACGACTTCAGGGAGGTCCGATTGGCCTTGTCGAAGGAGGCCTTCAGGACGAGGCCGGCCTTCAGCGCGCCGCAGGCCTTCTTCAAGGCGCGGCCGACCGTGCGCAGGAGCCTTTCGGACTCGATGACGCACGGTCCGCCGATGAACGCGACGGGCAGGCCGTTGCCGAAGCGGACCTCGCCGATTTGGACGACGTTCTCACGCATGGAGCGGGTTCCTCGCGCGGGTCTCGGCGCGCTCGACGCAGGCGGCGATGAAGTCGCGAAACAGCGGATGCGGCGCCTCGGGGCGGCTCTTGAATTCGGGATGGAATTGGCTCGCCAGAAACCAAGGGTGGTCCTTGAGCTCGACGATCTCGACGAGGTTTTTGGGGGCATGGAGTCCGGCGACCGACAGTCCGGCATCCTCGAGGAGCTTGCGGAACTTGTTGTTGACCTCGAAGCGATGCCGGTGCCGTTCCGAGATGCTGAGCGCGCCGTAGGCCTTGTGCGCCAGCGTGCCTTTCTTGAGGGTGCACTCGTACGTGCCGAGCCGCATCGTCGCCCCCTTGTCCTTGACCGTTTTCTGCTCGGGCAGGAGGTCGATGACGGGATAACGGGATTTCTGGTCGAACTCGGTCGAATGGGCGCCGGCGAGCTTCAGCACGTTGCGGGCGAACTCGATGACCGCGATCTGAAGTCCGAGGCACAGGCCGAAATAGGGGATCTTCCTCTCGCGCGCCAGCTGGGCCACGCGGATCTTGCCCTCGATGCCCCGGTCGCCGAAGCCGCCCGGCACCAGGATGCCGTGCACTCCATCGAGCTGCTCTTGGATCTTGGGGTCGGTCGTGTCGAGGAAGCGGATCCGGACCTTGGCCTCGTTGGCGACGCCGCCGTGGACGAGCGCCTCGTTGACGGATTTATAGGCGTCCTTGTAATCCGTGTACTTGCCCGCGAGCGCGACGACGACCTCGCGCTTCGGATGCGTCAGGCGGCGCACCACTTCGTTCCAGCTGTCGAGGTCCTTGGCCTGGGTGCGCAGCCGCAGCAGCATCATGACCTGATCGTCGAGGCCCTGCTTATGGAACACCGTGGGGACCTCGTAGATGCTGTCCACGTCCGGCGCCTCGATGACGGACTCCTTGGGGACGGAGCAAAACATGGACAGCTTGGCCTTCATGTCCGGGCCGACGGGCTTCTCGGAGCGGCATACGAGCACGTCGGGGGCGATGCCGATCTCGCGCAGCTTCTGGACGGAATGCTGGGTCGGCTTCGTCTTCAGCTCCTCGGACGCCTTGATGTAGGGGATCAAGGTCACGTGCACGTACAGCGAATTCTCCCGCCCCGCCTCGAGGCCGATCTGGCGCGCGGCCTCCAGGAACGGGAGGCTCTCGATGTCGCCGACGGTGCCGCCGATCTCGATGATCGCGATGTCCGCGCCCTTCGCGGCGACCCGGAAGCGGTTCTTGATCTCGTCGGTGATATGGGGGATGACCTGGACGGTCGTGCCGAGGAAGTCGCCGCGGCGCTCCCGCGCGATCACGGTCTCATAAACCTTGCCGGCCGTGAAGTTGTTGTAGTGGTGCATCTCCTTGTTGAGGAACCTTTCGTAATGGCCGAGATCGAGATCCGTTTCCGCCCCGTCCTCCGTGACGAAGACCTCTCCGTGCTGGAACGGGTTCATGGTCCCGGGATCCACGTTGATGTAGGGGTCGCACTTGAGCATCGTGACCTGCAGGCCGCGGGCCTGCAGGAGCTTGCCGAGCGAGGAGGCGGTGATGCCCTTGCCAAGCGAGCTGACGACCCCGCCCGTGACGAAGATGTATTTCGTGGTCATGAGTCTCCTCGGCGCAATAAAGTCTCGGCGCGTCTCAAATCGGAGGGGACATCGACGGCGACCGGGCGCTCGCGAACGACGGCGGCGCGGATGAGCATGCCGCCCTCCAGGGCGCGCAGCTGCTCGAGCTTCTCCGTCTTCTCCAGCGGCGAGGGGGGCAGGGAGACGAAGCGCCTGAGCGCGGCGCGGCGGTAGGCGTAGAGCCCCAGGTGCTCCCAGGAACTGACCGGGGCGCGGGAGAAGTAGAGGCAGCGGCCGCCGCCGGTCAAGACCGCCTTGACGACGTTCCGATCCGCTCGCCGCGGCGCGTCGCCGATCCTGATCACCGAGGTGGCGATATCCGCTCCCCGCCTCAAGGCCTTCACGGTCGCGCGCAGGGTCGAGGGCTTGAGCAGGGGCATGTCGCCTTGATAGTTCAGAATGACCGGCTCGCGGCGATTCTTCGCCGCCAGCCAGACGCGGTCGGAGCCCGAGGGGCACGACGAGGGGGTCATGACGCAGTCGCCGCCGAAGCGGCGGACTTCGTCGGCGACCTCGCGCGAGTCGACGGCCACGAGCACGGGCCCGAGCCGGGCGGCCTTCGCCGCGCGCCAGCACCACTCGACGATGCTCCGGCCGCCGAGCCTGGCCAGAACCTTGCGGGGGAAGCGGACGGAGCCGAGGCGCGCGGGGATGACGGTCAGGCAGGCGCTCATTTGACGGCCCTCGCGAGTTCCGAGACGTCGGCCGTCGCGGTGCCGAGCTTGGCGACCACGATGCCGGCCGCGTGATTGGCGAGCGCCGCCGCGCGGCGCAGGGAGGCTCCGGCGGCCAGGGCGAGCGTCAAGGTCGAAATCACGGTGTCGCCCGCGCCGGAGACGTCGAAGACCTCCCGGGCCCGGGTCGGGATGTGGGTGATCCGGGGGCTTCGGCTTCCCTCGGACTCGAAGAGGCTCATCCCGTCGGGCCCCCGGGTGATCAGCACCGAGCGGCTCTTCAGGGCCTTGAGGATGTCCGTTCCCAGGGCGTCGATGGCGGCGCCGCCGGTCGCGGGATGCCGGCGCATGCACGCCCAGGCCTCGGCGGTGTTCGGCGTCACGCAGGTCGCGCCCTTGTACAGGCGGAAATGCTCGGGCTTGGGATCCACGGTGACCGGAATGCCGCGGCGCCGCGCCGCCCTGATCGCGCGCGCGAGCACGCGCGGGTTGACGACGCCCTTGCCGTAATCGGATAAGATGACGGCCTCGGCCTGGGGAAGAGACTCATCGAGGCTCTCCAGAAGGAGCGACTCGCTCGCGTGAGACAGCGGGCCGGAGGTCTCCCGATCGAAGCGCACGACCTGCTGGCGTTCGGCGATGACGCGGCATTTCTGGGTGGTCTGGCGCATGGCGTCCACGCGCACGCCGCCGACGTCCACGCGGCGTCCGCGGAAATGCTCCATGAGGCGCCGGCCCGCCTCGTCCTCCCCGATGACCCCCAGGACGCGGACGCGGGCGCCGAGCGCGGCCAGGTTGTTGACCACGTTGCCGGCGCCGCCCGGGATGCAGGAGTCGTCGGTGACGCGCACGACGGGCACGGGCGCCTCGGGGGAGATGCGGCCGACCGCGCCGCGCACGTACTGGTCCAGCATGAGGTCGCCGATGACGAGGACGCGCCGCCCGGCGAAGCGGTCGATGGTCCGCAGGAGCTCTCGGCGCTCGGCGAGCGATGTCGGCATCGTACGGGTGTTGATCATAACATTTCCCGCAGCGCCCCCGTGATATTGCCGAAGAAGACCTCGGCCCGCATCATGAGCAGGCGCTTTTGCGGGTCATCGGAGAACCACAGGCGCAGACGCTTGCCCTTCTGCACGAAGATTCCTTCCCGGGCCATCATGGGCTCGAGGAGGATGGAGCCGAACCGGCCCGCGGGGACCTTCAGCGTCTCCCGCTTCATGACCTTGATGAGCAACGGCCAGTTGTCCGGCGTGTTCACGTCCACCGTCACTTGGGCTCCGTCCGGGAGCGGCTGGGCGCGCGTGTAGAAAATGCTGGAGAGGATGTCCTGGACCTGCGCCGGGATCGTTCCGGCGCGCACGCTGAAGCTTCCGTCCCTGGCGACGCGCCGGTTGACGAAGACGGCGGCGTCGCGGTCGTACAAAACCCACTCGTCGCGGAAGAAATGCCCCTCGCGAATCTTCTTCGAGTAGCCGAGCGAGGTCAGCGTCCGCGCATCGAGCCAGGACTCGTTGAGGTCGCGGACCATGTAGAAAGCGTCGCAGAAGGCGTTCGAGCGCGCCTCGCTGACGATGTGATAGGCGGGGCGGCCGTTGAACATCACGATCTTGTCCACGCCGAGCGTGGCCTCTCCCACCGACAAGAAACCCCAGGACATGTCGAAGACCAGCTTCTCGGGGAAAACAGGGAGCGCGCGGTATTCGGGCGAGTAGGGGACCTCGGGGCCGATCAATTGCGCGGGCGACAGAATCGCCGTGCTGATCGCGACGCGGCCCCACTGCCTGGATTTGGCGCCCGTTTCCTTGCCCGCGGCGGGCGGCGGCGGGGCCTCGCCGCGCGGTCCGGCCGGAGCCGCGCTCCGCTCGGCCGCGGGACGCGGGGCTTCCTCCTGGGCGGGCGCCAGGGGCCTTGGGTCGCTCGCGCGGCGGCGCACCGCGCAGGCGGCGATGAGGGCGCAGGCCGCCATCAGCAGCGCCGCGCGCGTCCTCACTTGCGCCGGCCCTTGGCGAGGTGCTCGAGCGCGTCGATCCAGGCGTTGCGGCCCTTGAGCAGCTCCAGCTTGATGCCGACGACGAAGACTTCTCCGGCCAGGCGTTCCCTCCAATCCCCGGGGAGGCGGACGAAATCCTTGTGGGTCGTGACGAGCGGCAGGCCGCCGCGCAGGTCCTCGACGGACTTCAGCTCGCGGCTCGTGTAGGGATGGTGGTCCGGGTAGCGCCAGCGCTGGGCGATCGTGACGCCGAGAGCCTCGAGTTGGGCCTCGAAGGAGAGCGGGTCGCCGATGCCCGACAGGGATACGACGGCCTGTCCTTTCAGGCGCGTGAGCGGAAGCTTCTCCTCCGTCTTGACGTCGAGAAGGTGGTCGGCCTTGTGCGCGGACTCGACGACCTGCACCCCGGGGTGCAGCCGTTCGATCTCCTCGCGCAGGCGCGTGAGCTCGCCGGAGGTCACGCGGTCCGCGTGCGTGATGACGACGATGCCGGCGCGCCGCAGCGCGGAGAGCGGCTCCCGCAGGTCCCCGAGCGGGAGGAGGCGTCGCCCGCCGAAGGGGTTTCGCGCGCTGATGAGCACGATGTCGAGGTCGCGATGCAGGCGCAGGTGCTGGAATCCGTCGTCCAGGATCAGCACGCGGCTGCCGTACACCTCGACGGCGAGTTCCCCGGCCTTGACGCGGTCGGGACAGACGAGGATGGGGATGCCCTGCCCGCGCAAGGATTGCTGGATCATCCAAGGCTCGTCGCCGCACTCCCTCCAGTCCATGTGGCGGCCGTCGAGGAGGACCGACACCTCCTGCCTCGGGGCGCGGCGGCCGTAGCCGCGCGAGAGGACGGCGACCTCGTGCCCATGCTTGCGCAGGGTCTCGGCGGCGAGAAGCACGGCCGGGGTCTTGCCGGTGCCGCCGACGGTCAGGTTCCCGACGCAGACGACCCTCGCGCCGACGCGCTTGCGCGGCAGCGCGCCCGCGGCATAGAGCCCGCGGCGCAGGAGCACGCCGGCGCCGTACGCCAGCGAGGCGGCGCCGAGCAGCGCGCGCCCGCCGGCCGAGCCTTGAAGCTTCTTGCGGCGTTTGGACCAGTTCATCGCGCGCGGGCCTCCGTTTTCGCGAGCAGTTCCTCGACGGCCGGCAGGACGCGCTCGGCGGGCAGTTGGCGCAGGCATTCGAGATTGTAGGGGCATTCGTTGAGGCGGCAGCCGATGCAGTGGAGTTCCTCGAGACGGACGAAGCGGTGGTCGGGATGAGCGGGCGTCCAGACGGAGGGGTCCGAGGAGCCGTGAACCGTCACCGTGGGCACGCCCAGGGCGAGGGCCAGGTGTTTGGGCCCCGCGCAGTTGCCCACCAGGACGCGGCAGGAGACGAGCTCGCGCGCGAGCTCCCGGATCGCGCGCGTTTCAGGGGCGGGGCGGGCGCCCTCGCCGATTCCGCGCGCGACCTCATCGGCCAGATACTTCTCTCCCGGGCCCCAGAACACCTTGAGCGCGCAGCCGTGCTTGTCGCGCAGCAGGCGCCCGAGCCGCGCGTACCACGACGCGGGCCAGCGGCGGGTTTCCTTGCGCGAGGCCGGAGCGAGCCCGATGACGTTCTCGAGCCTCGCGGGGCGCTCGGCCAGCACGAGCCGAGGCAGGGCGGGCGCGTCGCCGGGAGCGATCCCCAGGACCGAGAGCCAGCGGACTTTCTCGAGCGCGGCGTAGCAGGCCTGGGGGGATTGGATCATGCGGCGATTGTAGGCCCAGCGCCGCGCCACGTGCCCGGGCCCGGCTCTCACCGCGGCGCCCGAGAACGCCGTCAGCAGGGCCGTGCGCGGATTGGCCAGGAAATCGACGACCCAGTCGTAGCGCCGAGCGCGGATATCGAGCATCCAACGAACGGCGCTCCAGGGGTCGCGGGCGTCGTACGCGAGGATGCGGTCGATGGCCGGATGGCCGGCCACGGCCTCGGCGCCGGGGCCCTCCACCAGGAAGTCGAGCCTGGCGGCCGGAAACTTTTTTTTCAGCGCCTCGAGAGCGGGCACGGTCATGATCACGTCGCCGAGGCGGCGAAGCTGGACGGCCAGGATGGAGCGCGGCTGGGGCGGGGCGGGGATCAAAAGCGGGCCTTGCCTCTCGTCAAATTGAGGTGGAAGTCGAACATGCCGTCGTCGCCGCGGATCAGGAGGCGCTTGACCGCCTCCTTCTCGCGGTTCCAGGGGATGGACGAGATGCCCTGTTTGATGGAAAAATCGAACCGGTAGCCCGCCTCGAGCGCGGCGCGGCGCACGTCGGCTTTATACGCTCCGGAACCATACGGATAGGCGAACCCCAGCATCTCGCAAGAGAGGCGATCTTCAAGGCGGAGCTTGCTTTCCGCAAGCTCCCATTTGACTTCATCGAGCGGAAGCTCGGCGAGATTGCGGTGGCGCATCGTGTGGGAGCCGAACTCGACGAGCCCCGAGTCGCGCATTTCCCTGATCTGGGACCAGGTCAGCATCCTCAGCCAAGGCTCGGTCTTGGGGTCGTGCCAGCCGTTGTGCTTCCCGACCGTTTCATAGACGAGGAAAACGCAGCTCTTCATGCCGAACTCCTTGAGCAGCGGGAAGGCGAAGTCGTAATTGTTCATGTAGCCGTCGTCGAACGTGATCATGACGGGCTTGGGGGGCAGGGGCCTGACGCCTTTCTCGGCGTCTCGCCAATCGCGCAAGCCGACGGCGGCGTAGCCGTGGTCTCTCAGGTACTCGAGCTGCCGGCGGAAGTCGGCCGCGGCGACCCAAAGCTTCTTGAGCTTCGAACCGGGCGGATAATCGCCGATTTTGTGGTACATCAAGACGGGCAAGCCGCCGGAGACGGCGGGGCGCCACCAATTCCAGCGGGCGCTGGCTCCCGCCGCGGCGGCGCCGAGGATCGCGAGCGCTCCGATCATGGCGTCCTCTCTTTCTGCATGCGGCCCAGTTTTACATATTTGAGCCAGCTGTGAAAGGAGGACAGGCCGGCCCATACGACGCCCGGGTATCCGTCGAGAAATCCGAGCTTGAGCACGGCGCGGGAGAAGAATTCCCAGGGCAGGATGAGGTGATGGAAGACATTGAAGCGCTTCCCGCCCTCGAAGCGCTTCCGGGCCGCCAAGGTCGTGTAGCGATCGAGCTTGGACAGATAGTCGGGAATATCCCGATAGGGCTCATGAACGATCTTGTTTTTGAACGCGGCGACGGGGCCTTCGACGGCGAGGCTCTCATGGAGAGCGCCGCCGGTGAAGCGGGCTTTTCCGCGGCGGAAGAGGCGGACGTGCGACTCGCGGCCGAGGCCGCCCCAGCGCATTTCGCGGCCCATGAATCGAACGGAAAAGGGGATATCGAAGGCGGCGCAGGGAGGATCCTTCAAGAGAGTTCCGCGGATTTCCGCCGCCAGCTCCGGCGTCAGGCGCTCATCCGGGTCGATCCATAAGCACCAGTCGCCGTCCGCGGCGTCCAAACTGGCCTGACGCATGCGCGCGTAATCGTCGAACTTTCTTCGCAGAGTCCTGGCGCCATGGCTTCGCGCGACCGCTTCCGTTTGATCCGCGGTGTCGTCCGACACGACGACGACGATCTGCGCCGCCAAGCCCCGCAGCGAATCCAAGCATCCCGGCAGATCGCGCTCCTCGTCTTTCGCGATCAGGATCGCGCTAAGCGATGGCGTCATAGATCTTCTCCATGTCGTCGGCCATGCGCGCCAGCCCGAAGCGTCCGACGCGCCGGCGGCCTTCGGCGGCGAGCCTCTCTCGGAGCGATTCGTCGTCGATCAAACGCGTCAAGGCGGCCGCCAGCTCCTCGGGGCGGCGCGGAGCGGCGAGGAGTCCGGTCTCGCCGTCCTCCACGACCTCGGGGATGCCCCCGGCGCTCGTGGCCGCCACCGGCACGCCGCACGCGGCGGCTTCGATCAGGACCGAGCCCATGCCCTCGCCCCATGAAGACTGGACGTAGACGTCCAGCGCCTTGAGCATCGGGATCGGATCGTCGCGATGGCCGAGCAGGAGCACTTTCCCGAGCAAGCCCATGCGCTCGATGCTTTTCAGCAGGCCGGCTTCCTCCGGGCCGCGCCCGGCGATCAGGAATTTGACCCGCGGCCGGCGCAGCAGGACGATGACGGCGGCCGCCAGC
>JACQJQ010000177.1 GCA_016204945.1 Elusimicrobiota bacterium
TCAGGTGATGCAGGTCGGAGCGCATCGGCAAGGCCTGCTTGAAAACGGACTGGGGAACGGTGTGCTCGACGTTCATGCCGTCCTTATCCGCGAAGCCGTCGCCGTTGGCGTCGCCGGTTTCGGGATAGTCGACGCCGTCCTTGCTCGTGCCGGGAACGAAGACGCCGGAATAGGCGTCGACGACGCCGCGCACGCCGTTGATCGCGACCTGATCGGCCGTCGAGAACAGGTAGTCGGACGCTTCGTTATAGGCGCGCTCCCGGTGGCCTTTTCCGGAGATCGCATGGAGCGCGTCGAGCAGCGTCGCGCCGGACAGGCCCTCGGTTCCGGGAACGGCCTTCGTCTCGGCGAGCGGCGCGCGCTCGACGATGTGGACGCGGACGGCCCCGCCGCGCTTGGGTGCGTAGGCGAACGTCGCGCCGGCCTCGGATCGGAGCGCGCGCCCGCCGTCGAAGAACTGCTCGCCCGGCTGAAAGTCGAAGCGGCTTGCCCAGTCCTCGAGCGGCGCCGCGGGCCTCGCGGCGTCAGGGATGACGACATCGAGCGCCGTCAACGACGCGGGCAGGGACAACGCGGGGACGAGCGCGGACGCCGCCGGCAGGGGCGACGGAGCCAGGGGTGAAGGCGCCGTCGGCGAAACGATGCGGGCGACGGCGGGCGCGCCGCGAACCGGGGAGAAGGAGGCGGTGACCCTCGCGATCTGCGCCTGGAGGGGGAGAGCGAGGAGGAGTGCGGCCAGGGCGCTCATCGATGGGCGAAACATCGGTACGTACATTCTAGCACGATCGGCCGCTTTTCAACGGCGGCGGGTTTGCTACACTACCGTTCCTCCCATGCCCTTCAACAGTTTCGGCCTTCGTCCCGAGCTCCTCCAAGGCGTGCAGGCCCTCGGCTACGCCGCCCCGACCCCGGTCCAGGCGGCCGCCCTGCCGGAGGCGCTGCTCGGCAAGGACGTCATCGGCTCCGCGCAGACCGGCAGCGGCAAGACCGTCGCCTTCACGCTTCCGCTGCTTCAGCGCCTGCTCGCCGACCGCGAGGCCGAGGGCGGGGCCAAGTCCGGCCTGCGCGTGCGCGCGCTCGTCCTGACGCCGACGCGCGAGCTCGCCAGCCAGGTCGAGCGCATGATCAGCGAGCTCGCCAAGTTCTCGCCCGTGAGATGCGTCACCGTCATCGGCGGCGCCAGCTTCCACGCCCAGACCCAAGAGCTCAAGCGCGGCGCCGAGGTGGTCGTCGCGACGCCCGGCCGCCTGCTCGATCATATCCGCTCAGGCACCTTCAACCTGCAGAACGTGCGCGTCGCCGTCCTCGACGAGGCCGACCGCATGCTGGACATGGGCTTCATGCCCGACGTGCGCCGCATCATGAAGATGCTCCCGGCCGAGCGCCAGACCTTGATGTTCTCCGCGACGATCCCGATCGAAGTCGAGCGGGTGGTCAATGAATTCATGCGCGCCCCCGTGCGCGTCTCGGTGGACAAGCCGCGCGCGACCGCGACGACGATCAAGCAGTGGCTGTTTCCGGTCACCGAGGACCAGAAGGCCGTCCTGCTCGAGGCGATGCTCAAGGTGGACGGCGTGGACTCCGTCATCATCTTCACGCGCACGAAGGTCCGCGCCGACCGCGTCGCCGGCTGGCTCCAGCGCAAGGCCGTCCGCTGCGTCGTCCTGCACTCGGATCTCTCGCAAAGCGAGCGCGACCGCGGAATGGCCGACTTCCGCGAGGGCCGGCACACCGTTCTTGTGGCGACCGACCTGGCCGCCCGGGGCCTGGACGTCCCCGAGGTCTCGCACGTGATCAACTACGACGTACCCGAGCATCCCGAGGACTACGTGCACCGCATCGGCCGCACCGGGCGCGCGATGACCGCGGGCGACGCGGCGACGCTCGTGGCCCTCGAGGAGGAGAAGCTCGTGCCGATCATCGAGGCCTTCATCGGCCAGGAAATCGAGCGCAAGGCGCTGCCGGGCTTCCCCTACCGCGTGCCGCCGCGCATGAAGACCTACCGTCCTTCCTTAATGTCCTCGTTCCGCGTGCGGCGCCGTTCCATCCCGCGCCGCTAGTCCATGCCGGTCGGCGCTTATAGTTCGCGCCGATCGACCCAGCGCCATTGGCCGGGGGCCAGGTCCTTCAAGGTGACCTTGCCGATGGCCGCGCGCACGAGGCGCAGGCACGGATGGCCGGCGGCGGCGGTCATGCGCCGGACCTGGCGGTTGCGGCCTTCGATCATCGTGAGCTCGATCCAGGACGTCGGGACGTTGAGGCGGAAGCGGATCGGGGGATCGCGCGGGGGCAGGCCGGGTTCCGCGGCCAGCAGGCGCGCGCCGCAGGGCAAGGTCTTGCCGTCGCCGAGCATGACGCCCTTGCGCAGCTCCTTGAGCGCGCTCTCATCGGGCACGCGCTCGACCTGGGCCCAGTACACGCGCGGGTGGGCGTGTCTGGGGTCCGTCAGCCGGTGGACCAGCCCGCCGTCGTCGGTGAGCAGCAGCAGGCCCTCGCTGTCGAAGTCGAGACGGCCCGCGGGATAGACGCCGGCCGGCAAGGAGAAGCGCGATAGGGTCGGCTTGCCGTCCTTGTCGGTGAATTGGGTCAGGACTCCGTAGGGCTTGTTGAGGGCGACGATGCGCGTCTTGGCCATGAGTCGAACGCATAGCGTACCACATGCTAGGATTCCATGATGACACGCCAAACCCCGCTCTTTCTCGCCGCCCTGCTGGCCGCGCCCGCTTTCGCGGCGTCGAACGACCGCGACATGCGCCGGGCGACCGTGCAGATCCATTTCGTGGCCAGCGCTCCGGACTACGCCCAGCCTTGGCAGCCCGGCCGTCAGGAAGGGGGGACCGGCTCCGGCGTCGTGATCGAGGGCCGCCGCATCCTGACCAACGGCCACGTGGTCGCCAACGCGGCCTATCTGTCGGTGCGCAAGTCCGGCGACGTCAAGAAGTATCCCGCGCGCGTCGCCTTCGTGGGCCACGACGGCGAGACCGCGGTGATCACCGTCGACGACGAGTCATTTTTCGAGGGCACGACCGCGGCCAAGTTCGGCGGCCTGCCTTCCCAGCGCGACAAGGTCTCCGTGTACGGCTATCCGATCGGCGGCGCCGATCTTTCCGTGACCGAGGGCATCGTCTCCCGCGTGGGCGTGACCGTCTACGCGCATTCCGCGCGCGCCCTCCTCGCGCTGCAGACCGATGCGGCGATCAATCCGGGGAACTCCGGAGGCCCCGTGTTCCAGGCCGGCCGGCTGATCGGCATCGCTTTCCAGCACAGCGCCGGCGCGCAGAATATCGGCTACGTCGTTCCGATGCCCATCATCGAGCGCTTCCTTAAGGACATACGGGACGGGCGCTACGACGGCATTCCCGATCTGGGCATTTGGTGGCAGGGCACGGAGAACGACGGGCTGCGCAAGTCCCTGTCCCTGCCGGCGGACAACAGCGGCGTTCTGGTCACCAAGGTCGCCTACGGGGCGTCGGCTTGGGACGCGCTGAAGGAGGGCGACGCGCTGACCATGATCGACGGCGTCAAGATCGGCCAGGATGGGACCATCCCTTTCCGGGACGACGAGCGCATCGACTTCTCCAACCTCATCAGCCGCCGCCAGGTCGGGGAGACGGTCGACGCCGTCGTCATGCGCGAAGGCAGGCAGCGGGTCGTCAAGATCCCGATGAGGCCGTCCGCCGACCTCGTCCCGGGGCCGCGCTACGACGCCAAGCCCTCCTACTTCATCGTCGGCGGCCTCGTCTTCATGCCCTTGAGCGACGAGTTGATCGCCGCGCGCGGCGCGGGCTTCCGCGTCCGTTCGCTCTCCGCCGACGGCGCGCCGGCGCCCGAGCGCACCGAGGTCGTCGTGCTCTCCCACGTCCTCGCCCACGATTTCAACCGCGGCTACCATAGCTGGTCCATGGCGCCCGTCACGCGCGTCAACGGCCGCCCCATCGGCAAGCTGACTGATCTCGTCGCGGCCTTCCAGGCGCCCGTCGCCGGCCGCCATGAGATCGAGCTTGAGCACTACTCCGGCCGCGCCGAGAACAAGGGCTCGCGCATCGTTCTCGACGCGGAGACGGCCGCGAAGGTCCTGCCCGCGATCCTGGCGCGCTACGGCGTGCCTTTTGATCGCTCCGGCGACCTTAAGAAGCCCTGATATAAGGGAACTTTTCGGGCGCCCCGATCGTATAAAGGGGTGGAGATTCAAGTTTCCGGGGTATTGACAAACTGTAAACTAAAGTTTACACTATAAATATCCGGTCAATGCCGGAATTCGATTCATGGCTGCTTGGATTGAGCGCTAAAGAGCAGTTGCAGGTGGACGATAGGCTGGATCGAATCAAACGGCACTCCCATTTTGGCGACAGGAAATATTTAGGGGAAGAGTTATTCGAGTTGCGCTGGAGGAGCGGCCGTCGTGTTTACTTTGCCTTGATGGTCGATGGAGATGGGAGAATCGCGCTCATGCTGTTGGGAGGCGATAAAAATGGACAAAAACAAGATATCGCGCGAGCGAGAATCATATTGGGAAGAGAAACCAGTTAAGTTGAGGCCGGATTCAAAGTCGCGCCCATATGATCCGTCCGCCTCACTCCGAGATCCCAAGTTCGTGCGCAAAGCTATTCTTCAGGCTGTCGGCGAAGGAGACTTCGAGGCGGTCGTCGACATTTACCGGGCGCATTTGCGCGTCCTAAATCGTTCTCACACCGCGACGGCATTGGGAGTCTCGCGGCAGTACGTCCACAAGATGCTCAAGCCTTCCGGCAACCCGTCCTTGAGAACTTTTACCGCGTTTATGAAGATTCTCAAAGCGCGAGCTTCCGCATAAGGGCCGAAAGGCCCGCGCGGACATCGCCTGATCGAAGGTAGAATACCCTCTTCATGATCTCCGTCCGCGGCCTCAAGAAATCCTTCGGCGACCAGATTTTATACGCCGGCGCCGATCTCCAACTCAACGCGGGGGACCGCTACGCCTTGGTGGGGCCCAACGGCGCCGGCAAGACGACGTTGTTCAAGATGCTCCTCGGCGAGGAAGAACTCGAGGGCGGATCCATCGAATGGAAGCGCGGCGCCAAGGCCGGCTATCTGCCTCAGGAAAACGCGCCGATCGGCCCCGCGACCGTGCTCGAAACGGCGCTCGCGCACAGCTCGGATCCCGACGGTCGCGAGACCGCGAAGGCCAAGAAGATCCTGATGGGCCTGGGCTTCCAGGTCAAGGACTTCGACCGCCACCTCTCCGAGTTGTCGGGCGGTTGGGCGATGCGCGCGGCACTCGCGCGCCTGCTCGTCGAAGAGCCGGAGCTCCTGCTTCTCGATGAACCCACCAACCACCTTGACCTTGTGACCTTGCTCTGGTTTCAGGAGTACCTACAGAGCTATCCGGGCGCCATTCTGATGATCTCGCATGACCGCGCTTTTATCGACAACGTTTGCTCGGCCATCGTGGCCGTCGAAGAGAAGCGGCTGAAGATATACCGCACGAACTATGACGGCTTCATCGCCGAGCGCGAGGCGGCGCGCGAGCGCCTGCTGTCGGCCTGGAAGCAGCAGCAGGATGAGATCGAGGCGATGAAGGAATTCATCATGCGCAACCGCGCGCGGGTGTCCACCGCCTCGCGCGTGCAGAGCGTCATGAAAAAGCTCGAGAAGATCGAGGAGATCGTGCTGCCGCCCTCGTCGAAGGCGGTCAGCATCTCGTTTCCTCAGCCCGGCCGCACCGGCACGACCGTCCTCAAGCTCAAGAACGTCTTCAAGTCCTACGGCCCGACCAAGGTGTACGAGGGGCTGGACTTCGAGCTCGAGCGCGGCTGGAAAATGGCCTTCGTCGGACCCAACGGCGCCGGCAAGTCCACGCTCCTGAAGGTGATCGGCGACATCATCCCGATCGACTCGGGCGAGCGCGTGCTCGGCCACAACGTGAAGGTCGGCTATTTTTCGCAGCACCGCGAGGGGCAGCTCGAGCCGAAGCGTACCGTCCTGCAGGAGGCCATGAGCGTCGGCCGCACGAACGGCGACCTGTTCACCCGCACCGTGCTGGGCACCTTCCTGTTCCCCGGCGACTCCGTCCACAAGCGCGTCGAGGTGCTCTCGGGCGGCGAGAAGAGCCGGCTGCAGCTGGCCAAGCTGCTCTTGGATCCGCCGAACGTGCTTCTTCTCGACGAGCCGACGACCCACCTCGACCTGACGAGCGTCGAGGCCCTGGTCGGGGCGCTTAAGAGGTTCGAGGGCACGATCTGCGCGATCAGCCACGACGTCTACTTCTTGAACGCCGTCGCCGATCACGTCGTGCACGTCGTGCAGGGCAAGGTGACCGTGTTTCCCGGCAATTTCGAGTATTTTCTGCATCGCCAAGCCCAGCTCGACGCCGAGGCCGCGAAAAACCAGCCCGAGCCGACCGCCGACCAAAAAGCGGCGGCCGAGGCTGAAAACCTCTACGAGGCGTCCAAAGAAGCGCGCCGCCGCGCGAAGTCGCTCGAGAAGGCCCGGGCCGAGCTCGAGCGCCTGCACGCCGAGCTCGAGCGCATCGCCCATGAGATGTCGGACCCGAAGCTTTATGAAGATGTCGAGCGGATACGCTCGATCGGCGAGGAGATGGAGGCCGTCCAGTCCTCCATCCAGCTCAAGGAAGAAGAAGTCAAGCGCCTCGCGGCGTGAAGAGTTTTTCGTGGCCCGAGGCGCGCTCCGTCTTGAGGCTTGCCGGCCCCATCGCGTTGACCCAGGTCGGCATGGTGCTCTACGGCACGGTGGACATGATCTTCGTCGGCCGCCTGGGATCCGTGGCGATCGCCGCGGTGGGTCTCGGCTCGATGACCTATTTCACCGGCTTCGTCGTCGGCATGGGCATCGTGATGGGCATCGACAGCCACTCATCGAAGGCCTTCGGCGCGGGCCGGCCCGATCTGTGCGGCCAGTTGCTCGTGCATACGCTGGTCCTGGCCCTCGCGGTGGCGTTTCCGCTTTTTTGCCTATTCGGCTTCGCCGGAGCGGTGTTTCGCTTCATCGGCGTCGACCCCCGAGCGGCCGAGGTCGCGGTCGGCTATATCGCGGTCCTGCGCTGGGGCGTGTTCCCTGGATTGTGCTTCGTCGCCTGCCGCCAGTTCCTGCAGTCCATGAGCGTCACCGCGCCGCTCGTGGCGGCTATCGTCGCGGGCAATCTGGTCAACGCGGCGCTCGATGCGGTCCTCGTCTTCGGCCTCTTCGGCGCGCCCGCCCTCGGCGTGCGCGGCTCGGCGTTCGCGACGCTCGCGGCCAATGCCGTGATGTTCGCGGTCGTCGCCGTCTCGGCGTGGAGGCGTTTGAGCGCGATCGCGTTCAAGTTCCACGGCTGGCGCCGGCGGCTGTTCGTCGACGTATTCGCGCTCGGCCTGCCCGGCGGCCTGGCCATGCTCGTGGAGGTCGCGATCTTCTCCCTGGTCACGGCGCTGATCGGCCGCCTCGGGGCCGAGGTCCTGGCCGCGCATCAGCTCACGCTGAACCTGGCGAGCATGACCTTCATGGTGCCGGTGGGGTTCGCTCATGCGGCGGCGGCGAGGGTCGGGCAAGCCCTCGGGCGCGGCGATCCGCGCGCGGCCGAGGCCGCGGGCCGGGCCGCGACGATCATGGGCACGCTGTTCATGGCGGCGACGGGCGCGGCGTTCGCCTTGATGCCCCGCCTCATTCTCGGGGTCTTCGGCGCCGACGATTCGCTGATCGCCCTCGCGACGCCGCTGCTCTACTGCGGCGCGGCGTTCTCGGTGTTCGACGGCGCCCAGGCCGTGCTCACGGGGGCGCTGCGCGGGCTGGGCCAGACGCGGCGGCCGCTGGTGATCAATCTGCTCGGCCATTGGCTGATCGGCTTGCCTATCGGCCTGACGCTCGGCTTCGGCCTCGGGTGGGGCGCGCTGGGGTTCTGGCTCGGCTTCGTCGCGGGCCTGGCGGCGGTGGCGATTCTGCTGTGGCGCGAGTGGGAAAAGACGGCGCCGGAGCCGCCGAGCCCGGCTTAACGGGCGGAGCGCATGACGGCGTCGCGTTCGCGGCCGTACAGCGCGGCGAGGACGAGCGGGCGCTCGAACCAGACCTTGAAGCCGCCGAGGAGGCGCGGGGAGACGTTGATGAGCAGGGGCTGGGCGTCGAGATCCTTGAGCTTGACGCTGAGCGCGGCGTCGCCGGGCCCGTCGATCGAGGCCAACTCGATGTCGGAGCCGCGCGCCTGCTGGAGCACCATCCAGGGGCGGACGAGGCGGCGCAGCGAGTCGGGCAGATGTTCGGCGTCGGCCACATCGAGGGCGAGATCCGGAACGGGGCACGCGGCGACGGTGGGGCAGACCGCCCCGCTTGGGAGGACCCTCATCCCGGGCAAGGTCTCGATCAGGCCCCGGCGCTTGTCGCCCGCGGTCTTTTCGAGGCCCGCGCGGAGAGCGTCTCCGAGGGGGGCGTCGGACACCGCGTCGCGCAGATCGGACTCGCGCGCCTCCGCGAGGTAGAACTCCTCGCGCCGGGTCGCCTCATGGAGCCGGGCCTTGAGGCGCGCATCCTGCTCGATGAAGCGGCGCAGCTTGTTCTCGGCTTTCGCGCCGCCGGAGAGGCGGACGCGCGCGGAGGCGGCGGACGCCGCCAGCAGCAGGCCGAGGAGGAGCGAAACCCTCATGGCCATATTATAACCCGGAACGTCTCAGCGCGCCTGGGTCTTTTGGCCGGTAAAAATACCGCGGCGACGGTCCTTGCGCACGTCGTCCCAGGAGAAGACGAGCCCGTTCATGGCGATGTACACGCCGGGGGGCAGGGCCTGGGCGAAGGAGAGGGCCGATCCGAGATTGAACAGCCCGTCCGATGAGCCGAAACGGTAGGGGCGCATGGCCCCGGTCAGCACGACGGTCTTGCCGGGCAGGCCGCCACCGCCGAGCACGGCGGCGGTCTCGACCATCGTGTCGGTGCCGTGCGTGATCACGATGCGATTCTCCGGCGCGCGCCGGCACGCCGCGAGGATGCGCCTTCGGTCGCCCGCGGTCATGCGCAGGCTGTCCTTCATCATCAGCTCGAGGATGCGCGTTTTCAGGCGGCAGCGGCCGAGCGTGAGCATCTCGGGCAGGTGGGTCCTGCGGAAGGACAGCGTGCCGCGCAGCTCGTCGTACTCCTTGTCGAAGGTCCCGCCGGTCACGACCACGAGCGCCCTCATGTCAGAGCTTGGTGACGGTTTTGGGCGCCGCGTACTCCTCGATCGCCCTGGCCAGGCTGTCCACCATCTTGTCCTGGTAGGCGGGGTCGTTGAGTTTGGCCGCCTCGTCGGGATTGTTGAGGTAGCCGAGCTCGATGAGCACGCTCGGGGCGGCGGGGTTCTTCAGGACGTAGTAGTCGGATTTCGACGACTCGGCGTGAAAGCCGTCGCCGCGCAGGACGCGGGAGAATATCCTGGCCAGGCGCTCGCTGTCTCTCGCCTGCGCGCGCGGCGGCGCGGGCATCGGCGGCACGCTCGGGTGGCGGCGCTTGCGCCAGGCGCGCAGCGTCTCGGGGCCATAGCTGTACACGACGGCGCCCGAGGCCCTCTTGCCCTTCACCTGATTGAGGTGCAGCGAAACGAAAATCGAGCCGCTCATGTCCACGCTGCCGACGAGGCGCTCATCGAGGGTCACATAGCGGTCGCTGTCGCGCGTCAAGACCACGGGCAGGTCCGAGTTTTTGCTCTTGGCGAGGCGGGCCTTGAGCTTTTTCGCGAAGATGAGCGCTATATCCTTTTCCATGAGGCCGCGAACCACGGCGCCCTCGTCGTTTCCGCCGTGGCCGGGGTCGAGGATCACCGGAGCCGTCGGCCGGCCGCGGGCGGGAAGGGTGGGCGCGGGCGGATGCATGGCGCGCGCGGAGACGGCCAAAACGGCGGCCAGGAGGGCCGGGGCGAGGCCGCCCCGAGCGATCTTGCATCCCGCGCGAAGTCCCATCGTCGTCACGCCTATATATAATGGCTTCCCCTGGCGCTGTCAAGGGTGGGTCCAAAGGCCCATGACCACCGCTTCGGGGAGGGGTATCCTGGCGGGGTGAGGACTCTTTTGCCCGTCATCGGCGTTCTCGGGCTTTTGGGAGCCGGGGGCGCCGTCCTCTGGTCGGTTGGGGCTCGCCCGAACGACGCGTTCGTCGCGCGGGAGGTGGCCGATTCGTTCAACCTCCAGACGGGGCCGGCTCCGTCCCGCGCCTTTCCGTCGCCCGCGGCGCCGGCGCCCGTCGCGTCGTCGTTGATTCGGCCGATCGCGGATGCCGAGATGGCCGTCGCCGGCGCGCCGAAAGCCGCGGCCAAGAACCGTTTCAGCGTCGTCACGCCGAAGGCCGAATCCTGGGCGAGGAGGCACGAATTCATGGCGGGCCTGATCGCCGAGCCCGCGGATTTCTTGAGAAGACGCGGATCCCTGGGCAGCGCGCGCGGCCTGCGCGCATTTTTGAGCGATCCCAGGAAGGTGGATGCCTACATGAATTCCGCGATCGTGCGCGTCACGCTCAACAGCCCCGCGGTGGCGAAGGCGCTGCTCGGCAACCCGGCGGTGATCCGCGCCTTCCTCGCGACGCCGGCCCTGCGCGATCCGAAGGCCGTTCGAGCCCTCGTCTCGAGCCCCATGCTGCGCAAGATGCTGGACTGCCCCGCGATCCAGGAAGCCCTCGGCGATCCCGCGGTGATGAAGGGCATGCTCGCGGATCCCCAGACCGTTTCGTGGATCGCGGCGAATCCGCGGGCGCTGACGGCCGTCGCGGAGGCGGTTCCTTCCTTGGGAGCCTCGCTCGCGACAAGCGCGCGTTAGGGGACGAAGGTTACTGGCAGAACCCGCTGCGGCAGGTCAAGGCGCCGCAGCACTGCGAGGAGGACCCGCAGCTCGCTCCCTGGCCGAAACAGCTCGCGCCGCCGCCGCACACGCCGCTGACGCAGGACAGCGTGCCGCAGCATTGGGAGGAGCTCCCGCAGGAGGCGCCCTGGCCGTTGCAGCCGGCGGCGCCGGAGCATACGCCGCCCGAGCAACTCAGCGTCGCGCAGCACTGTGAGGAGCTTGTGCAGGCGGTTCCGGCGCTTTGACAGCCGCCGCCCGTGCACACGCCGTTGGAGTTGCAGGTCAGCACGCCGCAGCAGTCCCCGCTCGAGCCGCAGCGCTGATCCTGCTGCTGGCAGGGGCCGATGAGATCGGCGTCCGCGGATGTATTGGAGTCGCCGCCCCCGCCGCCGCAGGAGATGGCCATCGCTATCGGAGCCGCGAGCAGGACTAGTCGGAGAACCGTTCGGAGGGGCATGGCCTGAGTTTATACCCGGAAGCGGGGTTTTTCAAGGCCGCTTGAAGCTAGGAAGGCCGGCCCCTCGACGGGCCGGCCTTCCTGCGTGATATCGGGCGAGGCGCTATTTCGCGAGAAGCTTCGACAGGAAAAATCCGCCGACGGCGCCGATCAGGCCGCCGATGAGCGCGCCCAGCGGGCCGCCGATCGCGCCGATCGCTCCGCCGGCGTACCAGCCGACCGCGGCCCCGGCCACGCCGCCGCCGAGGGCGTACAACAGTCCGTTGCCGCTGAACAGCTTGCTGAAAAATCCGGGCTTGTCCTTGGAGCCTTCTCGATCGGCGTTGAGGGCGGGAGCGGGGACCTCGGCGCTCGCGGCCGGGCTCGCGGAGGGCGCGGCCACGACAAGGCCGCCCGTCTGCAGGGCGCCGTCCGCGGCGCGCTGTATGCGGCCGGCGGCGCCCGCGTCGGCGCCGCCGTCGTAGGCCGCCAGGGGGCTTCCGCCGTGCGCCAAGATGTTCGCGGTCCGGAGCGCGGCATCATCCCCCCGAGACGGGGCGGCCAGCGCCAGGAGGAGAGCGGCGAGTGCTGTTCGATTCATCATAAAACAGTATAGTCGCTTCGGCTCGATCCGGCCTGAGTCCTACTGCCCTCGCCGGCCTGGGCCCAAGGACCTAGGTGACCAAAACGCTCCCCGCCCTTCTCCTGACCGGCGCCACCGGATATATAGGACGGCGTCTCGCCGCGGGCCTGGAAGGGTCCTGGACGGTGTTCCGGGCCTCCCGGACGGCCGCGGGGGAAAGGGCCCTGGACCTGAACTTGGCCGAACCCGAATCGATCCGGCGCGCCTTCGACGCGGCCGCGCCGGCGGTCGTCGTCCACGCCGGCGCCGAGGCCGATCCGGACGCGTGCGAAAGGGACCCGGAGCGCGCCCGGCGGGTGAACGTGGACGCGGTCAAGACGCTGGGGCGGCTGTGCGGCGCCTCGAGGACGCGGCTGATCCACTTCTCGACCGATCTCGTATTCGACGGCGAGCGCGGCTGGTACTCCGAGGAGGACGCCCCCAATCCGCGGGGAGTCTACGCCCGGGGCAAACTGGAGAGCGAGGAAGCGGCGCTCGCCGGCGCTCCGGGCGCGGTCGTGCTCCGCGTGTCCACCGCCTACGGGAGATCGTTGGGCGGGCGCCCGAGCTTCGTCGACGGGCTGCGCGGCAAGCTGGCCGCCGGCGAGGCGGTGACGGCCTTCACCGATCAGTGGCGGACCTCGACGGCGGCCGACCAGCTGCCCGAGGTGCTCGCGAGGCTGCTCGCCGATCCCGACCTCGAGGGCGTGTTCCACTGGGGCGGGGCCGAGCGCGCGACGCGCTTCGCGACCGCGGAGATCTTCGCCCGCGTGATGGGCTTCGACGAGAGGCTGGTGCGGCCGGGACGGGCCGCCGACGTTCGATTCGCGTCCCCGCGGCCGCGCGACAGCTCGCTCGATTCCTCTCGTCTGGCGGCCGCGATCGGCGTCGCGCCGCTGGGCTACGAGGCCGGCTTCAAGGCTTTATTGGAACCGGCCCCGGATCGCCTCGGCCAAAGATAGCGCCGCCGTCGCGAAGGCCGGGCGGCACTCCGGGATGACGCTTTTGAGAAACCGCTCCGGGCTTCCCCTGTATTGATTGAAGTCGGCGTCCTTCCAATCGACGTAGTCGTCCTCGGCCTCGGGCATGATGCCGAGGCTGACGATGCGATGGGGGTTGTGGGCGGGGTCCCAGCGGTTGAACCACAGGGACACGTGGGGGTAGGGGTTGGCGAAGACCAGCAGCGCGCGGACTTCGATCGTATACTCCGCGTAGCCGTCGCTCGAGTTCACGACGCCGATCATGGCGTCGAAAGGGTCTAATTGGCTCGGGTGCCTCATGAGGACGTAGCCGGCGCGGACGGCGGCGGCGCGGACGATTTGCCGCGCGCGGCCCTGCAGGGCGATGCGCTCATCCACATGCTCCGGCGAATCGTGGGCGATGGCGTTGAAGCGGGCCGACAGGCGCGGCAGCTCCTCTTTTTCCGCGGCGCTCATATGGGCCGTCACCTTGGCGCCGATCGCGCGCATCTGTTCCCAGCGGTATTGGGCCTGGAACGCCGGGCGTCGCAGGGCCAGCTGCTCCTCGCAGACGGAAGACGCCCGGAGCGGGGCGTGGAGCGCGACGCAGCATCCGAGGGCAAGGGCGAGCGCAGAGGGGATTTTCATCCGGGCATTCTAACATTCTCCCGGAACGAACTTGCGGCTTCGCGCCGTCAGCGAGGCTGGAGTTCCGCCATGATGCCGTCGATCGTCGCGCCGTTCTGAACCACGGCCTGGATCTCGTCGAGCGCCTGCCGTACGGCCCGCGCGTAAGCCGGGGCGTCCTCGCCCTGAGCGTTCTCCACGGCGCTCCTTAGAACGGGCAAGAAGCGCTCGTGGACCAGCTCGTAGGTCGCGCGCTCGACCGGATCCTGGATGTCTGCGAAGATCATCCGATCCCAAGACTGATTTTTGTTCAGGCGGTCCAGAAGGCGGGCCTTCGTGATCTCGCCCTGCGCGGAAAGCGTTTCATTGCGCAGGCCCTCGAGGTGCTTCGTGGAGACGTCCTTGAAGACAAATGGGTAGGGTTGAAAGTCCTCATTCGCGGGGAGGCCGGCGGCGGGTCCCCGGTTCCAGTTCTGGACGGCGTCGGCGTAGCGGGCCCGGATGGCGGCGGCCAGGACGTCCGCGCGAAGCGCGGGACCCTCCACCCAAACGCTCACGTCGGAATAAAACCAACCATGGGAGACGACGGACACGCCGCCGATGACCTCATGCTTGTGCGCGGCCAGGTACTCATTCAACCACTTGACGACCCGGCCCCGGCGGAAGACGTTGACCAATAGGTTGACCTCGTTGCGCAGGCGCACGCCGCTGGAGTCGGGCGCCGATTTCTTGTCGGCGAGAATTTTAACCCCCGAGACCGCGTTTGCCGCATCGGGTCGACCGTTTTTATCATGCGGCCGACGCAGAACAACGAACTTCCCCGCATTCGTCTTGTAGAGCGTCCGATCCCACCCCTCATCGCGACGGACGATGACTTCATCGGCGGCCATGCGCGAAACGCTGTAGTGGGCGCGCCCTTCGAATGGGGATGTCGCTGCCGGGCCCTCGGTATAGATCTCGAGGGGCTGCGCGTAATCCTTCAAGGCGGACGCCCAATCAGCGGGCGCGACGAGACGGCCGCCCTTGGCGCCGACGACTCCGGTCGACCAGCGCTCGATGCCGTTCGCGTCGCCGATCACCACGATGGCGTCGCGGACCCACGCATGGTCACGATATTCGGAGACGCGCATAATCGCGTCGTAGATGGCCTTGGGCGGATTGGCGCTGCCTAAGGAGGAATCGTACTGAATCCGAATCACCGGCTCGGGTTCGAGTTCCACCTCCAACCGGGAGACGGGTACGCCCTCGTCCATGAGGGACAGATCCAAGCCCACGCCGCGCACGTACGAATCGACCTCGCCGCCCGGGCGGACGAGGTTGGATTGCACGGCCGCGACGTTTGCGGCGGCCGACGGGTCCTCGAACAGAGCGTCGAGCGCCCGGCCCTTCTCCTCGACGCCGGCCCGGGCGTCCCGGATCACGGTCAGGGGCGAGTCTTCGGGCGCCGCGGGCGCGGCCTCGGCGGCGGAGGGGAGAATCGGCGCGCCGGGCAGGGCGGGAGCGGCCAAGACGCCGGGGGTCAAGGCCGGGATATTGAGGGGCGCGGCGTTCATGACGGGGCTCATGAGGCCGGTTCCTATCGTCGGGACCACGGTGACGCGGGCGGCGGGGCCGCGCACCGACGTCTGCGCGGCGGCGGTCGCGGCGAGCTGTCCCGGGCCGGCCGTCAGAACGGCGGCCGACGCGAGCGAGACGAGGGACTTTTTGAACATCGGTGTGCTCCTCCGAGTCTGGAACGCGACTGAGGTCGATTCTATCGAGGATCGGCGAGGGAGCGCATGAGCCGATGGTCCTAGCGGGGACTTGCCAATCGGCCCATGCCGCGAAAGCTCAAGCCGAGGGCTTGCCGCCCCACTTGCGCGGGGCGAGGACGGCGGGGGCGCCGGAGGCGTCGATGTGCCAGGAGCGCTCGCCCAGGATGGCCTCGACGGCCTCGAACAGCGCCTGGTTGAGGTTGACGCGCAAGTCGAGGTCGAGCATGGCGATCCCCTCGGGAGTCTCCTGCTCGAGGGCGACCGGGCAAGGGCCTTCGTGGCGCTCGAGGACGTCGCGCAGGGCCTCGAGCTTCTCGGTTCCGACCGTCGCGTCGCATTTCAGGCGCAGGCGCTTGGCGAACTTCGTCGCGGAGGAGTCGAGCGGGGTCATGTCGTCGACGATCAGCTCCGGGGTTCCCGCGCCGGCGTCTTCTCCCTTGAACGAGACTCGTCCGGTCGCGGCCACGAACGCGCCGATCTTGGCGAGGTTGTTGACGCCCGAGGCGTAGGTCCGCGGGAAACAGAGCAAGGTCACCTCGCCCGTCAGATCCTCGAGCGTGATGATCACCCAGGGCTCGCCGGTTTTTTTCGAGACCATCTTGCGCATTTTGCTGATCATGCCGGCCAGCCGCACCGGCGTCGTGATCGAGGGGGCCAGCTCGCCGACCTCGTGCGTCGCGACGGCCTTGAGCTGGGCTTTGACGGAGAGGAGAGGGTGGCCGGAGAAGTAGAAGCCGAGAACCTCGCGCTCGAAGGTCAGCGTGTCGTGCTCGGAGAGAGGCTTCACGGCGGCGTCGCCGGCGGACGACGCCGGGGCCTCGGCCGCGGCGCCGGCGCCGAACAGCAGGCCCTGGCCCCTGTCGAGATCGGCCCGCACTTTCTGCTGGCGGCCGACGGATTCCTCGACGGCGCCCAGCAGGCGCGCGCGCGCGGCGGGGGCGGGCTCGCCCGGGCGCAGGCCGTCGAGCGCGCCCGCCTTGATGAGGGACTCCACGGCCTTCTTATTGACGGCGTGGAGATCGACGCGCGCGCAGAAGTCGTCCAACGAAGAGAACTTTTTTTGGCGGGCCGCCGCGACGATGGACTCCGCGGCGCCGGAGCCGACGTTCTTGATCGCGAGCAGGCCGAAGCGGATCATGTCGTCCTGGATGTCGAACCGGGCTTCCGATTTATTGACGTCCGGAGGCAGAATCTTCATGCCCATGCGCCGCGCTTCCTCGAGATAGGTGACGAGCTTGTTCTCCTTGTCCTCCGCGCCGATCGAGGAGTGTCCGATCTCCGACGAGAGCACCGCGGTCATGAACTCGATCGGGAAGTTCGCCTTCAGATAGGCCGTCTGGTAGGCGACGATGCCGTAGGCGACCGAGTGCGACTTGTTGAAGCCGTAGCCGCCGAACTTCACCATCATGTCGTAGATCTTGTTCGCCAGTTTCGGGTTCGTCTTGTTGGCGGCCGCGCCCTTGACGAACTTGTCGCGCATTTTTTCCAGGTCCTCGGAGATCTTCTTGCCCATGGCCTTGCGCAGGCCGTCGGCTTCGCCGGGCGTGAAGCCTGCCAGCTTCTTGGCGATCTCCATGACCTGCTCCTGGAAGACCATGCAGCCGTAGGTGTCCTTCAGGACGGTCTCGAGGAGGGGGTGATCGTACTTGACCTCCTCGCGCCCGTGCTTGCGGTCGACGAACATGTCGAGCATGCCGGACTGCATCGGGCCGGGCCGAAACAGCGCGATCAGGGACACGATGTCGTCGAAGACGGTCGGCTTGATGCGGAACAGCAGGTCGCGGATGCCTTGGGAGTCGAGCTGGAACACGGCCAGGGACTTGCCGGTGCGCAGCATTTCGTAGGTCTTGGGGTCGGACATCGGCGCGGCGTCGATGTCGAATTTAGGGTCGTGCCGCGCCCTCACGAATTTGACCGCGTCGTCGATGATGGACAAGGTGCGCAGGCCCAGGAAGTCGACCTTGAGCAGGCCGAGCTTCGGGCAGACGTCGCCGTCGTATTGGGTCGTCACGACGTCGGACTTGGAGCTCTTGGCCAGGGGCGTGTAGCGCGCGACGGGCTCCTTCGTGATCAAGGTTCCCGCCGCGTGGACGCCGGTGTGGCGCTTGAGGCCCTCGAGCTTGAGCGAGAGATCGAGGAGGCGCTTGACCTGGGGGTCTTGGGCGAGCTCCTGCAGCTCGGGGCCCTGCATGGCCTCGTGCAGGTGGACGTTCGGGCCGACGGGGATTTTCTTCGCGATCTCGTCGATCTGCGCCAGGGGCATGTCGAGGACGCGGCCCACGTCGCGGATGACCAGCTTGGCTCCCAACGAACCGAAGGTGATGATTTGCGCGACGCACTCTTTCCCGTATTTCTCGCGGACATAGGCGATGACGCGGTCGCGGCCGGTGTCCGCGAAGTCGATGTCCAGGTCGGGCATCGACTTGCGGTCCGGGTTCAGGAAGCGCTCGAAGAGCAGGCGATGCTCGAGAGGGTCGGCGTTCGTGATGCGCAGCGCGTACGCGACGATGGCGCCCGCGCCGGAGCCGCGGCCCGGGCCGACGGGAACGCCGATGGAGCGGGCGTGCTTGATGAAGTCCCAGACGATCAGGAAGTATCCGGAGAAGCCCATCCGCTTGATGACGCCCAACTCGTAATCCAGGCGCTCCTTGTATTCCGGCCGGAAGCCGTTCTTGAACCGCTCCTTGAGGCCTTCCAGGCAGAGGTGCTCCAGGTAGGTGTCCTGGTTGAATCCCTCCGGCACCTGGAACTCGGGAAGCAGCAGCTGATCCATGGGGATTTTGAGGCTGCACATCTCGGCGATTTTCAGCGTGCTCGAAAGCGACTCCGGGGCGAACGAAAACAGCTTGTGCATCTCCTCGGGCGACTTGATGTAGAACTCGTGCGAGTCGAACTTGAGCCTCTCCGTGTCGGCCATTTTGCGGCCGGTGGCGATGCAGACGCGCGCGTCGTGGGCCTCGTGGTCGTCGGGCTTCCAGTAATGGCAGTCGTTCGTCGCGACCAGGGGGATGCTCGTGCGCTTGTGCAGCTCGAGCAGGGCCTTGGTCACCTGCCTCTGCTTGTCGATGCCGTGATCCATGATCTCGAGGTAGTAGCTTTCGGGCTCGAGATTGTCGCGGTACCACGTCACCAGCTTCTCGGCCTGGGACAGGTCGCCGGACAAGATGGACTGGTTGAGCTCCGACTTCAGGCAGCCGGAGAGGACCACCAGGCCTTTCGAGTGCTTGGCGAGGAGCTCCTTGTCTATGCGGGGATCGTAGTAGTAGCCCTCCAGGAACGCCTTCGAGCACAGCTCCATCAGGTTTTGGTAGCCCGCGAAGTTCTTGGCCAGGACCGTCAAGTGGCAGTTCTCCATCTGCGAGTGCCCGCGGTCGAAGCGCGTGCCCTTCGAGATGTACATCTCGCAGCCGATGATCGCCTTGAGGCCGACGGCCTTCGCGTTGGAATAGAACTCGACGGCGCCGTACATGTTGCCGTGGTCGGTGATCGCGAAGCCCTTGGCGCCCGCGGCGGCCAGATCCTTGAGCGCCTGCGACGGATGCCCGTCCTTGTCGGACAGGCGGATGACCCCGTCCATCAGGGAGTATTCGGAGTGGTTGTGGAGGTGGACGAACTCGGGCTTGGGCATGGACCGCTACGGGGACCACATCATACCAAATGGCCGACGGGACGGTCGGCGCCGGGCGGCCCGCGCGCGCCCGCTTTGCTACAATGCGGCGATGAAAAAGGGCGACGCCGGCCTGATCGAGACGTTCGTCAGCAAAAAAACGGTCTGGCGCGGCAACGCGGTCAACTTCGACGTCGATACCGTGCGCCTTCCCAACGGCAAGCTCGCGACGCGCGAGTATATCTCCCATCCCGGCGCCGTCGGAGTGGTGCCGTTCCTGGATAAAAACACGATCGTCATGGTCCGCCAGTACCGCCATCCCGTCGGAGAGGTGACGCTCGAGCTTCCCGCCGGCAAGATCGATCCGCGCGAGTCGATCCTCGCCTGCATCAAGCGCGAGTTGGCGGAGGAAACCGGCTTTACCGCCGCCAAGTTCACGCCTCTGATCCGCTACTGGCCGACTCCGGCTTTCGCCGACGAGGTCCTGCACCTGTATGTCGCGACGGGGCTCCGGGAGGGACGAGCGAGCGCCGACGAGGACGAGTTCCTCGAGGTCGTGAAAGTGCCCTTCAAGAAGGCCGTGGAGATGGTGCGCCGAGGCCGGATCCGGGATTCGAAAACCGCCGTCGGCCTGCTCGCGTGCGCCGTCTACGGGGCATCGCGCCCGAGCGTCCCGATGGGCCGTCTCCGATGAGGGCGCCCGGATGAAGCCCGAGGAGATACAGACGTGGGAATCCTTCCTCAAGCGCACTCCGCTGTTTTCCGGGCTGTCCATCGAGGACCTGGGCAAGGTCGCGGCGCGCCTGCAGCTGCTGTCGCTGCCCAAGGGCGCGACGCTCTTCAAGCAGGGCGAGGAGTCCGACGCGCTGTACCTGATCGTCTCCGGCCACGCGCGCCGCTACCGCAGCGCGGACGGCCGCGAGGCCCTCGTGTCCTATCTCGGCCGCGGGGACGTCGTCGGCGAGACGGGCCTGCTGACGGGCGCGGCGCGCTCCGCGACCGTGCGCGTCGACGCGACGAGCGAGATCCTGAAGCTTCCGCGCAAGGATTTCGAGGATATTCTGCGCGTGCATCCGACCATCCTCCTGCATCTTTCGCGCACGCTGGCCAACCGCCTCATCGAGGGCGGGCAGGCCGCCCCGCGGCGGTCGTTGGAGCAGGCGCGCCTCGTGGCGTTCGACTGCGCCCTGCCGCGCGCGGACCGCGCGCTGATCGCCTGGCGTCTGGGCGCGGAGCTGGCGGCGCAGACGCGCAAAAAAGTCCTCATCGTGGACCTGGTGCCCGAGCCGGGGGACGTCGCGCGCGCGGCCGGCCTGCATCCTTCGCCCGTGACCGAGAGCGAGCTGCGCGGCGCCAATTTCCGCGACCCCGCCGCCCTGGCCGCGCTGGCGCAGGAGCATCCGTCGGGCGTGCGCATCCTGTCGGTCTCGCCCGCGACGCTCGGCGGCCGTCTGTTCAGCCAGCTGTACTTGTTCCTCAACACCGTGCGCGACAGCCATGAGCTCGCGCTGCTGTGCTTGGGGGGGGCGCGCGGCGACGTGGAGCGCGCGGCCCTGACGGAGGCCGACCTCATCCTGATGGCGGGCTGCGACGCGATGCGCCCGCAGTACCGCCACATGGAAGTCGAGGTGCCGCCGCTGGCCGAGGAGGCGCGCCGCCTGCTGAGGCTTTGGATCGGGGACCTCGAGCCCGAGGACGCCCCGCTGCTCGTCGGCGCCGAGCGCGTGCTCGTGCCGTGGAGCGAGGCGGCGGTCGAGGCCTACGAGCGCGAGGGCCGGGCCGACGCCGCGTTCGCCGCCGAGCCCAAGGCCGCGCGCGCTCTCGGGCGTCTGGCGCGCCGCATCGGCGGCGTCCAGGTGGGCTTGGCCCTCGGCACGGGAGCGGCGCTCGGCCATGCGACGATCGGCGTGCTCAAGGTCCTCAAGCGCGAGGGCATCCCGGTGGATCTGATCGCCGGCACCTCGATGGGCTCGCTCATCGCGGGCTGCTACGCCGCGGGCTACGAGCCGGAGGAGATCGAAGAGCTCGTCCTGCGCATCGACAAGTCGTGGGTGTACGAGAACTTGTTCTGGGACCTGACGATTCCGCGTTCGGGGCTTTTCGCGGGCGACACGCTCCTGCGCTTCATCCGCTCCTACATGGGCTCGCGCGAGTTCGGGGACTTGGAAATTCCGTTCGCCTGCGTCGCCGCCGACATCGAAACGGGCGAGGAGGTCGTCCTGCGGCAAGGACGCGTCGCCGAGGCGATCCGGGCCTCGTGCGGCCTGCCGCTGATCTTCGAGCCGATCCAGCTTTCCGGCCGCTGGCTCGTCGACGGCGGCCTCGTCAATCCGGTGCCGACGCGCGTGATCGCCGACATGGGCGCCGACATCCTCCTGGCGGTGAACCTGACCATCCCCGCCGGCGAGCGCAAGACCAAGGTGCAGGAGCGGCACAGCCGGCGCCTCCTGGACCAGCCGCTCAACCTGGAGACCCTGAGCCGGGTCGCGCGGACCGCCATGCCCAAGGCCTTCCGCGCGCCCAACTTTCTCGAGGTCTTTTTCCAGATGATCTACACGATGGAATATGAAGTCGCGCAGTCGCGCCTGGATCTGGCGGACGTGACCATGTTCCCCGACCTGAGGGGCTTTTCCTGGACCGAGCTTCACCGAGCCGGCGAGATCATTCGCACGGGCGAGCTCGCCGCCGAAGAGGCCCTGCCGCGCCTGAAGGCCCTGATTCCCTCCTTCCGTTCATAGGCCCGGCGTCGTTTTGCCGGCGGCGACTTGTTCGAAAATCGCCAGGAGACGGGATCGCCGGCCGCGGCGTTCGGCGGCTTCCCGGCCGTAGGAGGTGAATCGGGCGTACTTGGCCGCCAGGCGATCGAGGACTTCGCGCCAGCGCGGCCGGCGCGCGGCCGTCTCGCCGATGCGGAACGGGAGCAGGCGATAGTCGGAGATGTCGCGCGAGAGGCCGCGGCGCAGGTCCCGGCTCTCGGACATCATCGCGTCGATCTCGGCGATGCGCGAGGTCCACGCCGCGGACTGGAGGGCGTCGAGCGAGCGCAGGGCGTTGGCCTTGAGGGCGGCCAGGCGCTTCGCGTAGGCCGCGCCGCGCCGCTTGTAGGCCTCGCGCGCTGGCGCGGCCGCCGGCACGGCGTCGATCGCGGCGAGCAGATCCGCGGTGAGAAACCCCTCCTCCGACTCGACGCGGGCGAGCTCCTCCTCGAGCGCCGCCGCGGTGAGCCAGCGCGCGGCCTCGCGCCGCCGTTCCGAGAGCTCGACGAGCAGCGCCTTGGTGATCCGCTCCGGGTTCCGGCTTCGGCCGGCGGCGGCCTCGAAGGAGGAGAGCGCCGCCTTGGCCCGGCCGATCGCGGCGGCGCGCGCGGCGAAGCGCGCCGGCAGCCCGTCCGCCGAGGCTTTCGCGAGCAGGCGCGCCTCGAGATCCGGATCCTTCATGTCGCTCTCGGCCAGGCGCACGCCGCCCAAGGTCGCGAGCTCGGCCAAGCGCGCGCGGCGCAGGCGCTCCTCCAGGTTCGCCAGATCGTACTTGAGGCCGTGCGCGGGATAGGACAAAGTCGCGTGGTCGAGCGTGCCCGTTTCGATCAGCCTCGGCGCGCCCGGCGGGCGGCGGGCGTTGAGCGCGCTTTGCAGGGACAGCAGTTGGGGGGAGTAGCCGCGGATGTTGCCGGCGGAAAGCCGGTCGTAGAAGGAGCTCGCGAGCGCGGGAGGCGCCGGCGCTCCGGCCGCGGCCTTGCCCTCGGGCGCCGAGCCGGTGATGACCTTCTCGTTCTGCGAGCCCGCGCCCTCGAACAGCGTGCGCAGCAGCTCGCGTTTCTCCTCCTCGCCGGCCTCCTGCTCGGGGCGGTTCGTCAGTTTTGAGGTCTTCGCGGCGCGCTTGAGCACGCCGTAGGCGCCGCGGTCGGTGTTGTTGCGCCGGAAGGTCTGCCTCAGGCGCTTGACGAGCGTGTTCTCGAAGAGCGACGTGCCGTCGGCCTCGTCCCTGGCGAGTCCGAGCGCCACCTCGGCGGCCGAACGCGGGTCGCCCCGCGCCCAGGCGCGCACGTCGTCGCGCCTCTTTTTTTCATCGGTCTCCCCGCTGATGGCTCCCGCGATTTTCGACCGCATGATGCGGTCGACCAGGGCCTCCAGCAGACCCGGGTCGGCCTCGAGCTGCTTGCGCATGTTCTCGATGGCTTCCGAACGGTCTGCCTCGACCGCGCGCCCGGCCGGGACGGAGGAGGGCCCGCCTTCGTCCGCGTTCGACACATTGGTTAATAGAAGGATCGTTAGGAGGGCCGTTCTCATTTCCGCGCCCCTTCCGTTGTCGTTGACGGTGCCGTTATAAACGCAAACACATCCCGTCTTCCCGACCTTACCACCCCGTCGTCGCCGAGCCGCGCCAGCCCGAGCGTCAAGTCCGAGGTCTCGATGTCTTTGCGAGCCTTGGTCCAGAGATCAAAAAACGAATGCGTGTCGCTCTTGTCGGGCACGCCCCAGCGGGCGACCGCGTAGCGGCCGCCGGGCGCCAACGCGACGCTCACGAGACGGGGGAAGGGCCCGGCCTTGAGCTTGGAGCTGCCGGCCCAGTCGCGCGCCTCCACGGTCCACGACTCGCCGAGATGACGCGCGATCAGGACGACTTTCGAATCATCGGAGAACGCGACGGGCTCGCCCTTTTCCGGCCAGTCCGCCGCGTCGTCGCTCCACAGCGTCTGCCCCGTCGAGCCGTGGATTTTGAGCATACGCCGGGATTCGAGCAGCCTGCCGCGCGAGGGGTTCCAGGTGAGCCTGCGCTCGAGCGTCCAGGCCGCCTCGCCGTTGGGCGCGACGCCGCCCGACACTTCTCTCGTGACGGAGCCGGTCTCCTCGCGCAGCAGGCCGATCTCGAAGGACAGCGAGCCTTCGGCGTCGTAGAGCACGAGCGACCTGCCCTGCTTCGACCAGCCCGGCGCGGAGCGGGACACGGCCAGCTCGGGCAGGGCGGGAGCCTCCACCGCGAGAGCGGAGAGCGCCAGCGCCGATGAGAGCCAAGCCGCGATCATCGCGTCCGGCCCTCCTCCGGGACGGCCGCGGCCGATACTTTGCCCCTCGCGCGCGCGAACGCGCGCACCCCCCACGGCTGGGCGATCGCCTGCGTGGCGAAGCCGGAGGGGGCCTTGATCCGATAGCGCACGACCAGATCCCGGCCTTTCGGCGCGGGGTCGAGGAACTCGATGGCGTAGCCGCCCGTCGGGCGCTCGCCCGCGAACACGGCGACGGCGAAATGCTTCTTGAAGTCGAGCGGGGGCGCTTTCCGGCCGAGCGTCCGCCACAGCCGCGTCCAGATCGCCGCGTCCGTCGCGATCACGACGCCGGGGTCGACGGGGCCCCCATATTGTCCTTTCCAGTCCATGGCCTTTTCCGCCGTCTTCGCCTGCGCCGTGGCGGCGCACAGCGACGCCGCGAGGATCAATTTAATCATGGCTTCCGCCGACGACGAGCTTGGGCATGCGGATCGTGGGCTGACCGTCGCTGACGGGGACGTTTTGCCCCTCCTTGCCGCAGACGCCGACGCCCCAGCCTATGTCCCAGCCCACGCGGTCGATGGAGCGCAGGGCCTCGGGGCCGACGCCGAGCAGGTTCGCGTCGCGCACGAGGTGCTTGACCCGGCCGTCCTCGACCTGCCAGCCTTCGTCCACCTCGAAGACGAATTCGCCGCTCGCGGTGTCCACTTGCCCTCCGCCCATGCGCGTGACGAGCAGGCCGTTTTTGAGCTCCTTGACGATCCGGGCCGGATCGTCCTTGCCCGGGGCTATGTAGAGGTTCGACATGCGCGGGATCGGGCGCGCGGCGAAGGATTCCCGCCGCCCGTGGCCGTTCGAGGGGCGATCCTCGCGCAGGGCCGTCGCGCGATCGTACAGGAAGTCGGCGAGGACTCCGTTGCGGACGAGCGCGGTCGCCTGGGCCGGCATTCCCTCGTCGTCGAACGCGAACGAGCCGCGCTGAAACGGCAAAGTGGGATCGTCCACGACGGTGATCGCCTCGGGAGCCACGACCTTGCCCCGCGCGCCTCGATAAGCGGGCGAGGATCCCTCTTGGACGTGGTCCGCCTCGAGCGAGTGGCCGATCGCCTCATGGATGAAGGTGCCGCCCGCGGCCGCGGCGAGCACGACCGTCATCTCGCCCGCCCTGGCTTTCGGCGCGTCGAGCTTGGCGAGCGCGCGCGCCGCCGCGCGGCGCGCGGCCTTGAGCGCCCCGGCGCCGTCGAAGAGCTCGAAGCCGCGCGGCGCGCCGACGGTTTCCGCGCCGGTCTGCAGA
>JACQJQ010000178.1 GCA_016204945.1 Elusimicrobiota bacterium
ACCGAGGGCTGCTCCGCCGCCTGTCAGGACTGCGTCGCCGGCTCCTGCGTGAACGTGACGCAAAACGAGGATGGAACGTGCACGGGCGTGTGCACCAGTTGCGTGGCCGGCACCTGCACGAATCGTGCCGCCGACGACACGACCGAGGGCTGCTCCGCCGCCTGTCAGGACTGCGTCGCCGGCTCCTGCGTCGCCGTCGCCGACAACGTCGCCGACAACGGCTGCGCCCAAAATCTGGATAACACCGCCTCCGCGGGCTCCAAATGCTGGGGGTGCAACAATGCCACCGGCACCTGCGTTTCCAGAAGCGCCTGCGGCGCCTGGGGAAACTGCGGCGCTGAACGGCACTGCACGACCGGCGGCTCCTGCATAGCCGACGCGGATGGAACCCCGGGAGGGACTTGCGACTAAGAGCCTATCCCGGTATCAATCTAACTTGATATGGGATGTCATTTTTCGGTCTACCGCCGCCTGGTAACGTCCTTGCATGTGCCTCACGTATTCTCTCCTGGGCAATGGACTCATCTGCCCTCCAAGGAGGGCAGCCTTCTAGATGAGTGGACCGCCCCTGATTCGGCAACATCTTACGCGAATTGATTCGGAACCCGGACAATGATTGATATCGGAACGCGTCCAAGCTGGAAGAGAATTGCAGCGAAAGATGCACTGGTGGATGAACGGTCGCGAGCTGCGACGGATGAAAAGAGTGGCCAGCCCTTTCCGACACGCGCAATGAGCCAAAGTTCTTCGGAGGCTTCCAGCCGGATGATTTCGACAGGACCATCGCTTCCGTCGTCCTGCACCCGCCGAACGGTCCCTTTGCTCTGAGGCAAAAAATATTACGTAAAATTTTGCTTTGAGGCAAATATTTATATATAATCTTGCCATGCTCAAGGACCGCTACCTGGCCGCCCCGATCATGAAAGATCTCGCGAAAAAGATGGTTTTTCTCGGAGGCCCGCGTCAGATCGGCAAGACGACCTTAGCCCGAACCTTGATCGGAGCGCGCTTCCCGGAAACCGCCTACTTCAACTGGGACGACAAGAGGCAGCGCCAGCAGCTCATGGCCTCCCAATGGCCGGGAGGCGCTGAGCTCATTATCTTGGACGAAATTCACAAATTCAAGGGCTGGAAAAGGTTCGTCAAGGGCCAATACGATACGCTCGGAGATAAATTCAAGTTCTTGATTACCGGAAGCGCTCGCATGGATATTGACCGCAGAGGCGGCGACTCGCTCCAGGGCCGCTATCATCATTATCGACTGCACCCTTTCTCCCTGGCGGAGACGCTCGGCCGCAAAACACGGCTCGAGCCGTTCAAGGAAATTCCGATCGGCTCGGCGCAGCCCGGAAACGAGCTTGAGATTTTAGAAAGGTTCGGCGGCTTCCCGGAACCGCTTCTGTCTCAAGACGAACGGACGTTGCGCAGGTGGCACAATGAGCGCAGCGAGAGGCTCTTTCGCGAGGATATCCGCGACGTCGAAATGATTCGGGATCTCGGCAGGATGAGGCTGCTGGGCGACATGCTTCCAAGCAAGGTCGGAGCGCTGCTCTCCATCAACGCCATCCGGGAGGACCTTGAGGTCAGCCACCGCGCCGCCTCGCGCTGGCTGGACATCCTGGAATCATTCTACTACCACTTCCGAATATATCCCTATGCGCGCGGGGCTTTTCGCTCGCTCAAGAAGGAGCCCAAGCTCTATCTCTGGGACTGGTCGGAGCTTGAAAAGGAATCGGCGCGCTTCGAAAACCTCGTCGCCTCCCATCTGCTCAAACTCGTCCATTGGCTGCAGGATCGGGAAGGCTATAAGGCCAAGCTTTATTTCCTGCGGGATGCCGCCAAAAGGGAGGTCGATTTCCTGGTGACCGTCGACGAGAAGCCCTGGTTCGCGGTCGAAGCCAAGACCCAGGATGAGGAAGTGTCCTCCAACCTGAGGTATTTCCAAAAAAGACTGGACATTCCCTTCTCCTACCAGGCGCTTCAAAAGAAGGGCATCGATAAACTCGTCAACGGCGTGAGAGTCATCTCGGCGGACAAGCTGCTGACGGCGCTGCTCTAAGCTAAAGAATGACCAAGACCCTGCAGTGCCTCGGCGTGCTGTTGATCGCGGTGTTCGGCGCCTACTTCAACGCGCTGGGCAACGGCCTCGTCGATTTCGACGACGCGGTCGTCACGCACCCCCAGGGCGCGTTCGGCGTCTCCGCCGTCCAACGCCTCGCGACGGCCGTCCGCGAGGAGCCGCTGAAGGCGCTCTCGGACCTGCTCGTCGCCAGGCCGCTGACCGGCCTGAGCCACATGCTCGACGTCGCCCTTTTCGGCCGGGACGACTACTGGGGCCACCACCTCGGCAACGTCGCCTACCACTTCCTGGCCTGCTGCTTCGCCTTCCTGGCCGCCGCCCAGCTTCTCGGCTCGAAATCCGGCGCGCTGGCGGCGGCCCTCGTCTTCGCGCTCCACCCGCTCCAGACCGAGTCCGTGGCCTACCTCGCGGGCCGGAGGGACGTGCTGTGCGGCCTGCTGAGCCTGGCGTCGCTGTGTCTTTGGCTGCGCGGCCTGCGCGCCGGGGCCGTGGCCCTGTGGGCGCTGGCCATGGCCGCCAAGCCCGCGGCCGCGGCCATGCCGCTTTTGTGGCTGGCCGCGGCGGCCGCGCGCGACCCCGGGGAGCGCAAGGAGCGCCTCCCGCGCGATCTCGCGCTCTGCCTCGCCTGCGCCGCGGCGAGCGCGGCGGCGGCGCTTGCCCACCTTCAGCTCGAGGCGGCGCAGGCACGGAACTTGAAGCTCCCCGCAGAACTGTTCTGGTATGGGGGAAACGTCGTCAGCCAGTGGGCCACGGAGCCGCGGATCCTGGCGCACGCCCTCAAGCTTCTGCTGTGGCCCGTCCGGCTCAGCGCCGATTACAGCCTACAGGTCTTCGAGCCCTCGCGCTCTTTCCTGGACATGAGGACCCTGCTCTCCCTGGCCGCCTGCGCCGCTGCGCTCTGGCCGGCCTGGGCGCTGCGCAAGCGGCGGCCCATGGCGGGCTTCGCGCTCGCCTGGATTTTCCTGACCTACGCCCCGATGCTCCACCTCCTGCCCGCCTTGCACAACAGCGAGGTTTTCGCCGAGCATTGGCTGTACCTTCCGCTGTTCGGCTTCGCCTTGCTGTTGGGAAGCCTCCGGGAGGACCTCCAGCGCTTTCCCAAAGCCTCCTGGGCCGCCCTCGGCCTCCTTCTGTGCCTCTACGCCGGCCGCACGGTCCTCAGAAATCGCGACTGGAAGGACGCGACGACGCTGTGGTCTCGGACGGTGGAGACCTATCCCCGCTGCGGCCGCGCCCACGGCATCCTGGGAATGGTGCATCTCCAGAAGGGGGAGCTGGCCGCGGCCGAGGCGGCCTTGCTGCGGGCCTTGGAACTGCGGCCGGACGACCCCAAGAACCGCATGAACCTGGCCGCGGTCTACAACAACACCGGGCGCTTCCAGGATGCGGAGCGGGCGCTCTTGCAGGCCCGCGCGCTGCCCATGGCCGCGCTACTTCAAGACGACATCAACCACGGCCTGAGCGCGACGTATTTGATGTCCGGACAACTCCAGAAGGCGGGCCGTCTGCTGGATCCGGACAAGATCCTCAACCCCCCGCCGGGAGACCATCCGCTCGGGAAAAACAGCGTCCGCTCGCTTGAACTGGCGGGCATGATCGTTCAGGCGCAAGGGGAGAGGGAGATGGCTGAAAAAATCCACGTGCGCGCCCTGTCCATAAGCCGGGATCCCGCCTCCGCGCTTTACAGCTTGGGGCTTCTCTATTTCGCGCAACGGAACTTCGAGCTGGCGGCCCACGATTTCGAAAGACTGCTCAAGCGCAAGCCCGCGCATCTCATGGCGCGCGTCTACCTTGGACTCTCCTACGCCGAAGCGGGCGAAATAGCCCGGGCCCAGCTGGCGCTGGAACAGGCGCTGAAGGCGGCTCCTGGCTCCGCGGACGTTTGGCTTGCGGTCTCGAAGCTGCAATTGAAGCGCAAAAGACTCCATCACGCACTCGCGGCGGCAAGGCAGGCCGCGCGTCTGGAAAAATCCCCGCGCACCGACCGGCAGCTCTACGCCGTTTATCGGGAAATGTGAGCATCCCCCAACAGCGTCTTCCAGACCTTGCGCGTGAACTCCTCCCGTCCTGAAGACGGGAGCGTGACGCTCCGGCCGCAAACCGGCCCCTGTTCCAGCTGGGCGCATGCGCCCTTGAGCAGCGGAATCGACATGTTCTCGGCAGCCATGTATTTTTGGGTGGCCGGATCGAGCAGCCACGACACGAACGCGCGCGCGGCCGCCGGGTGCGGCGCCCGGCGGTTGATCGCGGTGGCGTAGAGCATGAGCGGAGCGCCTTCGCGGGCCGACCGTTCCCCCACGAACTCCGTCACGCGGTAATCCGCCCCCCAAGCGGCCGGCCTCACTCCGCTGCCCACCGCCTCCCGGATGCCGAGGGGGGACAGCAACAGCATGGCGTCGTTGTCGCGCATTCTCTCCAGCCAGGGAAACCCCAGGGCGGGATGGGTGACGACGAAGCGGTAGAGGCATTCGGCGTCCCAGGAGCCCGAGGGAGCCAGCAGGGCGACCTTTCCATTCCAGCGCGGATGCGCCAAAACGGCGAGAGAGTCGGGCGCGTCATGATCCGAGACGCTCGCGCGATGAAACAAGATCGGAATGCGAGTCGCATGGGTGTAGACAAAATCGCCTCCGGAATCCGACACCCATGGACAAAGAGCGGGGAGGCTCCTCGACAGGAAATCCAGGCGCGCGAAAGCTCCCGAACGGCGGAGTTCCAAACGAGCCTCCAACCCCGCGTCCGTGACGACGTCCGCCTTCTCCCAATGCGCCCCTTGCGCGGGGCCCGGCTCAAAAAGCGGATAGGGCCGCGTCACCGAGATCACGATGCCGGGGTGCCGCCTGCCGAACTCCGCCGCCAACGCCCGGGCGATGGGGACGGACAGCCCGGTGTACCAGGTCAGACGCGCCGCCTCCGCCTTGCCGGCAGGAAACCTCGTTTCGGCGCCCGCCCGGAAGCACGCGGCCGCGAGAAGAAGGGCGAGGAGGAGTCTCCGAGCGCCGCCCGTCGGCATCAGGGGCGGAAGAGGTAGCCGACGCGGATCACGGTCTCCACGCGCCGGCCGAAGGTCGGAAGCTTCTTGCGCAGGGACTCGACGTGCTTGTCCACCGTGCGCGTGGACATGTCGGGCTGGGTGCCCCACACTTTCTCCAGCAGCATCCCGCGCGTGATCACGCGCAGGGGGTGGCGCAGGAAGTAGGCGAGGAGCATGATCTCGAGGTGCGTCAGCGCCACGGCCTTGCCGCCGGCCTCGACGCGGTGCTCCTCGAGAACCACCGACAAGTCGCCGTAGCGCAGGACCTCGGACGGCGCCAAGGCCGCCGGCGCGCGACGCAGGAGCCCCGAGACGCGCACGGCGAAGAGCTCCATGTCCAGGGGTTTGGGCAGGTACTCGTCGGCGCCGAGCTCGAGGGCTTTGATCACCTCGGGCGAGCCGCGCTCGGCGCCGGTGATGGCCACGATCGGCATGGTCTTCGTGGCGGGGTTCTCGCGCAGGACGCGGATCACGTCTCGCCCGTGGATGCCGGGCAGCTGCATGTCCAGGATGCAGAGGTCCGGGCGCGCCTTGGCCAGGGAATCGAGGAAGCGCCCCGGCGACGGGTAGGTCTTGACCTCGTAGCCGAGCTTGCCCAGGACCAGGGCGACGAGCGAGAGCATCTCGACGTCGTCGTCGATGACGGCCACCTTCGCCTTCACCGGCGCGCCTTCTCGAGCGCGGCCGCGACGCGAGAGAGGAGATCCTCCATCTCGAAGGGCTTGAGCACGTAATCGGTCACGCCCGCGTCGAGGCCCTCCTGAATGGAGACCACGGCCGAGCGCACGGTGCACATGAGAACCGGGACCGTCTTGCCGCCGGGGAGCTTGCGCAGGCGGCGGCACACCTCGATGCCGTCCATGTCGGGCAGATTCCCATCGAGGACCACGACGTCGGGCTTGCGCTGCGCGAACGCGGCCAGCCCCGCCGCTCCGTCTCCCGCCGTCGCGGTGTCGTAGCCGCCGCGGTCGAGCACGTGCACGCAGATGGCGCGGAAGTCGTGCTCGTCATCGACGACGAGGACCAGCGGGCGTCTTCTCATTTCGATAATCTAGCATATCCTCCCTGTTTTCGTGATTTTTGAGCGAAACGTTCGAGCCTCGCCGGGTAACGGGGGTTATCATGTAGGGATGATAACCCCCGGCGCCCGCATGAGACTCGCACCGTGAAACGCACGACGATGCCTTGAAAATGTAACAGGAACGGCTTATCCTTAATAAGCATGCCGCCGAACGAGGAGAACAGCGACTGGCTGGAGGGCCTCAACTGGAGGGGATATCCCCGCCTGGCGCCGGTTCGCGACGTCGCCGGCGCCGCCGAGCGCGAGCCCGCCGCCCCGCGCCCGCGCAGGGGCGGCGACGTCCGCGTCGAGGCCCTGGCCCGCGAGAACGAGGCGCTTCGCGCCAAGATCGAATCCTGGACCCGCCTCGCCGCCGAATTCGAGCGCCGCCTGTCGGAAGCCGCCTCGTCCTACGAGGACGCCGCCCTCGAGTCCGACTCCGCGCGCCGGCAATGCGAGCTCGAGAGCGCCCGCCTGGCCGGCGAACTGGCCGCGGCGCGCGCCGAGCTGGCCCGCCGCGAGTCCCGCGAGCCGGCGCGCGAGGCCGACCTGGCCCTGGAGCGCGAGCGCCGCGCCGACTTGGAGAAGGCCCTGCTCGAGGCCCGGCGCCGCGTCAACGACCTCGAGGCCGAGCTCGGCGCCGCCCGGAGCAAGGGCGCGGAGCTCGCCGGCGCCTCGCTGGAGCTGCGCCGCCAAGCCTCGGCCTCGCACGAGCGCCTGCTGCAGGCCAGGATCCTGACCGATCAGGACGTCCAGCTCCTGCGCGCGGACATGCGCGAGTTTCTCGACAAGCTCCGCCGCATTCAAGAGGCCTGGAGCGCTCCTCCGCCCGGAGAGACGCCCTGAAGTATTGGGTCTACAAGGAGGGGAAAGCCTCCGGAGGCCATGAACCCGAGGAGCTCGCGGCCCTGCCCGGCTTCGCGATGACCTCCTTGGTCTGCCCCGGCGAGGGGGAGATCGCCGAGAAGAACTGGCGCCGCGCCGGCGAGTTCGAGGACATCGCGCGCGCCGTCGAGGCCCGGGAGGCCGCGCTGCCTCCCCCCGCGCCCCTGGGCGCGCCTCCGACCGCGAGCGGCGCGGATGCGTTCCTCGACGCCGCCGGCACCCGCCTGTACGCCCACGTCGCCGACCTCATGAAAGAGCTCGAGACGCGCCGCGAGGAGAAGTCCCTCATCGCCGCGCTCCAACGCCAGATCGCCGAGCTCAAGCGGCAGCTCGCCGACCGTTAACTGGCACTCCCACCTTTCGATTGACAACTTTCAGGACTTCGTGTTATAATTAGCACTAGGTAGCCGCGAGTGCCAACACACGCGGCCCAAATTGCAGACGGTGATATCCACGGAGGTATTTCAGATGGCCGAAGCGACTCTCTCGAAAGTGAAGATCCAGCCCCTCGGCGACCGGGTGCTCGTCAAGCCGGTGGAGGCGAAGGAAACCAAGCGCGGCGGGATCATCATCCCCGACTCCGCGAAGGAAAAGCCGCAGGAAGGCGTCATCGCGGCGTGCGGCAAGGGCAAGACGACCGACGACGGCAAGGTGATCGCCCTCGACGTGAAGGTCGGCGACAAGATCCTGTACGGCAAGTACTCGGGCTCCGAGATCAAGCTCGACGATGAGGATTATCTCATCATGCACCAGGACGACGTTCTCGGAATCCTCAAGTAAGCGCTCAATATAAAGGAGATAGACAACCCCCATGGCTAAGCAGATTATTTTTTCGGACGACGCTCGCAAAAAGATGAAGGACGGCGTGGACAAGCTCGCCAACGCCACGAAGGTCACCCTCGGCCCCAAGGGCCGCTCGGTGGTCCTCGAGAAGAAGTTCGGCTCGCCCGTCATCGTCGATGACGGCGTGACCATCGCCAAGGAGATCGAGCTCCAGGACCCCTACGAGAACATGGGCGCCCAGCTCGTCAAGGAAGTCGCCACGAAGACCAATGACGTCGCCGGCGACGGAACGACGACCGCGATCATCCTGACGCAGTCCCTGCTCAACGAAGGCATCCGCAACGTCACCGCGGGCGCCAACTCGAAGTCGATCCAGCGCGGCATGCAGAAGGCGCTCGAGCTCGTCGTCAAGGAGCTCAAGAAGAACTCCCGCCCGGTCAAGACCAAGGAAGAGAAGGCCCAGGTCGCGACCATCTCGGCCAACGACGTCGAGATCGGCAACATGATCGCCCAGGCGATGGAGAAGGTCGGCCACGAAGGCGTGATCACCGTCGAGGAAGGCAAGTCGTCGGAGACCACGCTCGACGTCGTCGAGGGCATGCAGTTCGACCGCGGCTACGTCTCGCCCTACTTCGTCACCGACACCGAGCGCCTCGAGACCGTTCTCGAGGACGCTTACATCATCATCACGGAGAAGAAGATCTCCGCGATGAACGACATCCTCCCGGTCCTCGAGAAGATCGTGCAGACCGGCAAGCCCTTCCTGATACTTGCAGAGGACGTTGAAGGAGAGGCATTGGCGACCCTGGTCGTCAACAAGCTCCGCGGGACGCTGAAGTGCGCGGCCGTCAAGGCCCCGGGCTTCGGCGACCGCCGCAAGGAGATGCTGCAGGACATCGCCGTGCTCACCCGCGGCCAGGTCATCTCCGAGGAGCTCGGCCATAAGCTCGAGAAGGTCGGCCTCGACATGCTGGGCCGCGCCAAGCGCGTCGTCATCGACAAGGACAACACGACGATCGTGGCCGGAGCCGGCGACAAGGCCGAGATCAAGAAGCGCGCGGACGCCATTCGCCGCCAGATCGAGGACACCACGTCCGACTACGATCGCGAGAAGCTGCAGGAGCGCTTGGCCAAGCTCTGCGGCGGCGTGGCGGTCATCAACGTCGGCGCGGCCACCGAGACGGAGATGAAGGCCAAGAAGGCGAAGGTCGAGGACGCGTCCAACGCGACCCGCGCCGGCGTCGAGGAGGGGATGATCGCGGGCGGCGGCGTCGCGCTGCTGCGGGCCGGCGAGTCCCTGGACAAGTTCAAGGGCGCGGACGAGGACGAGACCACGGGCGGCCAGATCGTGCGGCGCGCTCTCCAGGCTCCGATCCGTCAGCTCGCGGACAACTCCGGCCAAGAAGCCTCGGTCGTCGTCCAAAAGATCCTGACCTCGGGCCCCGGCATCGGCCTCGACGCCGCGACGGGCGAGTACGTCGATCTCTTCAAGTCCGGCATCGTCGACCCGCTCAAGGTCACGCGCTCGGCCCTGGAGAACGCCGTTTCGATCGTCGGCACCATCCTCACCACCGAGGTCCTCGTCTCCGACATTCCGGAGAAGAAGGAGCCCGCGATGGCGGGCGCCGGCCACCAGCACGGCGGAGACATGTACTAATCGACGCAAACCGACCCCCCCGGCTCGCAAGAGCCGGGGGGTTTTCTTTTGCCCAACGGCCGCCTAGGTCTTTCGGCCTATGCCATGTCATTTGGCTCCCGGAGTGTGCTATAATGATTGGGTTCGGTGTTCATTGACAATCTAGAGAAAATCCGCTACCGCATGACCGCCGCGGCCGCACGGACGAACCGTGACGCCGGCGCGATAGGCTTGGTGGCGGTGACGAAATACGCCTCCCTCGAGGCCGTCCGCGAGGCCCTGTCGTCCGGGCTGGTTCTTGAAGTGGGGGAAAACCGCGTGCAGGACGCCGAGGAAAAAAAGCGCGAGCTCGGCTCTCTCGCGAGCGCGGTCCGATGGCGCCTCATCGGCCATCTGCAGACGAACAAGGCGAAAAAAGCCGTCCGGACGTTCGACGCCGTCGACTCCGTGGACAGCGCGAGGCTGGCGGCGGCGCTCGACGCCGCATCGGCGGGCGCGGGTCGCGAGCTCCCCGTGATGATACAGGTGAAGCTCTCCGAGCGCGAAACGCAGTCGGGCATAGCGCCGGCGGAACTGCCGCTGCTGATCGAGGAAGTCCGGCGGCATCGCAGCCTCCGGCTTCAAGGACTCATGGGCATAGCGCCCCATGCGGAACCGCTGGAAGCGGTCAGGCCGAGTTTTCGGCTGCTGAGAAAATTGCGGGATGACCATCTGCCGGGCGGCAAGCTCTCGATGGGCATGAGCCGCGATTTCGAGATCGCGATCGAGGAAGGCGCCGATCTCGTCAGGATCGGCTCACAAATTTTTGCACCGTAGTCCGACATCAAGGAGGCCCCTGCATGATCGTGAAAGTGCGCGTCATCCCCAACGCCACGGACAACGAAGTGGTCAGCCGCATCGGCAGCGTGCTGCGGGTAAAGGTCGCCGCTCCGGCGGTGGACGAGAAGGCGAACGCCGCGTTGAAGGATTACCTCGCGGAGTTCTTCGAGGTGCCCGGCAAGCGCGTGAGCATCCTGCGCGGCGCCAACGGCCGCGAGAAGACCGTGGAGATCGTGGGCAAGACCGAGGAGCAGCTCAAACGGGTAATGGACTCCATTCCCTGAAGAGCCGCAAGTCTCATCACGACAGTGATCGAGGGCGGGCAGGGTTCAAACCTTGTTCGCCCTCGTCCCATTTTAAAATGACCAAGAAGCCGCTGCACGAAGATCCGATCAAGCATATCGTATGGACCGGGGACCGCCTCAGGGTCCTCGATCAGCGCCGTTTGCCCCGCACGGTCCGGTTCGTGACCTGCCGGAGCGCCGCGGACGTGGCGAGGGCGACGAGGGACATGGTCCTGCGCGGCGCCCCGCTCATCGGCTGCGCCGCCGCCTACGGCATGGCGCTCGCGGCGCGCCGCAACCGCCTCAAGGACGTGCGCGCGGCCTCGGCGCTGCTGCGGCGGGCCCGGCCGACGGCCGTCAACCTGATGCACGCCCTCGACCACATGCTGTCCGTGGCCGAGTCCTGCCCGGAGCCCTCGCTCTCGGCGAAAATGGCCGCCGCGGCCGTGAAGTACCGCGAGGACGACCTCGGCTTCAACGCGCGCATGGCGGCGCTGGGGGCCGCCTTGCTGCGGCCGGACTCGAACGTCATCACGCACTGCAACGCCGGCGCGCTGGCGACCGCCGGAATCGGCACCGCGGTCGGCATGATCCGCGCCGGCTGGCTCGCGGGCTCCGTCGCCCACGTGTATCCGTGCGAGACGCGCCCGTACCTGCAGGGCGCGCGGCTGACCTTGTGGGAGCTCATGCAGGCCGGGATTCCCGCGACCCTCATCACCGACAGCATGGCCGCCCACCTGATGAAGACGCGCAGAATCGACGCCGTGATCGTGGGCAGCGACCGCATCGCCGCCAACGCCGACGTCTGCAACAAGATCGGCACCTACGGCCTCGCGATCCTGGCCAAGCACCATCGCATCCCCTTCTACGTCGTGGCTCCCAGCACCACCGTGGACTTCGCCACGAGGCGCGGAGACGACATCCCGATCGAGGAGCGCTCGAGCCGGGAGGTCGTGGAGATTTTCGGGCGCAAGATCGCCCCGAAAGGCGCCGCGGCCCACCACTTCGGCTTCGACGTGACCCCCCACGAGCTCGTGACCGCGATCGTCACGGAAAAAGGCGTCGTCTCCCCCGTCAACGGGGCCAATCTCAGGAAGGTGCTCCGACGCTGATGCCCAAGCGCGAACACAAGCTGCCGCCGTCCCGGCCGAAGCTGACCAAGATTCTCGCCACGCTCGGGCCCGTTTCGGCCAAGCCCGCGATGATGCTGGACCTGCTTGCCGCCGGCGTCGACGCATTCCGCCTCAATTGCTCCCACTCCTCGATGGCCGAGCTCGACGATCACGTGGGCCTCATCCGCTCCTTGTCCCGCCGCAGCCGCCGCGCCTGCTCGGTCGTCATGGACCTCCAGGGCCCGCGCCTGCGCGTCGGTCGCCTGCGCAACGGCGAGCCGGTCGACCTCAAGAAGGGCGCGCGCACCCGCATCAGCATCGCCGACATCTCCGGCACGGCCGAGGAGTTCTCCACCAACTTCAAGAAGCTGCCTCGGACCGTGAAAAAGGGGATGGAGATCCGGCTCGACGACGGCTCCATCGTCCTGCGCGTCCTCAGGACGGGCGCGGGCTGGGTCGACTGCGAGGTCGTCATCGGCGGACGCCTCAAGGAGCACAAGGGGATCAACCTGCCCGGCGCGGACATCGACCTGCCCGCGCTGACGCCGAAGGACTTAAGGGACCTTTCCATGGGCCTCAAGGTCGGCATCGACCACGTGGCGCTGTCCTTCGTGCGCTCTCCCGACGACATCCTCAAGGCGCGCCGCATCATCCAGAAGGCCGGCGCTCCGACGCGCATCATCGCCAAGATCGAGCACCCCCTGGCGCTGGACCGCATCGACGACATCTTGGACGCCGCCGACGGCATCATGATCGCCCGCGGGGACCTCGCCGTCGAGCTCTCCGCCGCGGAGGTGCCCGCCCTGCAGAAGATGCTCGTGCGCCGCGCCAACGACGCCGGCAAGCTGTCCATCGTGGCCACGCAGATGCTCGAAAGCATGATCAGCCACGCCCAGCCGACGCGCGCCGAGGCCTCCGACGTGGCCAACGCGATCTACGATGGCGCCGACGTGGTCATGCTGTCGGGCGAGTCCGCCGTCGGCCTCTACCCCGTCGAGACGGTGGCGGTGATGGCCGACATCATCCGCCGCGCCGAGGCCTCGAACTTCCGCTACCGCATGATCCCGCACGGCCTGCTCGACTCGCCGGAGACCGGGTTCGCGCACGCGCTCGCGCGCGCGACGCACGACGCGTGCGACGTCACCGGCGCGAAAGCCGTCATCGTGTACACGATGACCGGCTGGTCGGCGCGGATCATGTCGAAGTACCGCCCGTACGCCCCGATCATCGCGATGTCGCCGCTGAAGGCGACGTACAACCAGCTGGCGCTTTACTGGGGCATCTCGCCCATGATCTGCCCGCTCGGCAAGACGACCGACGAGATGCTCGGCTACGGCGAGCGCATCCTGCTGAAGAACGGCGTCGTCAAGCAGGGGGAAACGACCCTCGTCACGGCCGGCGGCACGGCGAAGCACAAGGCGTCCAACATGCTGAAAATCCACGTCGTCGGGTCGTTGACCTACCGCTGAGGAAAGGCGGGTTACAGCACCCGAACGCCGGGAATGCCGCGAAAATCCGCATCCAAGGTGATGAGTTCCGCATCGCAGCATCGCGCCGCGGCCAGAATCAGCGCGTCGGCCATCGCCAGACGATATTTGAGCCCGAGATGAGCCGCGGTCAGGGCCTGGTCGCGGTCCAGCGGCGTGGATTCGGATTGGGACAAGCGCCCCGCCACGGTTTCCGCCACTTCTTCATCGAACGCGCTCAGGGCTTTCTTTTGGACCTCGTAGAAGACGACGGCGGGAACTAAAATGCGCCGGGGGTCGCTCAGAAAGGGCTTAACCCGGTCGGCCTTGGGGCGGTCGGCGAAGTACTCGATCCATGCCGAGGAGTCGAGGATGATCCGCGTCATAGGGGCCGCTCTTTTTTCTCCCGGAGGTCCGCGAGCTCAACGCCGCGCATGATGCCGCGCAGGCTTTCCAACGCGCGCTCGCAGACGAGCGAGATGGACGAGCCCTTCACGAAGACGCCTAATTTCTGCCCCGGACGCACCTTCAGCTTTCGGCGCGCTTCCTTGGGAATGACGACCTGATACTTGCTGGAAACGGTCACTTTATCCATGCGCCCTCCTTCATCGTAAAACGAAATATCGATCGATCGTTTCAGTATACCCCGAGGAGGCGCCGCGGTCAAGGGGAGTATCTGCTAAAATTCACGCCGTGATCAGGGTCTTGCGCGTCGTGCTGATGACCGCGCCGCGCGGCAGGAGGGCCGGCGCCCTGGCTCGGGGGCTCGTCAAGGCCCGGCTGGCGGCCTGCGTGAACGTCGTGCCCGGCGTCGTCTCTCATTACCGCTGGCGCGGACGCCTGCACCGCGACCCGGAATGCCTCCTCATCGTGAAAACCTCCGCCGCCAAATGGCCGGCGCTCAAGCGTTGGGTCGCGTCGCGCCATCCGTATACGACGCCGGAGTTGCTCGCGCTGAGCGTCGCCGGAGGCTCGAAGTCCTATTTGAATTGGCTCGCAGGCGAGCTGAAATGAGCGCTCCGGCCTTCCGGCCCGCCCTGCTCTCCGCGCGCGACGCGGCGCCGGACGCGCGCCTGTTGCGGTTCACGTCGCCGAAAAATTTCCGCTTCACGCCGGGGCAGTTCCTGATCTTGAGCTTCGCGGACGAACCGAAAACCAGCCGCGCCTATTCCATTTGCTCCTCTCCGGCCGCGGCGGAAGAATATTTCGAGGTGACGGCCCGGATGGCCGGGGCATTCCCGGAGCGCCTGGGCGCGCTCAAGCCGGGTCGGGAGGGGGGGCTCATCGTTCGGGGACCCTACGGCAAATGGGTGTACGACGGCACGATACCGCACGCGGTGCTCGTCGCGGGCGGCACGGGACTGGCGCCGCTGCGCGCGATGTGCCTGCTCAAAACGGAGACGGGGCTCGCCAACAAGATCACGCTGTGCTGCTCGGCGAAAACTCCCGAGCACCTGCTCTATCGCGCGGAATACGGAGACTGGCGAAAAAACGGCATCAACGTCGAGGAAAGAGTGACTCGCCCCGAGTCCGATTCGAATTGGGGCGATAAGACGGGCCGCTGGGCCGCGGACGCGGTACTCGCCGCCGCGAACGACGCGGAGGCGGTTTATTTCCTCTGCGGACCGAACGGCATGGTTCAAGAGCTGCGCGAAGGGCTCCAAACGCTGGGCGTTCCGCCGAGGAATCTGCGGACGGAAAAATGGAACGACTACGCGGGAATTCTTTGAAGCTGGTGCTCGCCTCGGCTTCGCCCCGCCGCCGCGCGATCCTGCGCGCGGCGGGCGTCGCCTTCAGCGTCGATCCCAGCGACGCGGACGAGGACAGCCCCGAGAAAAATCCGAGACGGCTCGTCGTCAAGCTCGCCCGGCGCAAGGCGCTGGACGTCGCGAAACGGCATCCGGGCCGTCCCGTGCTCGGCGCCGACACGCTCGTCGTTTGCGCGGGGAAAATCCTGGGCAAGCCCGCGGATCTCGAAGACGCGCTTGGCATGCTCATCCTCCAATCCGGCCGGGCGCAGCGCGTCTACACGGGAACGGCGCTCGTCGTCGGAGGACGGGTGTATACCGAAGTCGCCGTCACCACGGTCTACGCGCGCCGGCTCGACGCCGCCCGCCTGCGGAGGCTGGCGGGCAAGCACATGGATAAGGCGGGCGCCTACGCGGTGCAGGACCGCTCGGACCCCTTCGTCGAGCGCATCGTCGGCGACCGCGACAACGTCACCGGCCTGCCGATGCGCTCGGTCAGGCGCCTTCTCGCGCGGGCGCGGCGGGCAAGGTGAAGTAGAACCGGGCCCCTCTCGGAACGGCGTCGCCGATGCCGATCGCGCCTCCATGGCGCGTGACGACCTTCTCGCACAGCGCGAGCCCCAGCCCCACGTTGCCCACGTGCCGCTTCACGTCTTTCTGGAAAAATTTATGGAAGATGCGCTCGCGCGCCTCGGGAGGGACGCCGGGACCCGAGTCGCTCACCTCCACGAGCACGTTTTCGCCCTCGGCGCGAGCCTTGACGGCTATGCGCCCGCCGCGCGGCGTATGCTCGACGGCGTTGTGGACGAGGTTGTCGAGCACTCGGCGCAGGAGGGCCGGATCGCCCAGCACGGGCAAGGCCGCGTCGGGAAGGCTCAGATCGAGGCTCTGCTTGCGATCGGCCGCGATCAAGCCGAAATCCTTGGCGCAGGCGCGGGCCAAGGCTCCCATCTCGACGCGCTCCCGGCCGTCCAGACCCTGCATCTCCTCGAGCTTGGCGAGCTGGAGCACGTCCTCGACCATGCGCTGGAGCCGGGCCGCCGACATCTCCAGCAGCTCGAAGGTGCGGTTGTGCTCGCGTTTTCCGGACGCCGTCACGAAGTCGGACAGCAGGGTTATGCCGGAACGGATCACGGTCATCGGCGTCTTGAGATCGTGCACCAGCATGGCGGCGAGCTCGCGCTTCTCAGCCTCGAGAGCGCGCCGCCGCTCGGTCTCGGCCTTGAGGCTCAGGCCCATGCGGTTGAACGCGGCGACCAGGCGGGAGACCTCGTCGCTTCCGACCTCGCCGCGCAAGCGCCGGAAGTTCTGGGGGTCGGCCGCCAGCGCCTCGAGGCGGCCGACAAGCCTCTCCAGCCGTTCGCCCGCGAACAGCCCGATCAGCCAGGCGGCCCCGGTGATCGCGAGAAAGGCCATGACGCCCGCCTGCACGCCCAGCGCGCCGATCTCGTCGAGGCGCCGCTCGAGCGAATCCGTGCGGAAGCCGACTTGAACGACGCCCTTGCCGCGCGGGCCGAGGTCCACCGGGCCTTCGACGTCGTAAATGCCGTCGTCCACCCGCGCGAGCCCGCGCCGCGGCTTGGGCTCGCGGCCGATGAGCCCCGGATTGTCGGAACTGCCGACCAGGCGCTTGCCCTTCTTGTCCCGGACGACGATGGTCGCGATCTCCGCCTGGCGCAGCAGATCCGTGAAGCGCTTGCCCACCGAGTCCAGCCGTCCCTGACGCGCCTCGGACTGCACGACCGCGCGCACGGCGGTCAGGGTCACGCCCCCCAGCCTCTCCGCCTGGGCGTAGGCCTCGGATCTCGATGAGCGCACGCCGATCGTGACGAGGCCGCCGGCGACGAGGCCGCCGAAGACGGCGAAAACGAGGGCGAGCCGGTGGTTAAGGCGCATTCGATGCCGGGAAGTGGACCTGGCCCATTCTACGATTTTCGGCTATACTTGGCGCGGCATGACCCCCGCGCTCTGGTCGCTGCGCGCCGTCAATCTTCTCCTGGTCCTTGCCGCCGCGGGCCTGAGCGCGCGCGGGCAAGCCCCGATCCTCGCCGCGCCGGCGCTGGCGGCGCTGGCCGCGCTCGGCGTCGAGGCCGCCGTCGTCTTCTCCGGAAGGCTTGAGGCCTGGCGAAAGCGCCGCTTCGCGGCGGCGGGCGCCGTCGGAGCGGATATCCTGCTCGTCTTGTGGATCGCGCAACGGACCGGACAATGGGCCGGGATCGTTTTTCTCGGCGTGCCGGCCCCGGCCGCGGTCGCGGCCCTCGAGTTCGGCGCGGCCGCGGGCGGGCTCGCCGCCGTCCTGCCCTGCCTGTTCGCCGCGGCCCGGATCTCCGCGCTCGGCGCCGGCTCCGACCTCGTCATGACCGCCGTTCTGCGCGGACTGCTCCCGGCCCTGGCTCCGATCTGCGCCGGACTGGCCCTCGGTCCGGCGCGCTCCCGGGGCGCGGCCGCCGCCCGCGGCACTCTCGCCCGGCTGCGCGCGGCCCAGATCGGGGAATACCTGTCTTTCGCCCTTTTTCAACTGCGGGAATACGCGATCTCGATCACCGCGCTCGCCGAGGCGGTCATCCTCTCGCCGGACGACCACGGAAGAACGGAACGGCTCGAGCGCCTGCGCAAGGCCGCCGCCGAGCTCGGCGTCAAGCTCTCGCGCGTGCTCGGCGACCGGAGCGCGCTGACGACCGCCCGTCCGCCGACCGCGACGGCGCTGGATCTCGGCGCGCTTGTCGGCGCCTGCGTGGACGAAAGCCGTGCCGCGTTCGCGTCCGAGCGCGTGCGCGTGTCCGTCCTGGTCGAAAGCGCGGCGCCCCCGATCCTCTCCGACCGCCGTTCCATCGAGCTGGCGCTTCTCGCCGTCCTCCAGAACTCGCTCGAGGCCTGCGCGGCCCGGGGAGGGGGAGCCGTGACCGTGCTGCTTCGCCGCGCGGGCGCGAATGCCGAGATCGAGATTTCCGACGACGGCGGCGGCATCCCCGAGACGGATAAGGCGTCGCTCTTCGAGCCTTTCGTCTCGGCGCGCCGCGCCTCCCACGGCCTGGGGCTCGGCCTGTCCATGTCGCGCCGCTTTCTCGAGCGCATCGGGGGCGGCCTGCGCGTCAAGAGCAAGGCCGGCTACACCGCCGCCCTGCTCATCGTGCCGCTCGAGCGGGAGCTGCCGAGGATCCGCCTGGAGGAGTCGACTTGGTCCGGCCGGAGGGCCGACGATTGAGGCGATTGATCGCGCTCGCGCTCGCCGCGCTCGCCGTTTGGTACGGCGCGCGCCTGCTCACGCAAAAGCGTCCGGCCGACGCCGTCGAGCCCCCGCCGGCGCCGGATGGGATCGTCGAGCTGCGGGGGCGGATGCGGGAGGTGCCGAACGCCCGGCCCGCGCCGTCGGGCCTCGACCTGCTGCGCGGCCCCGGCGGCTCGGACGCCCCGCCCGCCGAGGAGGACCGACGGCGGCTCGAGCGGATGAGCGCGGCGGGCGACGCGCTCAACAAGAGCGCGGCCGCCATGCTCGATTCGATGGCGCCGATCCTGAACGACCCGGCGATCACGCGGAACATGACTCCCCGGCAAAAGTCGGACTACGCCGAGCTCCTCAGAATGATCCGGGACCTGAAACGCGGCATGGCCGAAGATACGGCTCCCTCGCCGCGGGAGCAGCAGCGGCGGATGCTGGAAATTCAACGGCTCATGACGCGCATGATGAGCCCGGGAGCCGAACGATGAATTTGAAGGGCAAGGTCGTCCTGGTCACGGGGTCCGCGCGGCGCGTCGGACGCGTGATCGCGCTCGCCTTCGCCGCCAAGGGCGCGCGCATCGCCGCCCACTACCACACCTCCGCGGCCGAGGCGCGCCGGCTCGTCGCGGGCGTCAAATCCCTCTCGGGCGCCGACGCCGAGGTCTTCCGCGCCAACCTGCTCGACGCGGGCGCCCCGCGCAAGCTCGCCGACGCCGTCGCGCGCCGATTCGGGGGCATCGACATACTCGTCAACTCGGCGTCCCTGTACGAGCGCACGCCGTTCTCGTCCGCGGACCCCGACGACTGGGATCGCCACATGGCCGTCAACGCGCGCGCGCCCTACTTCCTCGCGCAGGCCTGCGCCCCCTGGCTCAGGCGCTCCGGGGAGGGCGCGGTCATCAACGTCGCCGACTGGGCGGGACTGCGTCCCTACGCCGACTTCGGCCCCTACTGCGCGTCGAAGGCGGCCCTGCTCTGCGCCAACAAGCTGCTCGCCAAGTCCCTCTCTCCGGAGGTGCGCGTCAACGCCATCCTGCCCGGGCCCGTCCTCGCGCCGGAGTCCATGGGCGAGGGGGAGAAAAGGAAGGTCGCCGAGGCGACCCTTCTCAAGCGCCTCGGCACGCCCGAGGCCGTCGCGCGCGCATGCCTCTATCTCGCCGAATCCGCCGATTACTGCACCGGCGCCGAGCTCGCGGTCGACGGCGGGCGCTTGATCGCCTAATCCGCGTCGATCTGCGTCTTGATCTTCGGGTTCCTGAACTTGATCCCCTTCAGGAGCTTGTCCCACATCGCCGGGTCCGACCACTCGGCCTTCACCGCGCCGGAGAAGACGACCTCGCTCAAGTCGATCTCGCCCATCGCCGCGTCGTAGGCGTCCTGGCGGAAGCACTGCGCGTAGCCGGTCTCGGTCTCATGGAGGATGACGGAGTGCATGCGCGCGGTATCGTCCCCATTGACCTTCTCGGTGTTGTCGAGCATCGCCTGGACCGCGACGAAAATCACCCGCGAGAGCTGCTCGGCCGTCGGGGAGACGGGCAGCGAGACCCAGCGCTTGGAGTGCCCCTTCATGGCCCGGACGTAGGACGGCGCCTCCCGGTCCCAGAACAGCGATGCGTGGTCGAAGCCGTCGATGAAATCCTTCACGCCGCCCTTGAGCAGGCCGAAATCATAGACCATCTGGCCGCGGTCGAGACGGTCGGCGGTGAGCAGCAGCTCGCAGCGGAAGCCGTGCCCGTGCACGGAGTGTTTGCAGCGGTCGGAGGAGCAGTTGCGCACGATGTGCGCCGCCTCGAAGCGGTACAGCTTCCGGATGATCATCGCGGCTTGACCTTCCCATCGACGCCGGCGAGCTTCCAGACGTAGGAGCGGAGCGTCTCCAGGTCGAGCGGCTTGGGAATCAGGCCGATCGTCGGGTCGTCGGCCGGCAGGAGGGCGCGGGCTTTTTTCAGGTCCATCCCCGTCATGAACAGGATGGGCACGCGCGGAATGCGGGGATCCTCGCGCAGCAGCTTGAGCGTCTTCGTGCCGTCGCCGTAGCCCGGCATGCAGATGTCGCAGATGATCAGGATAGGCAAGAGGTCGCGCGCCTGGATGAAGGCCTGCAGCGAGTCGGAAGCGCTGGTGACGGTCAGTTCCGGGTGGGAGAGAGCCGCCTCGAGTATCTCGAGGATCGCCGGATCGTCGTCCACCGTCAGAATCCATTTTTTGGCCGGCATCAGCCTCCTCCGCGCCGCGCGGCGGCCGTCCGCCGGATTTCCACGGCGGCCTCCCGCGTCCTCGGCATCGCCGCCGGCGCCTTGCTCACGCGCACGCTGACCGCGTCCGCGCCCGGCTGGGCCTTCAGCACGGCCGCCGCCAGGCGCTCGGCCAAGGTCTCGATGAGCGCGCGCTCCCCGGCCTCGGCCGTGGAGCGCACCAGCTTCTCAACCGCCCAATAGTCGACGGCGAGCCGGAAATCGTCCCGCGCGGCCGCCGGCCGGCAGTCGGTCTCCAAGCCCACGTCCACCAGGACCCTCTGGCGGCGCGCGCGCTCGGCGGCCGGCACCCCCACTTTCACGCGGCACTCCACGCCGCGCAGCCAGATCATGTCAGCCATTCGAAGAGTGTAGCAAGGCCGGGCCCGAGGGAGACATGTTATAATCGCACTCATGGATGAATCAAGGAAGATCGTCATCATCGGCTCCGGCGCCGCGGCCTACACGGCCGCCATCTACGCCGCGCGCGCGAACATGGACCCCCTCGTGTTCGGCGGCGTCGCCATGGGCGGACAGCTCATGATCACCTCCGAGGTCGAGAATTTCCCCGGCTTTCCGGAGCCCATCCAGGGCCCCGAGCTCATGGAGCGCATGCGCAAGCAGGTCGAACGCCTGGGCGTGAGGATCGTCAACGAATACGTCGCCAAGACGGACCTCTCCCGCCGCCCCTTCCGCGTGGAGACCACCGAGGCGACCGCCGCCTCGGCCCAGGCGCTGATCATCGCCACCGGCGCCAACGCGAAATGGCTCGGCATCGAGAGCGAGAAGCGCCTGATGGGCCACGGCGTGTCCGCCTGCGCCACCTGCGACGGCTTTTTCTTCAAGAACAAGGCCGTCCTCGTTGTCGGCGGCGGCGATACCGCCATGGAGGAAGCCACCTTCCTCGCCAAGTTCGCCTCCAAGGTCGTCGTGGTCCACCGCCGCGGCGTCCTGCGCGCCTCCAAGATCATGCAGGA
>JACQJQ010000189.1 GCA_016204945.1 Elusimicrobiota bacterium
AGCTCCCGGTCCTGCGCCGCGACGGCGCGCCAGCGCGCGTTGAGGACGTGGGTCATCAGATACTGGCCCCGCGTCTTCTGATGCGCGCGGTCGAAATGGGTCTTGGCCTTGTCGAGGTCCCCTCCGAGCATGGGGGGGCGCGAGGCGTAATAGACGCCGAAAAACAGGTCGGCGCCGCAGAAGTGATAGGACGGCTCGAGCTCGTGGACGCGCTTCATGAGCAGGACGACCTTGGGCAGGTCCGCGAGCGCCGCGGCGTCGTCCTTCGAGAGGTTCAGCATCCCCGCCCAGCCGAAGCCGGCCCAAAACAGGTCGGGCACGTCCTCCGGCTTGGCCCACTTGAGCGCTTTCTCGAAGTCCTCGACGTTTTTATCCGCCAGGCCCTTGAAGACGGACTTGAGGGCGAGGGCGGCGAGCGCGTGGTCGCGGCCCCGCAGATACAGGTTCCGGGCCCGGCCCGGCTCGGCGTCTTCGACGAAGAGAAACGCGTAGCCTCCGAAGCCCTCGGCCACGAGGCGGCGCAGCGAGAGGTTGCCGGGCTCGGAAACCAACAGGGTCTCGATGAGCTTGAGCTGGGACGCCACGGCGTCGCGTCCCAACGTGAGGTCGGGCTCCTCGAGGGCCGCCTTGCGTCCGCGTTCGAGCATGCTGGCGGTCGTGCGCAGGGCGTAGCGGTCGATGGAGGCGCAGGCGGTAACGGAGACGCAAAGAGCCGCCAGGAGCGGACCGGACTTCATATGGGGGTTTCTATCGTAGCAAAAACGCGGCTAATTCAGGCGCGAGGGCGGGCTCGGGTCCACGCCGCGCGCGGCGCTGTTGAACAGGCTGAAGGCCTGGCCGCCCTTGATCGAAACGACCCATCGCGAGCCGCCGGGGCCGCGATTGAGCGCGTAGGCCAGGTCGACGCGCGCCACGCTTCCGCTGCGCGAGCGCGTCGAGGCCACCCGCAGGCCGGCGCCGACGTCGGACTTGATGTGGCGCAGCGCCAGCTCGGCGCCCTCGTCGCCGACGATGCCGCTGTCCACGAACACGGCGGCGCCCAGGCGCATCAAATGGAACCATTCGCCCTCGAAGAAGAAGCGGTCCTCGAAGTTGACGAGGACGGCCTTGCCTCCGACGAAGCTGTTGTTTTTGTAGCCGCGCAGCCCGGTGTTCCCTCCCAGGGTGACGGCCGCGTCGCGGTCGAGACGCCTGCCGAAGGCGCCCTCGACGTGTCCGACCAAGGTGTGGTCGCCGCGCCAGTTCGTCTTCCAGAAGAAGTTGAGATCCGCGTTCGCCAGGGCGTTCTCCCATTTTCCGGCGGCGGCGCGTCCCATCAGGGCGACCCGCCCGATCGCGAAGCGCCCGGGCGCCAAGCTCATGCCCTGCTGATTGGAGGCGTTGAAGATCAGGCGGTCGCGGTCGGAGCCGACGCTCTCCCCCATCCAGCCCGCGCGGACGGAGAGCTCGTTGCCGAGGTTGAAGTCCTCGACGTGCTCCATGCGGTCGATGTAGTTTTCCTTGATGTAGTTCGGCTGCACCCAGGAGTAGCCGAGCGTCGGGCCCGACAGCTCTCGATCGGAGGGCAAAGTGCCGGGGACCGTTCCGGACAGCGGTTCGTACTGCGCGCTGTCGGCGTACCAGCCCGCCTCGCCGCGCTGGACGAACCAATTGTCCTCCTTCAGGCGCGCGCCGAGCGCCGCGTCGACGACGCGGCGGCGCTGCCTGAAGCGGGAGAACTCGTCGGCGTCGCGATAGACGACGTTCTCGTAGAGCGTGCGCCGCCAAGCCGCGGCGGAGGCGCGCGTGGCCTCGAGCGAGTAGAACGGGCTCGTCAGGGCCGCCGCGCCCGAATCCCCGGTCGAGCCGCGCGTATAGCCGCCGTTGAGCGCCATGCGCGTGCCCAAGAAGCGCGGGTCGCCGTAGTTCAGCGTGTTCTCGGTTTTGCTTCCGGTGCGTCCGTAGTCGAAACCGACGCTTTTCCCGTAGCCGAGGATGTTGCCTTCCTCGAGGCCGACGCCGAAGAAGCTCTCGCCGCCCTCCGTTCCCGCCGAAAAGCGCGGATTCGTGGTCCAGCTGTCCTGGCTGCGCACGACCGCGTCCACGAGGCCGTCGGGCCGCCTCACGGGGAGGATGTCGATGCGCCGAAACGCGCCGTTGGCGCGCAGGTTGCGCTCGGACTGGATGACCTTCAGCGGGTCCCAGACCTCGCCGGACGCGAACAAGAGCTCGCGGCGGATGATCGCCTCGCGCGTCGGGTAGTGGATTTTGTTCGCGATGCGGAACAGCCACATGTCCTCCCCGGGCACCATGGGATCGAACACGTTGACGCGCACGACGCGGATGTCGCCGATCGCCGCGCCGGGCAGCTCCGGCGGAGGCTCCGGCGACTGGTGGGCCGCGGCGCCGCGGGCGAGCAGGAGCGCCGCGGCCAGCGGGAACGTTCCCCTCATCCGCGGCGCAGCCGCGCCATGATCTCGCTCGTCGAATGGGAGCGGTTGAGGGTGTAGAAGTGGATGCCGGGCGCGCCGCCGTCGAGAAGCTCCCGGCACTGGCGCGCTCCCCATTCGACCCCCTCGCGCACGACGGCTTCTGGGTCGTCCTGGACCGCGGCCAGGCGCATGCCGAGCTCGGCGGGGATTTTCGCGCCGCACATCGCGACGAAGCGCATGAGCTGCGCGTAGGAGGTGACCGGCATGATGCCCGGGACGATGGGCACGGCGACGCCGGCCGCGCGCGCGCGCTTGACGAAGGCGAAATAGTCCCTGCTGTCGAAGAAGAGCTGGGTGATCGCCCAGCCGGCGCCGGCCGCGGCCTTCTGCGCGAAGCGCGCGAGGTCGTCCTCGGGCGAGATCGCCTCGGGGTGCGTCTCGGGATAGCAGGCGACGGCCATGTTGAAGCCCCCGCGTCTCTTGACGAAGGCCACCAGGTCCGAGGCGTAGCCGAAGTCGCGCTCGCCGGGAGGCGCGGCGGCGGCGTCCTTGGGCGCGTCGCCGCGCAGCGCCACCAGGTATCGGATGCCCAGCTTGGCCAGGCGATCCAGGACGGAGGCTATCTCGGAGCGCGTGTGCGCGATGCAGGTCAGGTGGCACGCGGTCGCGAGGCCGGTTTCGCTTTGGATGCGGCCCGCGGCCGCCACGGTGCGCTCGCGTCCTGAGCCGCCGGCGCCGTACGTCAGGGACACGTAGTCGGGCCCGAGCTCCTTGAGCGCCTTGACGTCGGCGACGAGCCCGTCGACGCCTTCCGGCGCCTTCGGCAGGAAGAATTCGAACGAAAAAACAGGGCGTCCTTTCCCGAACAGCTCAGGAATATCTTGCACTTCGGGATATTACCAAATGTCGGGTCGCGCCACGTTTGAGGCGGCGCTGGCAGGCTGCCGAAAAACCTCCGATCGAAAAAAGGCTCGTGACGGATTTTTATGAAAGATGCCGGCCGAAAACAAAGCATCGAAGCTTATCTAGGAGTTCGTCTGAGTTATCGCCTCTACGAGCCCGATCAGATTCTTCTTCTACCGCCATCGGTCTGTTCCGTTGATTACTGGGACGAACTCTTAGAGTCGGCCCGAGCTAACCC
>JACQJQ010000179.1 GCA_016204945.1 Elusimicrobiota bacterium
CTCCTGTCCATAGCGCAGATGCCGCGCGGGATCGCCGTCGGCACGCTCGCCATCGGGGAAGCCGGCGCGGCCAACGCCGGCCACCTCGCCGCGCAGATTCTGGCTCTCGGCGACCCGGCTCTGGCTCGCCGGGTCCAGGCTTTCCGCGCCGCGCAGACTCGAAAGATGCTGCGCGTGCGCATAAAGGCGTAAGGAGAAAAACCATGGACGACAAGGACAAGAAGGAAGGGACGTGCGGCCTGAAGTGCTGCTGCTGCACCTGCAAGGCGATCCGCGGGGCGCTCGTGCTCGTCCTCGGCGGCGTGATCGGCTACATGGCCGGCCGCTGCGGCGGCGCGCGCCGGATGTGCCCGATGCCGGAGGGCGGCTCGTCGATGCACCACGCGGACGCGCCCGCCGCGGCCCCGGCCGAAGCGGTCAAGAAGACCAAGTAGCGCGAGAGGCCGGCCGCGTATGAATCGACTCGGGCTCGCATACGCGGCCGGCGCCTTCGGGCTGTGGGGCTTGAGCCCGCTGTATTGGCGCCTGCTCGGGCACGTGCCCGCGCTGGAGATCCTGATGCACCGGATCGCGTGGTCGGCCCTGCTGCTCGCCTTCGTCCTGCGCGGCCGCTGGACCGACCTGCGCGCCGCCGTCCTGCGGCCGAGAACGGCCGGTCTGCTCCTGGCCACGACCGCGCTCATCGGCGCGAACTGGTACCTCTACATCAAGGGCATCGAAGACCGCCGCGTGCTCGACACGAGCCTCGGCTACTACATCAACCCCCTGGTCAGCGTGGCCCTTGGCGCCGCCGTCCTGGGCGAGCGTCTGCGCGGCCTGCAGGCCGCGGCCGCGGCGCTGGCGGCGGCCGGCGTGCTGTGGCTGGTGAAGGCCCACGGCCACCTGCCCTGGCTGTCGCTCGCGCTGGCCTTCACCTTCGCGCTGTACGCCCTGCTGAGAAAAGTCGCCCGCGCGGACGCCTTGATCGGCCTCTCCTTCGAAACCTTCGTCCTGGCCGCGCCCTGCGCGGCGGGGCTGCTCTGGCTCGCCGCGCATGGGCGCACGCCGCCCGATCCGCGCACCTGGCTGCTGCTGGCCGGAGGCGCGGCCGTGACCGCCGTGCCCCTGCTCTGGTTCGTCGAGGCCGCGCGCCGCCTCGACCTCAAAACGATGGGCTTCCTGCAGTTCCTCTCGCCGACCTTGCAGTTCCTGATCGCGGTGTTCGTCTTCGACGAGCCCCTGCCGCGCGGACGCCTGCTCAGCTTCGTCCTGATCTGGGCCGCGGTCGCCCTGTACTGCGGCGACGCGGCGCTTCGCGCCCGCCGCGCCCGCTCTTAGGGCCTCTTCTTCGCTGGGGCCGTTTTGGCGGGCGCCTTGCGCAGGGAGCCGCGCCTGCGCGGCTTGAGCAAGGAGGCCCGGCGGCGCAGCTCCGCGATCACCGCGCGAAAGGCGATCGCCTCGTCCTCGGAGACGCGGCTGAAGTGCTCGCCGTGCTTGAAGCGCGCCATCTCGCCGGTCTTGAGCTTGAGCACGATCTTGTCGCCCTCGACGCCGAGGACGAGGCCGAGCTCCGCGCTCAGCGCGTTGCGCAGGACGTCGAAGAGGCGGACGTTGCACAGCTCGATGGGCAAGGTCATAACGCGAAGGACGGACGGCGCAGCCAAAGCCACGCGGAGGCGAGCGCGCCCAGGAAGGACAGCGCCAGCAGCCAGACCCAGAACATCGGGTTCGGGCCGAAGGGCGGGCGCGGGTCCGGCGGATTGCGCCGGGCCTCGTCCAGCAGGCGCAGGTAGCGGTCGCCGAAGGCGATTTTGCTCTCCAAGGCCTGAAGATCGGCCTTGAGGGACGAAATGCGCTTCTCGAGCTCGAGCTGCTCGCCGATGCGCCGGGCGATCCCGTGCCAGCCCGCGCGCAGGGCGTCCTGCTCGGCGCGCGCCCGGTCGCGCTCGCCCAGGGTCCCCTCGAGCTTCGCCTGCGCGCGCGCCAAGACCGACTCGAGCTCGGCGCGGTCCGCCTCGATCCTGCGTCCGCGCTCGTCGGCCCGCTCGCCGTAGCCGTCGAAGGCCGCGGCCTGGCGGGCGTAGGCGTCGGCGCCCGGATACACGCTCACGCGGCGCTCGATCTTGTCGATGAAAAGGTGGCCGGGCGTCTCGGACACCACGGCGTCGCCGTCATGGTCCTCGACGGCGCCGCCTGAGCGCGTCGACTCCTGATACCAGCCCGCGCGGCCGCGGCGGGTCTCGAGGGTCACCTGCTCGACGCCGCCGCGGAAGCGCGCCAGCGTGCGCAGGCGCGCGGCCTCGAGGTCCTGCTCCGCGTAGGCCGCCTCGCGCCGTAGGAACTGGCGGCCGAGGTGGACGTCCTTGTCCTTGCCGTCGACCGTCGCCCTCAGATCCTTGCTCCACAGGCCCTCGCCGGGGCGCAGCGCCGAGTCGACGCGGACCACGTCCGGGAACTGGCTCGGGTCGAAGAAGCGTTGGACCGGATCCGGCATGAAGTTGAAGACGTCGACGAAGCCGAGAAGCGAGCGCGCCAAGCCGTGATGCTCGGTGGCGCCGCCCTCGGTCAGGTACATGGCGGCACGGCCCAAGTAATGATGCTGCAGCGGGTCGCGGCCGGCGAACTCCGCCGGGACGCTGGTGATGCCGCGCACCAGTTCGAGCGGTATGTTCACCCAGTTGAACGGAAGGTAGGCCCAGTGCTTCGCCTTCCATTCGGCCGACTTCGCGCCGCCGAGGCGATCGGCCAGGTAGGGCAAGCCGAGTAGAACCGGCAGGTCCCGGCCGTCGACTTTCTCCTCGTAATGCTTAAAGCGGACCTTGGTCAAGGCCTCGTCTCCATCGGCGCCGATCACGTCGCCGCCGGCGCGGTAGGAGCGCATGGTCCAGGCCTTGAAGGCGTCGTCGACTTCCTCCGCGTTGGAATAGCCGCGGACCAGCCTGCCGTCCTCATCGACGACGGCGGCCAGCAGCGGGCCGGAAAGCGTCCGCGCGGACGGCCCGCCTCCGGCCACTGCCTCGCGCAGGTCCGCGGCTTTCCCGGAGCCGCGCGCGCCCGGCGCGGCGACTTCGACGAGGCGCTGCTGCGAATCGAAGCCCAGGGCCAGGTCGGCGCTGCGGTGCAAGGTCCAGCTCCCCGAACGCGCGAGGATGCGTTCGGCCTCGCCGACGGCCTGAGCCGCGTTGATCGTGCGGGCCCGCGCGAGCCTGAGTTTCGCGGCGTCGCCGCCCTGGAGCGCGACCTCCTCGGCCTTGGCGGCCTCGAGGTCTCGGCGCGCGGACTCGAGGTCGCGCGCCGCGTTGTCGAACGCCTTCCACTGCGCTTCGAATTCGCTCTTCGTGCGGTAGAGCTCGGAAAGGCGGCCGCTCTCGTCGCGCGCGAAGCCGAAGCTGTTGAGCTTGACCTCGATCCAGCCGCGGCGGCGCTCGGAGGCCTCCAAACGGCGCCCGTTCTCGATGAGCGCCGCCGCCCCTCTGGGCGAGACCGTCGCGGTCGCGAAAGCCGCGGCCTCCTCGGAGGCCTCGAGGCTCTGCAAGGTCGGGAAGCGGTCGCGGCGCGGAGCCTTGACGTCCTTGTCGGCGTTCCCGTAGAGCTTCATGACGACCTCCTCGGGCGGCCGCGCGAGCGCCGCGAGCGGGTGCAGGGCCCGGGCGGGCTTGCCGTCGGCGCGCGCCTCGAAGAAGAACACCTTGCCC
>JACQJQ010000180.1 GCA_016204945.1 Elusimicrobiota bacterium
CCTGAGGGCCGGCAGCCTCGAGGTCGATCTCGAAAGATTTGAGACTCGCGTCAAGGGCAGGACGGTGGCCCTGAGCTCCAAGGAGTTCGATTTCCTCAAATGCCTATTCCAGGCCCAGGGGCGGGCGCTGACCCGCGACGCCCTGCTCGAGAAGGTCTGGGGCTACGACCGCTCCATGGAGATCGACACGCGCACGATCGATCAGCATGTCGCGCGCCTGCGCGAGAAGCTGGGTCCCGAGGGCGCCGTGATCGCCACCGTCAAGAACGTCGGCTATCGGATCAAGGCGCAGTGACGCGCGCGACGAGACGGTTCGCCCCCCGCCTGGCGCTGGCGGTCGGCGCGCTGCTCGCGGCGGCGATCGGGACGCTCGGGCTCGTTTTCGCGGAGGATCTCGAACGCGAGCTCGTCGCGGATCTGACCCGCTCGCTCCTCGTTCAGGCTCGCCTCGGCGCGCGCTCCGGCGCGCTTGACGCGCGGTCGCTTTCCGCGGCGTGCGCGTGCCGCGCCACGGTGATTTCCCCGGCCGGGGCCGTCGTTCAGGACTCGGGGCTGGATGCGGCCGGCGTCGCGCGCGCCGAAAACCACGCGAGTCGTCCCGAAGTCGCCACCGCTCTCGCTGGCCGGGAGCAGAGCGCCGTGCGCCGCTCCGCGACTCTTGGAGTCGACCATCTTTACGCGGCCGTCCCTCTCCCCGGCCGGGCGGGGGCCCTGCGCCTGGCGCTGCCGCTGACGACGGTCCATGTCCGGGTGGGCCGCGCCCGCGCCTTCGTCCGGTGGGCGGCGCTCGCGATCTTCTTCGCGTCGCTCGCGGCGGCCTGGGCCCTCGCGCGCTTCATCGGCCGTCCGCTTGAACAGATGGCGGCCGTCGCCCGCCGGCTTGCGGCGGGAGAATACGGCGCCCGCGTGCGCGGCCCGTTGGGCGGCGACGAACGCGCCCTGCTCGGCGAGACGTTCAACGCGCTGGCCGCGCGCGTCCAGGACACCGTGGGCGAGCTCGCGCGCGACAAACGCCGCTTGGCCGCCGAGCTCGATCAGATGGCCGAGGGCGTCGTCGCGGTGGATGAGGAGGGGCGCATCCTGCTCGTCAATCCCGCGCTGTCGCGCCTTCTCGGCATCGACGCGGTCTCGGCGCGCGGGCGCGGCTACCTTGAAAGCCTGCGTCATCACGGTCTGGCCGAGCTCATCGGAGAGGTCCTGCATGGAGGCGACTCAGCGGCGCGTGAACTGAGGCTGTTTTCGCCCGAGGAGCTCGTCTTCGACGCGCACGCCACGCCGCTTCGCCAAGAGGGCCGGCCGGCCGGCGCGCTCGTGGTGCTTCATGACATCACGCGCCTGAGGCGGCTCGAGCAGGTGCGCCGGGACTTCGTCGCCAACGTGAGCCACGAATTGAGAACCCCCCTCGCCTCGATCAAGGGCTATGCGGAGACCCTTCGCGACGGGGCGCTCGAGGACAAGACGCATCGCCTGGAATTCGTGAAGACGATCGAGGAGCAGGCCGACCATCTCTCGAAGCTCGTGGACGATCTTCTCGATCTGTCCTCGATCGAGTCCGGCCATCGCCCGCCGAGGCTGGCTCCCACGGACCTGCATGCGCTGGCGGCGGACGTCGCGCGTCACTTCGCCGCCGCCGCCAAGGAGCGCGGCGTGACGCTGGCGGTCGCCTCATCCGCCCCGGCGACCGCGCTCGCCGACGGCGAGCAGGTGCGGCAGATCTTGGCCAATCTCGTCGATAACGCGGTCAAATACACCGAATCCGGCGGCCGCGTCGAGATCGCGGTCGAAACGCGCGGCGCGGAGACGGTCGCGTCCGTCCGCGACACCGGCGTGGGCATTCCGGAATCCGACTTGGCGCGGGTCTTCGAGCGCTTTTACCGCGTCGACAAGGCGCGCGCGAGAGAGGCCGGCGGCACCGGCCTGGGGCTGGCCATCGTCAAGCACCTCGTCGAGGCGCAGGGCGGGCGCGTCTGGGTCGAGAGCCGCCAGCCCGGCGGGTCGGCCTTTTTCTTTTCGCTGAAAGCCGCCTAAGCTCCGTCACGCGGCCGTCACGCGAAAGTGACCTCCCCAGTACGGACCTTTCGTCATGGAAGCGCTATCCTGCGTTCATGAAACCCACGCGCGCCGTCCTCGCCGGTCTTCTCGCCCTCACGGCCGTCTCCGCGTCCGCGCAGCTCGACAAGCTCAAGCTGTCCGAGACCATCCAATCGATCAAGTTCGCGGGCGACGTCCGCCTGCGCAACGACGTCAGCGCCAAGCGCGGCGCCGGCCAGAACAATCGAGGCCGCCTGCGCTACCGCTTGCGCTTCGGCTCCGAGATCGAATTGCCCGAGAGCCTGACCGCGCTCATCCGGCTCGCCTCCGGAACGGGCGAGCAGGTCTCGACCAACCAAAGCTACGACAACCTGAGCGCGCAGAAGGCGCTGTGGATCGACCAGATGTTCCTGCGCTGGAAGCCGATGCTCCATGACGACGCGACGGCGGCGCTGGCGGCGGGGCGCATGCAGAACCCGCTGTGGCGCGTCTACTCCTCCGACATCGTCTGGGACGACGACTTCAACCCCGAGGGCTTCGGCGAGAGCCTCGAGTGGGTGTTCGCGGGGCCGGAGCTGTCGCTGTTCGCCAACGGGCTGCAGGCCGTGGCCGACGAGGATTCCAGCTCGGGCAAGAACCAGTGGTACTTCTCGCAGCAGCTGGGCTTCGAGAAGACGCTTCCGCTCGACAGCCGCCTGCGCCTGGCGGGGGCCTACCACAAGTGGAGCGACGAGAACCGCTCCAGCTTCGGGCAGGCGCCGGTCCAGGACGGCAACCGGCGGCTGGCCAACGGCTCGCTGGCCGCGCGCTTCGGCGTCGGCGAGGCGACCGCCCAGCTTTCCTCCTGGATAGGATCCGTGCCGCTGGCCCTCCAGGCGACCTTGATCCGGAACTTCCGGCAGGTCCGCAACGACAACGTGCGGGGCCCCGTGGGCCGGGACGGCTATCAGGCCGGCGTCATCGCGGGCGCCGCGAAGACGAGGGGCCAGTGGGAGGCCGCGTACTTCAAGAAGTACTCCCAGATCGACGCGACCGTGGCCGACGTCGCCGACTCGGACTTCGCCGACGGCGGCACGAACCGCGTCGGGCACATCGCCTGGATCGCCTACGCGCCCCGCGACTGGTTGCAGCTGAAGGTGAAGGGCTTCGTGACGGACGCGATCGACCGGAGCTTCCCGACGGTGGCCGGCGTCACGCCGTCGGCGGCGACGAACCTCGACAAGGCCGTCAACCGCCTGCAGATGGACATGTCGATCAAGTTTTAAGCCGCGTCACGCGCCCATAACGGGCTCGTCACGCGTTCGTCATATCGGACCGATATCATGACTCAAGGAGACACCATGAAGCGCGCTCTGAACCTGATCGCCCTCGCCGTCCTTCTCGCGGCCCCGGCCGCGGCCCGGATGAAGACCCTCAACGGAGCGGGCGCCACCTTCCCGTATCCGATCTATTCCAAGTGGTTTGACGAGTACCACACGGTCAAGCCCGACTTGCAGATCAACTACCAGTCCATCGGCTCCGGCGGCGGCATCCGCCAGATCACCGAGCGCACGGTGGACTTCGGCGCCACGGACGGTCCGATGACCAACCAGCAGCAGTTCAAGGTGGACGGAAAAATACTGCACATTCCGACCGTGCTCGGCGCCGTCGTGCCCGCCTACAATCTGAAGGGGGTCGAGGACTTGAAGCTGTCCGGACAGGTTCTGGCCGACATCTTCCTCGGCCGGATCACGCGCTGGACGGATCCCTCGATCGCCAAGCTCAACGCCGGAGCCGCGCTTCCCGACGCGGCCATCACCGTGGTGCACCGCTCGGACGGGTCCGGAACGACCTACTGCTTCGTCGACTATCTGGCGAAAGCGAGCGCCGAGTGGAAGAAGAAGGTCGGCGTCGCCACCGCCGTCAACTGGCCCGTCGGCCTCGGAGGCAAGGGCAACGAAGGCGTCGCGGGGCTCGTCAAGCAGACGCCCAATGCGCTCGGCTACGTCGAGCTGATCTACGCGAAGCAGAACGACATCGCCTACGCCTCGGTCCAAAACAAGGCGGGAAAGTTCGTCAAGGCGTCCATCCCCAGCGTGACCGCCGCGGCGGCGGGCGCCGCCATGCCCAAGGATTACCGCGTGTCCATCACGGACGCGGCGGGCGAGGCGGCGTACCCGATCTCGACCTTCACCTGGCTGCTGATCTACGAAAAGAATCCCGCCGATAAGGGCGAGGCTCTCCGGGACTTCCTGCGCTGGATGCTCAAGGACGGCCAGACGATGGCCGGGGCGCTCGGCTACGCGCCGCTGCCGGATTCCGTCAAGGCGATGGTCGCCAAGACCATCGAGTCCATCAAATAAAATGACCGCCGAGCGGGCCGGCGATCGCCTCTTTCGCATGTCGGTCGCCGGTTTCGCCGGCGTCGTCCCGCTCGCGGCCGCGGCCTTGGCCTGGCAGCTCGCCCGGGAGTCCGCATCCACATGGAAGACGTTCGGCCCGGCTTTCCTGTGGACGTTGACCTGGGATCCGGTGGCCGACGTATTCGGCGCCCTGCCGTTCCTGTACGGCACGGCGGTCTCCTCGCTCCTGGCCTTGCTGATCGCCGTTCCTCTCGGGGTCGGGGCCGCGGTCTTTCTCACCGAGCTCGCGCCCAAGCGCCTCGCGGACCTGCTCATGTTCGCCGTCGAGCTTTTAGCCGCCGTGCCGAGCGTCATCCTCGGCCTCATGGGCATTTTCATTCTCGTTCCCCTCATGCGCGCTTTGGGCTCGCCGTACGGCGTCGGCATGCTCACCGCGGGCCTCATCCTCGCCTTCATGGTTCTGCCCTACATCACGGCGATCACGCGCGAGGTCCTCTTGACCGTTCCCCGCCCGCTCAAGGAGGCGATGTACGCCTTGGGCGCCACGCGCTGGGAGGTCGTGCGCGCGGTGAGCCTGCCGTTTTCGCGCTCGGGCATCGTCGGCGCGGTGTTCCTTTCCCTCGGGCGCGCCCTCGGCGAGACGATGGCGGTCACGATGGTGATCGGCAACACGCCGCGGATTTCCGCGGCGCTGCATGACCCGGGCTACAGCATGGCGGCCGTCATCGCCAACGAGCTTGCCGAGGCCGCGAGCGACGCGCACCTCTCCGCGCTTGTCGCGATCGGCCTGACCTTGATGGCCGTCACGATCGTCGTCAACGGGGCCGCGCGCCTGCTGCTGTACCGGCTTGAGGCCCGCGGATGAACGATGCGGTCTACGCGCGGCGCCGGAAGGTCAACGCGCTGATGTTCGCGCTGACCGCGGCGTGCGCCGCGGTCAGCGCGGGGTCGCTGCTTATGATCCTCGGCTACATCGTCTGGAAGGGCGCGTCCTCCGTGAGCTGGGCCTTCCTGGTGAATCTGCCCAAGCCGGTGGGCGAGCAGGGCGGGGGCATCGTGAACGCGATCGTCGGCTCGGCCAAGGTCGTGGGCCTGGCGGGCCTAGTCGGCGCGCCGGTCGGCGTTCTCGGCGGGGTGTACCTCTCCGAGTACGGCCGGGGCAAGTACGCCTTCGCGGTGCGCTACGCCGCCGACGTGATGAACGGCGTTCCCTCGATCGTGGTCGGCCTCTTCGCCTACGCCTTGATCGTGCACCCGATGAAGAGGTTCTCCGCGCTGGCGGGCTCGGCGGCGCTGGCCTTCATCATGATCCCGACCGTCCTGCGCAGCACGGAGGAATTCCTGCGCCTGGTTCCGGGCACGATCCGCGAGGCGGCGCTGGCTCTCGGCGTGCCGCGCTGGAAGGTCACGGCGTTCGTGGTCGTGCCCACCGCCGGACGGGGGATCCTGACCGGCGCCCTGCTCGCGCTCGCGCGCGTCTCCGGGGAGACGGCGCCGCTCGTCTTCACCGCGTTCGGCAACCGCTTCGCCGACAACGGCTGGCTCAACCCCATCGCGACCTTGCCGCACACGATCTACACCTACGCGATCTCCCCCTACGAGGACTGGCACAACCAGGCGTGGGCGGCGGCCCTGATCTTGATGTTTTTCGTCCTGTCCGTGAACCTGGCGGCGCGATTATGGCTGAAGCCCTCGTAACCTCCGCGGCGAAAGTCGTCATGTCGGTGCGCGGCCTGCGCGCCGGCTATGGCGGCGCGTCCGTCCTCAAGAGCGTGAACCTCGATGTGCGCGAGAAGACGGTGACCGCGATCATCGGCCCCTCGGGCTGCGGCAAGTCCACCTTGATCCGCTGCCTCAACCGCATGCACGAGGCCGTTCCGGGCGCGACCTGCGAGGGCGAGATACTCCTGGGCGGACGCGACGCGCTGGCGCTCGACCCCGTGCTCCTGCGCCGGGAGGTGGGCATGGTTTTCCAGCGTCCCAATCCCTTTCCCACGATGTCCATCGCCCAGAACGCGGCGGCGGGCCTCGTCCTCAACGGCGCGCGCGACCGCGCCGCGCTGGCCGAGGCCGTGGAGAAAAGCCTGCGCCGCGCGGCGCTCTGGGACGAGGTCAAGGACAAACTCGACGCCCCGGGCGCGAGCCTCTCCGGCGGCCAGCAGCAGCGCCTGTGCATCGCGCGCGCGCTTGCCGTGGAGCCGCGCGTCCTTCTTCTCGACGAACCCTGCTCGGCGCTCGACCCGATCGCGACCGCCCGCATCGAGGAGCTCCTCCTCGAGATCAAGGACCAGCTCACGGTCGTCATCGTCACGCACAACATGCAGCAGGCGGCCCGCGTTTCCGAGTATACCGCGTTCATGCTTCTCGGGGAGATGGTCGAGTACGGCGAGACGCGCAGGCTGTTCACGAAGCCCGCCGACAAGCGCACCGAAGACTACATCACCGGGAGATTCGGATGACCATGAAGCGCCATTTCGACGCGGATCTCGACGACCTGCGCGGCCGCCTTTTGCGCATGGGCAGCCTGTGCGAGGAGATGGTCCACTACGCGGTGAAGGTCGTCGTCGAGCGCGACGACGGGCATCTCGCCGCGGTGGAGGAGTGGGAGCGGCAGGTCAACGCCATGCACATCGAGATCGACGACGTGTGCCTGCGCCTGCTGGCGCTGCGTCAGCCCGCGGCGGGCGACCTGCGCCTGATCGCCGCCGCCCTCAAGATCAACTCGGACCTCGAGCGCGTCGCCGACCAGGCCGTGAACGTCGCGGAGACCGGCGTCTACCTGTGCCGGGAGCCGCAAATCAAGCTCGGCGACATACCGCGCATGGTGGAGGTCGCGGCGGGCATGCTCAAGGATGCCCTCGACGCGTTCGCGCGTGGAGACGTCGAGCTCGCGCGCGAGGTGATCAAGCGCGACGACGAGGAGGATCGCCTCAAGAGCCAGACCTTCAACGAGCTCGTCCATCTGATGCAGCGCGACGCCTCGGCGATCCAGCGCGGCATGGACATCATCCTGATCGCGCGCAACCTGGAGCGCATCGCCGACCACGCGACGAACATCGCCGAGGACGTGATCTTCATGGCGCTCGGCAAGGACATCCGCCACTCCGCCGAGAAAATTTAGGGCGCGGGACGGACGCGCACGGCGGCGGCGCTTTTACCGTCCTTGGAATGGACCTCGACGGCGTCGCCGACCTTAAGGGTCTCGAATGCGAGCGGGAGCCCGGTCGTGCCCTCGATCGCGGTCTGCTCAGTGACCGCGAACTCGCGCACGGCGTTCGGTCCCGTGCGCAAGGACAATATTCCTTTGAATATGTCGGTGTTGGCGACCTCGCCGGTCACGACGCCCGGCGCCGCGACGGGACGGGGCGCGGGTTTGGCGGTCTTGGCCTTGGGTTTGGACTTGGGCGCGGCGGACGCGGACAGCGAGACGAGGACGGCCAGCGCCGCGGCCGCCGGGAGGCTCATGCGTTGTCCTCGACGATCGGCTCGGTCTCGGCGGGCTTGATCCTTTCCACCTGCACGCGGCCCTGGGCGTCGACCTTCACGCCGTGATGGCGCTTGAGCTCCTCGAGGATCTCCTCGGGCGAGAAGCCGTGCCGCCCGGCGCGGTTCTTGATGTCGTTGAGCAGGGTCTTCACGCGGGACGGGACGTCCTTGATGCGCTGCAGGCGCGAGGCGTACGTCCACGCGGCCTCGGACAGGGTCTTGCCCCCGGTTTTGCGGGGCTCGTCGCCGGCGGGAAGGGGCGCGGGTCCTGCGGCGGCCTCCGGGGGCGTCGCCCGCGAGGGCGCGCGGCCGCGTCCGCCGCGCGAGCGGCGCGGGGCCGGGGCGGCGGCGCGCGAACGCCCCCCGCCGCGGGAGCGCCCGCCGCGTCCGCGGCTGTTGCGGGCGGGCTTGGTGCCGGCGCTTTCGTAGCGGCCGGTCGCCTCCTCGGACATCGCCGCGGCGTCCGGGTGCGAGGTCCAGATCGCGGCGACGCGCCCGAGGCGCTGGAGCTCGGCGGCCATCGCCGAGAGCGTCGCGTCGTTGGTCACCATCAGGAAAGGCACGGACGAGGGCAGCACGGCGTGCAGCATGCCCGCGTGCAGAGACATCACGAAGTCGGCGGCGTTGGCGCCGCCCTTGGGCGAGGTCACCGTGCAGAAGTTGGGCAGGCGCGCCAGGGGCTTCTCGAGGTTGCGCGGCAGCAGGGCGCCGGGGCGCAGGAACACGCGCACGAGCGTGGCGCGCGTCACGCGGGCGTCGGGCGGCACGTGCGGGTCGTTGTCGCCGTCGATCAGGAGGACGTTCTCGATCGGGGAGCGGGGCGCGGTGTAGGCCTCCGGGTCGGCGTACGGCGCCGCGCTCAAGACGGGCGAGGCGTCGTCGGTTCCCAACGGGGCGGTTTCGGCGAGGTTTTCGGCGGTGGAGTCATGTGGGGTGGTCATTTTTATGATCCAAGTATAGCAATACGAAAGCCTCGGAAGTCCAAAGGCCCTCGATGCTTATGGGCCCAACGCCTCATGCGCCCGAACGAGGACGAGGCCATAATTGGAGCATGCTGAAAATCATGCTCGTCGTCCTTCTCCCCTTGGCCGTCTGCGTAAACGCGTTCGCCGCGGCCGCGGCCTGCCAGACCGAGGATCAGTTGCGCGCGGCGTTGGCCCGCGACTTTCCTCCGGGCTCGCCCGCCGTCGTTTCGGTGACCGAGGTCGTCCGCGCCTCCAACGGCGCGGTGATCGTCGATGGGCTGGCTCCCTCCGAACGGGATTTTTTGGCCCGCGCCTTGGAGCGCATGGGGCGCTACGGGGATTACGGGGGAGGACGCGTATTGATGGTGGGCTTTCGCGCCGCTCCCCCGCGGCCGAACGCGGTGTTCAGCTTCGTGCAGCTCGACGCGGCCTCCTGCGCGCGGATTCTTGACCGCCTGAAGATCGTCGTCAACTCCGACGGAAGCGTCACGACCATGCTTCCTAATTACTCGCAGCCTTAGCCCGGGTTTCCCGCGGGCTTCTTCACGCGCATCGGCGCGAGCTTGCGCGCGATCCAATCGTACAGGAAGTCGGGAATGGCGGGCAGGACGTACTTGCTCGCGTAGGAGATCTGCCAGGGGAAGTGCACGATTCGTTTTCTCGCGTCGATCCCCCGGAGCATGGCGGCGACGCCGTCGGCGGTCTCCATCAGAAAAGGCATCGCGTCCGGATTGTTGCGGTCGGTCATCTCGCTGCGCACGAAGCCCGGGCACACGGTCACGACGTCGACGCCGGTGCCCGCCAGGTCCACGCGCGCTGATTCGAGGAAAGTGTTCAGCGCGGCCTTGCTCGCGGAGTACGGGCCGGATTTCGGCAGGCCGCGGTAGCCGGCCAGGGAGGACACGCCGGCGATGACGCCGGATTTTTGGACGAGCATGTCCGGGATCGCGGCCTCCATCCAGCGGCAGACGCCGAAGACGTTCGTGTCGAAGGTCCGTTCGACGGGTTCGGTCTTGAATTCCTTCGCGTCCATCGCGTCGCCGACGCCCGCGTTGAGCAGGGCGTAGTCGAGGCCGCCCCAGGCGGCTTTGATCGCGGCGTAGTGGGCCTTGACCTCGGCGGGGTCGGTGACCGAGCCGTGCAGCGCCAGAGGCTCGCCTCCGGCCTCCCGCACGAGACGGACGGTCTCCTCCAGGCGCTCCCGCCGCCTTCCGCTGACCGCGACGCGCCAGCCGCGGCGGGCGAGCTGGACGGCGGCCTCGCGCCCGAGCCCGGAGGTGGCCCCGGTGACGAGGGATCGGGTGATCATGGGCTATGATACAATACGGGGGAGAGGCTCCCGACCATGCGCGACGCCCTGATCTGCGCCGTTTTGCTGCCCGTCTTCGCGGCCGCCCAGACGGTGGAGAAGCCGACGACCGGCGGGACCAACAGCGGCGCGCCGGCGCAGGCGGCCGGCACGGGCCCGAACTCGCCTTCCGGCGCGCTCGGAGGGGCGAGCTCGAGCGGCCTGGGCCTTCAGGGCGTCCTGGGCGGCGTCCCGGGCTCTCCGGCCCCGACGCCCGGCGCCCGGACTCCGGCCGCCGCCGGGCAGGTTCCCTCGGGTTCCGCGCTCCCGATCACGGCGGGCGCCACCCCCCGGTCCGCGGCGCCGGAAGCGGCGAGCGCTTCCTCCGTTCTCGACGCGGCCGCGCGGGGCGTCAAGCAGGGCCAAAAGGCGGAGGCCGCCAGCGGCGGCGAGGGGCCGGCCGTGCGCCGGGAGCTCGACCGCGCGTACGATGCGGCCGCGCGCAAGGACGATGCCGGCGGCGCCCCGGGCGTGGCCGGTAAATCCGCCGGCGGCAAGGTCGCGCGCCTTGTCGGCCTGGCGAACAACGAGACGATGGCCAACGCCCCGTCCTTGTACCTGGACGCGATCAAGGCCGCGGAGGAACTTCCCTCGGCCGCCGCCGCGGCGGACGCGGTCGGGGCGGTGAGGGCGTCGGCCGCGCGCAAGGTCAGCGAGGCCTCCCTGTCCGGGCTCGTGCAGGCCGCGTTCGACGCCGCGGCCGCGGGCCGGGCTCCCGAGGCGCGCCGCCTCGTGCAATCCCTCGGCGATTGGGAAAAGACGCTCGGGGCCCCCGGACGCCCGCTGATCTCCAACGGCGAGCGCGTCGGCGCCGGCGTCGAGCGCGCCCTTTCCGCGGCGTCCAAATTCCCCGAAGCGAAGGGCCCTCCCGCGCCCCGCGTATGGGTCGCCCGGCGCGGGGCGTCCTATGCCGCCTTCCTACCCGGCGCGCCGGTGGAGAAGGTGCCCGGCCTCGCCGTGTCGTTCGCGCTCGAGCTTGAAAATATTTCCTTGGCGCCGATGGCCGACGCGTACCGCGCCTTCGCCGCGGCGCCCGGCGCTTTGCCGGCGGCTCGCGGACGCGCCGCGACGGGCGAGTCCATCCCCTCCGCCGCGCTCTCTCGGCCGTGGCTGTGGCTCAAGTACCTGGTCATGCGGGTTTGGAACGCCCTCGCCGACCTGCTTGCCGCCCGCCGTCTGCCGGCCGTCGCGAACGCCTCGACCATGCCGCGCTTGCGCGAGGCCGCGCGCGCATGGCGCGACGCGGTCGGGCTCGGCGGCGCCGCCGCGCGCGCGGCGCTTGCGCCGCGTCCAACGGTGTCGCGCGCGCGCGGCGCGTTCGCGCTCGCCCGCCGCGCCGCCGCCGCGCACGAGGCTCTGACCGGGGACTCCGGCGCCGTCTCCCGCATCGAGTCCCTGGCCTCCGAGTTCGAGGCGGGCGTCAAGCGCTTCGCGCTTTCCCCCGATGACCGGCTCAATTTCGGGCTGCAGTTCATCGTCTCGGGCGACGGCGGCCTGGGCCACTGGGCGTCGCGCCACGCGGCCGACGCGCGGGAGCGGGGCGGCGCGGCGCTGGCGAAAGTGCGCGGCCCGAGCCCCGTCGTGGTGCTCGACGAGGGCTCCGCGGCCGCGGCGGCGGCGGCGCTCGCGGCGGCCGCGAAGGGGCTGTCCGTCGCCGCTTCCGGCGACGCGTTGTGGGCGTCGGGTCCCGGAGTCGAGCTCTCGGCCGACCTACGCTCCACGGAGAGCGGCGGCTCGATCGCGCTTAAGACGGAGCGCGGCGGCGAGACGCTCGCGGCCGCGCTCGATCGCCTGGGCTTTTCGGTTGCGCGCGCCGGTTCCGGGCTGCGCGCGACTCTCGACGCGCAGTCGGCGACGGCCGACGCGCGGGAGATGGCGGAGCTCGCCGCGGACGGCGCCGCCCTGCTCGCGGGCGCAAGTCTTCCGGAGGGCGCCGTTGCCCCGGGGGGCCTCGAGCGCCTGCTCGCCGACGTGCGGCGCGCGCCGAAAGAGGCGGCCAGGGCGGCGGCGTCGCTCGACGGACGTCCATGGCCGCGCGAGAGGCTTTTGGGCTGGGTCGAGGACGATGAGGCCGTCTCGACCGAGTTCCGTTCCCGGGGCGTGCGCGTGATCGCTTTGCGCGATCCCGCGACCCGCCTGTTGAAGTTCGCCCGCATCGAGCCTCTGCGCGCGCGATGAGCGCCGGGATGCTTTCCGTTCTTTGGATGCTCCTCGGCTTGCCTGCGCGCGCCGAGCCGGTGCCGGGCGTCTTCTACGGGCTGGCGCTCAGCCTCGGGTCCGGCCGCCCCGTGTGCGCGAGGGTCACCTTCGACCGCCGCGTCGCGGAGGCCGGGGGCCGCGTCTTCATCCTCGACGCGGCGAGCGCCGGCGACGAGCCGGCGATCCGCATGTCGGAGGCCGTCATCGCGCGGCGCGGGGGCCTGGCGAGCCGCGCGGGCGCGACGGCCCGCCGCCACGGCGTGCCGGCCGTCGCGCTCGGACGGGGGCGCTGGGACGGGGGCGGGCCGGCGCTTTACCTCGATGAGCCGGCGTACGGCAAGCCGCTCGCGGCTTCGGGCTTCACGTACCGGCCGGTGACCGGCTTCGAGGAGCGCGTGCTGCGCGAGGGCGACGCGGTGGTCGTGGACGCGGCGAGCGGCCGCG
>JACQJQ010000212.1 GCA_016204945.1 Elusimicrobiota bacterium
GCCGCGCCCTGTTGACGATCTCGGAGCCGAATCTCCGGCACGCCGTTTTTCAGAAGCTGGTGGCGAGCAAGTTGTCCGTGCGCGAGACCGAGGCGCTGGCCCGTGAAATGGAGTCGGGGCGCGCTCTCGACGCGGCACCGGCCGAGAAAAGGAAAGTCGCGGCGGCCAAGCCCGCTGATCTGCGCGCGCTCGAGGAGTCCCTCCAGCAAATCCTCGGGACCAAGGTCGTGATCCGCACCAAGAAAACGGCGTCGAAAGGCTCCATCCAAATTTCATTCTTCTCCTTCGAGGATTTCGATCGTATATTAAAAATACTTAAAAATTAATGATAATTTTAAAATTATCCTTGATTGCCGCCCTCGCCGCGGCCGCGGCGGACGGCTTGCCGCCCGCGTTGTCGACAAGCGCGATCGTGCCGACCATCGTCGCGATCGCGCCGAATCCGCATGGGTACGGCCGGTTCGCGGACGGCGGGCCCGACGCCAACTGGTACGTCGGCTTCAACAACGCCTGGATCGTGAAGCTGCCGCCGGCGCCGGCCGGCGATTTCGAGCGCGCCTTCATCGGCGCCAAGCTCGGGCGCGCCAAGACGCGCCCCGTGCCGGGAAAACCCTGGCTGCGCGAGATGATCGCCGGAAAGGTCTACGCGGGCATCTCTCCCTCTCCTTCCTGGAGCTCGGAGCAGAGTTTTTTCCTCGCCGAGACGCGCGACATCCCCGCCGAGGCCGATCCGCAGGCGCGCGTCGACGGCGTGGGCGGAGGTGAATGGTTTTGGGCCGAGGTGCCGCTGGCCCAAGTCAGCTTCTCCGCCCCGAACTACCTGATCGTCTGGTCGCCGACGAGCTACTTCACGAAGGCCTCGAGCGCGCCCGTCCTGGCCGCCGCCGACATCGACGAGCCCGGGGGGGAAACCCGCGCCTGGCTCAACCGCTCGATCCAGGGCGTGCCGCCGCGCGCGAAGGACGCGTCCCTCGAGACGCCGCTCAACACCCTGGCGCCCGCGATCGCCATCAAGCTCGTGCCGCCCGGCCCCGACGAGCCCGCCGTGTCCATCGCCGACTTGAGCGTGGCGCGGACGGGCAAGCACGTGCTCGTGCGCTTCTCCGCCGCGGGCGAGGACGTCGCCGAGGCCTGGGTCGAGGCGTCCCGCGACCAGCTCGAGTGGCAGCGCGTCTCCCTCCTCCTGCGCCGGCCGCCGTTCCTGTTCTCCCTGCCCGTCGAAAAGGCCCCCGCGCCGGGAACCTTCCTGCGCGGCGCGGCCCGCGACATCTCCGGCGCCGTCGGGATCTCCGAGCCCTACATGATCCCCTATGAGCCGCGCTGACGGCCTGGCCGTCGGCGTCGTCGGGGCCACCGGGATGGTCGGCCGGGAGCTCCTGGCGCTCCTCGAGCGCCGCCGTTTTCCCGTCCGCGCGCTGCGCCCGTTCTCCTCGGGACGCGCTCCGGCCGCGGTCCGGTTCCGAGGCCGCGCGCTCGCGGCGCCCGGCGTCTCCCTCCGCGCTCTGGCCTCCTGCGACGTCGTTTTTCTCGTCAGCTCCGAGGAGGCGGCGCTGGCGCTCGGGCCGAGGCTCGCCGCGCTCGGCGTCTGGACCATCGACGACAGCGCGGCGTTCCGCTCGGACAAGAACACGCCGCTGATCATTCCGGAGGTAAACGCCGCGGCGCTGCGCGCCGACCGGCGCCTCATCGCCGGCCCCAACTGCACTCTGACGGGCCTGGCCGTGGCGGGAGCGCGGCTCCACCGGCTAGTCGGCGTGCGCGAGGTCCGGCTGGCGTCCTATCAATCCGTCTCGGGAGCCGGAAGGGCGGCCCTGGGCGAGCTCTTCTCCCAGCACGCCGCCCTGTCCGGTTTCGGGCGCGGGGGCGGCGGGCGCGCCCCGATGCTTGGCGCGGGCGTTTCCTCCATTCTCCCGCGCGCGATCGCCTACAACGCGATCCCCCAGGTCGGCCGATTCGGCGCCGACGGCTACTCGAGCGAGGAGACCAAGGTCGCCGCGGAACTGCGCAGGATCTGGTCGGCCCCGGGCCTCAAGGTCTCCGCGACCGCCGTGCGCGTGCCCACGATCCGCGGCCACGCCTTGGCCGCGTGGCTGACGATGAACCGTCCGCTCTCGCCCGCCCGCGCCCGCGCGCTTCTCTCGAAGACGCCGGGGCTCGTCTTGTCCCGCGATGGTGATTATCCCACGCCGCGCTCCGCGGGGGGAAAGGATCCGGTCCACGCCGGCCGCCTGCGCCAAGGCGCCACGGCGAAGGAATTGGCGCTGTGGATCGTCTCCGACAACCTGCTCAAGGGCGCGGCCCTCAACTCCGTCCAGGTGGCCGAGGAGCTGCGGCGCCGCGGCTGGCTCAAGCCCAGGCATTTCTTGTAGAATCGGCGCATGAACAACATCATGGCCGCCGCCGCGCTCCTCGCCGCGCAGATCGGGGCTCCTCTCCCTGCCGGCGTCCCGGTCGCGGCCGCGCCGGCCTCCGGCTACGTTTCAGCCTCGGGCAACCTGACCGGCTCCGGATACCTGCAGTGCGGCGCCCCGCGGGGCGGCTCCGGGATGATGAGCGGCTGGGTGAGCCTCAACGCCCAGCTGCGCGCCGGCGGCCCCGACGGCGCGCACGGCTCGGTTCCCGTCTCGGGCCGCGTGTACCTGAGCGGCTCCTGCCAAAACGGCTCGGGGTTCGTGTCGGGCTCCGCGTCGCTGTCCGGCCAAGGGACCCTCTATTCCCGCGACGGCAAGCGACTGGGAACGGTCCGGATCAGCGCCTCGGTCTTCATCAACCAATACGCCTCCTCCGAGTTCATCATGGTCAACCAATACGCGACCATGGACGGCCGATTCACCGCCGATCCGGCGAACTAGCGCCCGAGCAGGGCGCGGCTGACGGCGCGGTGAAACCAGTGCGGCCCGGTCTCTTCCGCGGGGGAGAAGCGCCCGCGCGGCGCCAGCCCCGAGCGCGCCCCTCGGCGCACCTGCGCCATCGCCTCGAC
>JACQJQ010000005.1 GCA_016204945.1 Elusimicrobiota bacterium
GCACGGTCGGGACGGCGAGGCCGGAAACGGGAGGATGCGCCGCGAAGTCGATCTTCATCGCCAGCTTCTCGGCTTTCGGATCGGCCAAGAACGCGGCCGCCCCCTCGTCGTCCGGACGAAAGCGGTACGCGCCCGCCTTCGCCTCCTCGATCGCCGCGGCGGCGAGCGTCGACGAGAGCAGCTGATAGAGAGGCTCATTGACCGCGTTCGCGAGAGCGTCGTAGCGCGCGCGCGAGCCCTTCAGGCGAAAATGATTCGCGACCTTGATCGCCATCACCGGCTGGCCGACGGCGGAGCGCGGACCCTTCAGCAGCGCCGCGCGCAATTTCAGCGGCTTTTTGTTCCGGCACGCGCCACCATAGGTCGCGGACGCGCGGCCGACGAGGAAGAGATCGGCCCCCCGGCTGCCGATGATGAGGAACTTGGAGCCGGGCATCAAGTCCTTGAGCCGTCCGGACTTGCGCGGCTTGTCGAAGATCAGCCACTGGTCGCCGGACTGGTAGACCGGGAACAAGCCGCGGGAGCCGTACTCATCCTGCGCGTGCGACGGCGGCGCGAAGGCGGCGGCGGCGAGAAGGAAGAGGATGAGGCGGCGCATTCCGAAGAGAATATCAAATCCCGCGCGGCAGACGCAGCGCCTCGGGCGCGCGCGGACGGCGGCGCGGGAGTTCCGACTCAAGCCACTCCCCGAGCAGGGCGCCGGTGCCGGCGTCGTAGAGCGCGGCGCCCGCTCCCGGCGTGATCACGGCGACCTTCGTGAAGTCCGCGCTATACACCATCTCCACGCCGTCGGCGAGCCGCAGCAGGCCCTCGGCGTCCCATTCCGAGAAGCGCCGCCAGCTCCAAAGCTCGCCGTCGTGCAGCGCGAACCAGACGCCGCGCTGCCTGCTCCACCAGAGCGCTTGATGACGAAGCAAAGGGGCGTTGAATTCAGGCTCATGGACGGCCCACCAACGGGTCTTTTCCTTCCACAGCCACAGCCAGCGGGCGTCCGCGGCCACGCCGCGCGCCGCGCCCTCATGCCAAATGCGTCCGGCGTCCCAGTGCGGCGCGCGCCGGCGGCAGGCGGTCCCCGCGCGGCGGGGGTCCTGCGCCTCGATCCGGTCGAGTTCGTACGCGCGCAGCGGGACGGGCGCGCCGTCGGGCAGGGAGAGGGGCTTGCGCCTCTCGAGCCTGGAGAGATCGGGCGGAGTGACGGACGCGGGAGGAGGGCGCAATGCCCCGCGGCCGAGCATCTTGGACAGAAGCAGAGGCCGGGCGCGCCGACGGCCGGGGGCGCCCGCGGGCGCGCGCGCCGCGCGGCGCGGCGGGCTGAACAGCGGGAAGGCGCGCGTCCGGCGTCGCGCCTCCGCGGCCGCATCGGCCCGGGCCCCGTTCGGGCGCGCGTTCACCGCGACGCCATCGTCTTGCGCCAGATCGCGCGCGCCATCCGGAAAGGCGGGTCCGCGGGCGAGCGGCATCCGGCGCGGGAGCGAGCGCGGGGCGGACGCGAGCGGGGCTTCCTGGAGGCCGAGGGCGCCGTCCTTGCTGGGCGTGGCGGCTTGAGGCGGGATCGCGGGGTCCTCGGGGACGGGGATCGTCCCCGGGACCCGCGGGGATGGGCGCGGGGTCGGGCCGCGCCGCGCTGTCGGCGAGCGGGAGGGGCGCGCCGGCGCGGCCTGCCGCGCGGCCCAGAATGGAAAATCCGCGGGAGCGTCGCGCCAAACGGCGTTTTCGTCGGGCGCGTGCGAAGCCGCAGCCGTCACGCGATCATCGGATTCCGAAGCGGGGACGAATAGCCTCCTGCGGGGGTCGCCGATCGCGGCGGCGGAAGAAGGCGATGGGGCCCTGGATCCGGCGCGCAGTTCCGGTACGAGCCGAGGGCGGTATGACATCAGAATCGCTCCCAGCAAGGCCGCGGCGAGCGCGGCCGGCCCGACGCGTCGTCCGGTTCTCATAGCGCGAGGATGTCCCCGCCCGGGCGCGAACGTCAGGGCCTGGGGACCCATCACGCTCTTAGGCCCTAGGGCCCAATCCCCGAGGCGCGCTCCAGACTTGTCTTTGTAACAACCCCCCCCTATACTACGAGCGCCCCAATGGATCCGCTCCACGCCTGGAAAGACGACTTCGGCCGCGAGGTCGAGGAGGTGCTCGCCTCGCGCGCGCGCGCGCGCGAACGCGGCGAGGACGCTTCCATCGAGGGCTTCGGCGGCCGCCTGGCGGATCTGGTCATCCCCCCCGCCGGCGCCTACGCCGAGCTGCGGGACGCGCAGCAGAAGCTCCAGCTCGCCCAGGCCGAGGTTCGGGAGCTGCGCGAGAGGCTGCAGACGCGGGAGGCTCTGCTCGAGCGCGAGCGGGAAAGCCGGGAGCGCATGAAGGACGGCGCCGCCCGCCTCGCGGCGACGCTGCGCGAGGAGCGCGCGGCGCGCGGCGCGGCGCAGGCGGAGGCCAAGAAGGCCTGGAGCGAGGCCGAAGCGACGGCCGTGCTCCTCGATGCGGCCCGAGTCGACGCGGATCACGCCGCCGCGCGCGCCGAGGAGTGGGAGCGGGAGGCGGCGGCGAGACTTCGCGCGGCGCGGGAATTGCAGGCGCGCCTCGACCGGGAGAGGCTCGACGCCGACGCGAAGGACGCCGAAACGGACTCCCTCCGGGCTCGGCTGGACGCCGCGTCGCTCCGAGCGCAGGCCGGAGAGGCGGAGTGCGCGGCCTTGCGCGCGGACGCCGCGTCGCGCGAGTCCCTCGCGTCGAGGCTCGAGATCGAGCGCCGCGAAGCCCAGCGGGAGGCGGAGGCGGCGGCCGCTCGGACGGCGCGCGCCGAGGCTTCGGAACGCACGGCTCTGGCGCGCCTGACGGCGCTGGAGGCCGAGATGCGGGCGATGAGCGCCGCTTCCGCCGCGTTCGAGCGCGAGGCGGGCGGCCTCGCCGCGGAGCTCGCGAAGGCCCGCGGCGAGGCGGCGGGAGCCGAGGCCCGCGAGCACGCGTCGGCGCAGGCCCTCGCCGCCGAGCGCGCCCGCGTTCAGGCCGAGACCGCCGCGATGATGGAGCGCGCCGAGGCCCTGCGCGCCGAGGCCGCGCGTTCCCTCGAGAGCGCGCGGCGCCTGGAGGCCGAGATCCCGGGGCGCCTGGAGTCGGCGCTGCGCGAGGAGCGCGCCCGTCTCAACGCCGAGCGCGAGACGCTGGAGCGCGAACTGCAGCTGGCCCGCGAGGCTCGTCGCGAAGCGGCCGCGCGCGTCGCCGACACGGAGGTCCTCCTCAACGAGGCCCGCGCCGACGCGATGCGGGACGCCCGCGAGCAGGGGCAGGCCGCCTACGCCCAGGGCCTGAGCGCCGCCCAGTCCCACGCGGAGCACGCGGAACGGGCTCTGGAGGCCTCGCGCCGCGCCGAAGCCGCCGCCGCCGAAAAAGCGCGCATGGCGGTCGCGGCGCTCGGCGAGTACAGGGATCGCGCGCGCGCGGAGATCGAGCGGCTCGGGGAGGAAAAGAAGCAGGAGCGAGCCCGCGGCGAGGCCGCCGTGGCGTCGGCCCAGAGGGCCGAGGCTCAAGCGCAGGCGCGGCTCGACGGCGAGGTCGCGCGCCGAGAAGCGGCCCTGGAGGAGGAGCGCGCGGCGCTGCGCTCCGAATTCGAGGACATGCGCGCCAAGCTCGAGGACGCGATGGACGCCGAGCGCCGCGCCCTGCGCGAGCGCTGGAAGGAACAGACGGACGCGCTTGAGCGTCTGCGCAAGGAGCTGGAACGTGGACGCCCGGGAGCCTGATCTTCCCGCCGCTCCGCCCGTTTCCCCGGCCGCGCCGGGGGCCGTCCCGAGTTCGGACGCGATAGACGCCGTCCGGCTCGAGGTCCGCATCGAGGAGCTCGAACGGCGCCTGCGGGCGCGCTCCATCGAGCTCGAGACCGAGCTCAAGGCCAAGGAGCGCCTGCGCGAACGCGTGCGCGAGCTGACCATGCGCGCCGACGAACTCCAAGAGACCGCCTCGACGCTGCATCGGGAGGCCGCGTCCTCGACGTCGCTTGCCCGGGAGCTCGACGAGACCTTGAAGGTGGCCGCCGAGGCCCGCGAGCAGCTCGGTTCCGCGTTGGAGGCCGAGCGCGCCCGCCGGCTCGAGAGCGAGGCCAAGCTGGCGTCGACCGAGGGGGCGCTGTCCGTCCGCGCCACCGAAGTGGAGGCCGTCCTCAAGCGGCTCACCGATGAGCGCGCGTCCCTGCTCGAACGCGCCGACGCGGCCGAGCAGGGCGCGGCCCGCGCGGAGGGCGACCTGCAGCGGGCGCGCGAGGAAACCCGCGCGCTGGCCGCGAAGCTGGAGGCCCAAACGGCCGAGGCGCATAAGCGCGATGAGGAGCTCAGCGCGGCGCGCCGCAATCTCGCGCAGCTGCGCCAGAAGACGGCCGGCCACGAGGCGCACATCGAGTCCCTGCGGGCCGATCTCGAGGAGGCCGCGTCCGCCCGCGCCGCCCTCGCGGCCGCGTCTTCCCGGGCCGAGAGCGTTCAGGCCGAGCTCGACGCGGCCCGCGTCCGGGTCGAAGCCCTCGGGCGCGACGTCGCCGCGGGCCAAGCCGCGCTGGAAAAATCGAGCGCGTCGGTCCGAGCCCTCGAGGAGGAAGGGCGGCTTCGGCGCGTCGAGCTCGAGGCCGCCTCTCGCCTGCGGGAGGAATTGGATCGCGCCAACGCCGTCCATAAGGAGTTCCTCGCGTCCACCGCGCAGGCGCGCGCCCGCTACGAAGCCATGGCCGCCCGCGTGGACAAGACCGACTCGGAATTGCTCGCCGCGCGCGCCCGGGTCGAGGAGCTGAACCGCTCGCTGAGCGCGGCGCAGGACGCGCTGGAGCAGTCGCGCCTCCTGGCGCGCCGCAACGCGGATGAGTCCCGCCGCCTGCAGGCCGTCGTCGACGGCCTGCAGAAAACGTTCCACGAGCGTTTGGCCGCCGAGGAAGAGAAGTCGCGCCGGGCGCTGGAGGCCGCCGAGCGGATCCGCCGCGAGGGCATAGAGGCCTTCGAGAAGACGCACGAGGCCAAGATCCGCCACGACGCGGAGGGCGAGCGCGCCCGGCGCGAGCTCGCCGCGGGCATGCAGAAGCTCGCCGCCGAGACGGAGCAGTTCAAGGCCAGGGCGGAGCAGCTCAAACAGGAGCTGCGCGCCCGCGCCGACCGCGAGGTGGCCGAGATGCGGCTCGCCCTCGACGAGGAGCGCGCCCGCCTTTACGCCGACATCGAGGCCGAGCGGGAAGCCGGAGGGAAGCGGATTTCCCCCGCCCCGGCCGAGGATCCGGCGCGCCACGGCCGCGAGGCGGGCGAGGCGCGTCGCCGCGAGATCGCCCGGGAGGTCGAGAATTATCTCGCCCCGGCTCCGAAGGCGGGGCAGGCCGCGCCGGCTCCCGCCGAATCTGAGGCCCAGCCCGCTCGGCGAGCCGAGCCTCCGCCGGAGGTCCCGAGCGCGCCGCCGCCGGCGTTCCGTTGGGACGAGGAACTGCGCCTGCTCCTGTACGTCGCGATCGGCGTCTCCCTGGTGGCCGTGCTCGTCGCCGGCGTCATCCTATACCAGGGCTAGTCCGCGGCGCGAGGCGGGCTCGAATAACCCGCTTTCTTCACGAGCGCCTCGCGCTCGGCCACGGCCAGATCCTCGCGCGCCATCTCGCGGACGAGCTCGTCGAAGCTGACGCGCGGCTTCCAGCCCAGCTCCTTGCGGGCCTTTCCCGCGTCGCCGAGCAGGGAATCCACCTCGGTGGGGCGCAGGTACCGAGGGTCGATCGCCACGAGGGTTTTTCCCGTCGCGCGGTCCACGCCGCGCTCGTTGCGGCCCCTTCCCGTCCACTCGAGGTCGAAGCCGAGCTCGGAGGCGGCGGCCTCGACGAATTGGCGCACGGAATTCTGGCGGCCCGTCGCGGCGACGTAATCGCGCGGCGCCGGCCTTTGGAGCATCATCCACATCATCTCGACGAAATCGCGCGCGTGGCCCCAGTCGCGCTTGGCGTCGAGGTTGCCCAGCCAGACCGTCTTGTCGAGGCCGAGCTTTATGCGCGCGAGGCCGCGCGTGATCTTGCGCGTCACGAAGGTTTCGCCGCGCCGCGGCGACTCGTGATTGAAGAGAACGCCGTTGCAGGCGTATATCCCGTACGCCTCGCGGTAGTTGACCGTGATCCAATAGGCGTAGAGCTTGGCCGCGCCGTACGGCGAGCGCGGATAGAAGGGGGTCGTTTCGCGCTGGGGCGCCCGCGCCGTCTTGCCGAAGAGCTCCGAAGTCGACGCCTGATAGAACTTCGTCTTCTTCGACCAACCCAGCGTGCGGATCGCCTCGAGCAGGCGCAGGGTTCCGAGCGCGTCCACGTTCGCGGTGTACTCCGGCTCCTGGAAGCTGACGGCCACGTGGCTTTGCGCGGCCAGGTTGTACACCTCGTCGGGCTTCACGATCTGCAGGACGCGCTGGAGGCTGGAGGAGTCGGTCATATCCCCGTAGTGGAGGATGAAGCGCAGCTTCTTCTCGTGCGGGTCCTGGAACAAGTGGTCGATGCGGTCGGTATTGAACAGGGAAGCCCGGCGCTTGATGCCGTGCACCTCGTAGCCTTTCTTGAGCAGGAACTCGGCGAGGTAGGATCCGTCCTGCCCGGTGACGCCCGTGATGAGAGCCTTCTTCATGGCGGGTATTTAAGCAAAAGTCCGAACCGCGGGGACACGAAGGCGCGCCCGCCGCCGCGGCCGGCCGTCAGGGTCTCGGCAGGAAGTACGGCGTTCCGGGCGCAAGCGAAACGGGGGTTCCGGTCGAGAGCGCGATCGTGACCGAGCCGGAGGAGACCTCGATGGAAGGGATCGCGCGCGTCGAGACCGAGAACTTGAAGACCGCGCCCTCGCCGCTCGTTACGCGCGTCCTGCCGTTGATGAATTCGGCCGAGCCGGCGAGCATCGTCACCGTCGTTTCGGACACGACGGGCGGCTTCGGGGATTCGGAGGTCGCGCGCACGCTCGCGTTCCAACCGACGAGTTCCATCGTGCCGTCGAGCTTGGTCACGCACAGCGTGCGCGTGCAGGGCTTTGGCCCGGCGCAGGCGGCGAGCAGAACGAGTCCGGCGAGCAGGGACGGTCGCACCGCGCCTATTCTAGTACATCAGCCCGCTCGGGGTCACGGCTTGGGCGTACGCGGGCAGCTCGAGCTGCGTGCCGGCGGGGCGGCGAAGGTCGGTGACTTTCGAGTGGTAGAACAGGACGACCTTGCGGACGTAGGCGCGCGTCGAGGGGTAGAGGTTGAGCTTGGTCAGGAACCTGGGCCCCGCGTGATAGGCGGCGATCACGCGCTGGACGACCCACATGGGCGCGTCGGTATAGCGGACGCCCTTGAGATTGAATATCCTCCAGGCGGCCCTGAAGAGCGTTTGAATGTAGGCGGCTCCGGCCTTCACGCCGGATTTAGGATCGTGGAGTTTGGAGGCGGAAACGCCCACGCCCTCCGATGTTTTCGGCATGACCTGCATGAGGCCGCGGGCGCCGGACGGCGAGACGGCCTCGGGCTTGAACTCGGATTCGGCGGCCATGATGGATTTCAGGAGGCGCGAATCAAGCCTGTAAATGCGGGCGTAGCGAAGGATCAGCTCGTCCCAGCGATCGGTCGTATCGGGGTCGGCGAGCATGACCTTGAAGGTGCGGCGATAGGCAGGGGTTTCCTTGGGGACCGGCACCACGAGCTCCTGATGCAGGCGGTCGACGGCGGGACGGCGGTAGAGGGTTTCGAGCTTCTTGTTCGGGGATCCGGCCTGTTCCAAGGTCTTTGGATCGGGCGCGACGATTCCGGCCGGGCGGTTTTTGGCCGCGTCGAACATCAAGTTGAGCTGTCCGGGAGCGGCGGGGCCGCCTAGGTGCGCGGCCGCCATATTGACCTGGCGCAGGGCGGCGGCCGGGCGGCGGGAGCGCCGGCTTTGGGCTCCCGCGGGCGCGGTCGCCCAAAACAGAGCCCAAGCGGTCAACAGGGCGACCCGACTAAGGGTTTTTTGGTCGATCCGCAAGTATAGACCGCGGACCGCTGGAATGCCTGGGTCTTCTGGCCCCCAAAGGCGCATTATTCAGCCTAAAGACGCGATATACGCGGATTTGGTAGTCTTTCGCCATGGACGGCAAGGTCATGGTCATCGGGGGCACCGGGTTGGTGGGCAACGCGCTCTTGCGGGCCTGGCGAGCCGCGGGAGTCGAGGTCGCGGCCGCCACGTACCACTGCCACGCCTCCGGGGGTTTTTTGCAGCTGGACATGCGGGATAGCGGCAAGGTTCGCGCCCTCCTGAGCGCTCACCGGCCGGCCCTGGTGGCCGTTCCCGCCGCCAATCCTTACGTGGATTACTGCGAAGAGCATCCCGAGGAGACGCGCCGAGTGAACGTGGAGGGAACGCTCAACGTGGCCCTGGCCTGCAGGGAGTTCGGCATCCGCATGATCTTTTACTCGTCCGATTACGTGTTCGACGGGATCCAGGGCCGCTATAGAGAGGAAGACGCCACCTCTCCGATCAACGAGTACGGGCGGCAAAAGGAGCAAACCGAGCGCGGAGTCCTCGCGGCCGATCCGCGCAACCTCGTGATCCGCACCGCCGGCGCCTATGGTTGGCAATGGGAGCCGAAAAACTTCGTCCTGCAGGTGAGGCGGAATCTCGCCGCGGGCAGGCCGATGCGCGTGGCCGGCGACCTCCGCTACAATCCGACCTACGTCGAGAACCTGGCGGAGATCACCGTGGCGCTCGCCGCGGGCGGAGCGGGCGGTATTTTTCACGTGGTCGGTGCCGAGGAAATCGCGCGGGCCGAGTTCGCCAGGCGCGCGGCCAGGGCGTTCGGCCTTGACGCCTCGCTCATCGAGGCCGTTTCGGTCGATGAGTTCAAGTCGCCGACCGCGCGGCCCAAGCAAACGAGCTTGAGGACGGATAAAGTCCGCCGCGCGACGCCGATCCCCCTGCTCGGCGTGGACGAGGGCTTGAGGCGGATGCTCGCGATGGAGCCGCAATGGCGGGAGTATGCCCGCACGCTCCCGGACCCCGCCGCGAAGGTCGCGCCCAAAAACTAGTCCGCGCCGGCCGGCGGCGCATTGGATGGCTTATTGCTCCGGGATTTGATAGAATGACACGGTCGCGCCATTCTCGGAGGAATAAAACCCGCTCATGATCAACGTTTCAATGAAAGCCATGCTGGAAGCCGGCGTGCACTTCGGCCACCAGACCCGCCGCTGGAACCCCAAGATGTCCCGCTTCATTTTCGGCGAGCGCAACAGCATCCACATCATCGACCTCCAGAAGACCGCCAAGGAGATCAAGAAGGTCGCGCAGTGGGTCAGCGACCAGGCCGCCGCGGGCAAGAAATTCCTCTTCGTCGGCACGAAGAAGCAGGCCCAGGACATCCTGCGCGCCGAGGCCGAGCGGGCCGGGACGTCCTACGTCTGCGAGAAGTGGCTCGGCGGCACGCTGACCAACTTCGCCACGCTGCGCAAGTCCGTCAAGCGTCTCGAAGAGATCGAGAAGTGGCAGGCCGACGGCATCTTCGCGGTGCTTCCCAAAAAGGAGGTCTCCCGCTTGAACAAGGAGATGACCAAGCTCAAGCGCAATCTCTCCGGTCTGCGCGGCTTGAACACCCTCCCCGACGTGGTGTTCGTCGTCGATCCCGTGGAGGAGGACCTCTCCGTGCAGGAAGCCCGCAAGCTGGGCATTCCAATCGTCGCGGTCTGCGACACCGACTGCGACCCGGACATGATCGACCACCCGATTCCGGGCAACGACGACGCCGCGCGCTCGATCAAGCTCTTCTGCACGCTCGTCGCCGACGCCGTTCTCGAGGGCAAGGGCATACTCGAGGCGGCACGCAGCGCCGAGTCCGTCGCCGCCGCCGAGCAGCAGATGCTCGCCGCCGCCGAGACCGCCGAGGTCGCTCAGACCGCGGACGTCGTGTACGCGGCCGAAGAGCCGAGCACCCAGGAGGCCTAGTTTGATGCCGACCATCGATTCCACGCAGTTGATCAAGGACCTGCGCGAGAAGACCGGCGCGGGCATGATGGACTGCAAGCGCGCCTTGGACGAGGCGAAGGGCGATTACAACGAGGCGCTGACGCTCCTGCGCAAGAAGGGCATGGCCGACGCGGCGAAGAAGTCGGCCCGCACGACCAAGGAAGGGGCGGTGGCGTTCAAGATCGTCGGCAAGGCGGGAGCCATCGTCGAGATCAACTCGGAGACCGACTTCGTGGCGAAGGGGGCCGACTTCCAGGCGCTGGTGAAGACCGTCGCCGAGAAAGCCGCGGCCGGGCAGTTGAAGAGCCTGGAAGCCGCCAACGAGGAGATCGTCAAGCCCCTCGTCGGAAAGCTCGGCGAGAACATGAATCTGCGCCGCTTCGAGCGCTTCGAGCTCAAGGGGCACGGCCTCATCGCCGGCTACGCCCATCAAACCGACATGGCCGTGCCCGCGAAGAAAGGCGCGCTCGTCGAAATCCAGACCGGCAGCGAGGCGGCCGCGAAATCTCCCGAGGTGGCCGAGCTCGCCAAGGAACTGCTTCTGCAGATCGTGGGCTTCTCCCCTAAGTATCTGAACCGCTCCGAGGTCCCCGCCGCGGACATCGCGAAGGAAAAGGAGATCCACGCCGAGATCCTGCGCAAGGAGGGCAAGCCCGAGGCGTCGATCCCCAAGATCATCGAGGGCAAGATCAACAAGCTCTTCTACCAGCAGTGGTGCCTGCTCGACCAGATCTCGGTGCGCGACAACAAGACGCCCGTCTCCGAGTTCGTGAAGGCCGCCGGCGCCAAGCTCGGCGGGCCGGTCTCCGTGACGCGTTTCGTCCGCTACCAGCTGGGCGAGTAGCCACTCGGGGATGCCCTCGGCCAAGAAGTACAAGCGGGTCCTTCTCAAACTCTCCGGCGAGTCCTTGTGCGGGGAGAGCGCGCACGGCATCAAGCCCGACGCGTTGTCCTCGATCAGCGCCGAGATCAAGCTCGCGCACGCGCAGGGGCTCCAGCTCGGCGTCGTGGTCGGCGGCGGCAACATCTGGCGCGGCGAGCAGGACCGCGGCGAGGCGATCTCCCGCGTCACGGCGGACTACATGGGCATGCTGGCGACCTTGATGAACGCGCTGGCCCTCCAGGATGCGCTTGAGAAGCTCGGCGTCGCGACCCGCGTGCAGAGCGCCGTCGAGATCAACAAGCTTTCGGAGCCCTACATCCGCCGCAAGGCGATCCGTCATCTGGAGAAAGGCCGGGTCGTGATCTTCGCGGGGGGCACGGGCAACCCGTACTTCACCACCGACACCGCGGCGGCGCTGCGCGCGGTCGAGATCGAGGCCGAGGTCGTGCTCAAGGCCACGAAGGTCGACGGAGTATACACGGCCGACCCCAAAAAAGACAAGACGGCGAAGAAACTGGACAAGCTCACGTTCATGGACAGCATCAAGCAGCGCCTCAAGATCATGGACACGACCGCCCTGACCCTGTGCATGGAGAACAGGATGCCGGTCGTCGTCTTCGATCTGGCGGTGCAGGGCAACATCGCCCGCGCCGTCGCCGGCCAGAAGGTCGGCACTCTCATCACCACGGAGTAAATATGGCCATCGACGCCGCCAACGCCGTGCTGTCGCAGATGGAAGCCTCCATGAAGGAGCGCATGGCCCGCATGCAGAAGGAGATGTCCGTCATGCGCACCGGCCGCGCGAACCCGATGATGCTCGAGTCGGTGAAGGTCGAGGCCTACGGGTCCCTCGTTCCCCTCAAACAGGTCGCCGCGGTTTCCGTTCCCGAGGCGCGCACGCTCGAGATCCGGCCCTGGGATCCCTCCACTCTGCAGGATATCGAGAAGGCCCTGCAGAAGGCCGAGGTCGGCGCGATGCCGCAGAACGATGGGAAGATGCTCCGCATCAGCCTTCCGATGATGACCGAGGAGCGCCGCAAGGACCTCGTCAGGCTCGTCAAGAAGCTCGGCGAGGAGTTCCGGGTCGCGGTGCGCAACGACCGCCAGGACGGCCTCAACAAGCTCAAGAAGTCCTTCCAGGCCAAGGAGCTCACCGAAGACGCGCTGCGCGGGCTCGAGCAGCGCGTCCAGAAGCTCACCGACTCCTTCACGAAGCAGATCGACGACGCGATCGCCCTGAAGGAGAAGGAAATCACCACGATCTGAGGCCGCTTCCTACGGCGATGGATGCGGCCATTTCCTCGCCATGCTCGGTCACTGTATGACATTAGATCCAAGTAAGCTCCCCCGCCACGTTGCCGTCATCATGGACGGCAACGGCCGCTGGGCGGCCGCGCGGGGCCTGCCCCGGATCGCGGGGCACAAGGCCGGCGTCGACTCCGTGCGCGCGATCGTCCGCGCCGCGGGCGAGCTCGGCATCGAGACGTTGACGCTGTATTCCTTCTCCACGGAGAACTGGCTTCGTCCCGCCGAGGAAGTCGGCGAGCTGATGAAGCTGCTGTCCTGGGCGCTCAATAAGGAAACGCTCGACCTCGACAAGAACAACGTGCGCCTGAGCGCCATCGGCCGCCTCGAAGCCCTGCCCGCGGCGGTCCGCAGGGAGCTCGACGGCGCGATCCTGCGTCTCGAGGACAACACGGGCCTGCACCTCGTCCTGGCTCTCAACTACGGCGGCCGCCAGGAGATTCTCGACGCGGCCAACAAGGCGCTGGCCGCGGGCGCCGGGTCGCTGGACGAGGAGGCGATCTCCGAAAATCTCTACACGGCGGGCCTGCCCGAGCTCGACTTGATGATCCGCACCTCGGGCGAGATGCGCATCTCGAACTTTCTGCTCTGGCAGGCGGCCTACGCGGAGCTGTTCGTCACGCCCGTGCTGTGGCCCGACTTTCGCAAGGAGCACCTCGTCGCGGCGCTTGAGGATTTCTCGAGGCGCGAACGGCGCTTCGGCGGGCTGTCCCGCAAGAGCTGACCCCGCGGCTTCGCGGCCCTCCTGATTTTGTAGAATGACCTTGTGCTCCTTCCGCGCGTCTTGACGGCGCTTATCGGCATTCCGCTCGTGCTGTACCTGGTCCACGCCGGCGGCCTGGCCTACGGGCTGTTCGTGACCGGGATCTCGACCTTGTGCTGCTACGAGTACGCCCTCATGCTGCGCCTGGGCGGGCGCCCGGTCCAGTTCGCCTCGACGGTCGCGTTCGGCGCGCTTTTGGCCGCCTGCGCGGCGTTGGGCGGCCCCTTGGCGCTCGCGCTCGCCGGGGGAGCGGCGCTCGTCGTGCTCGTCGAGATGTTCGCCCCCGTCCACTCGCTCGACCGCGCGGCGCTGACCTTGTTCGGCGCGCTGTTCGCGGGCTGGCTGCCCGCGCATCTCGCCCTCATCCGGGACCTGCGCCCGCACGGCGAGGCCTTCGCTCTCCTGGTTTTCGCCGCCGTCTGGGCCATGGACACGGCCGCTTACGCGGCGGGACGGGGCTTCGGCCGCCACGCGCTGGCGCCTGTTCTCTCGCCGAAAAAGACCTGGGAAGGCGCGGCCGCGGGTTTTCTGGCCGCGATCGCGGTGAGCCTCGGCTTCCAGAAATTCATGCTCCACGAGGCCCTGACCCTGCCCCACGCCCTCGGGATCGGCGCGCTCATCGGCGCCATGGGACAGCTTTCCGATCTGGCCGAGTCCATGATCAAGCGGGACGCGGGCGTCAAGGACTCGGGCGCCTTGCTGCCTGGACACGGCGGCGTTTTCGACCGCTTCGATTCCTATTTCCTGTGCGCTCCCGCCGTCTACTACGCCCTGGGTCTGCGATGAAGCGAGTCGCGATTCTCGGCTCGACGGGCTCCATCGGCGTCAACGCGCTCAACGTCATCCGCGAGATGCCCGACGCGCTTTCCGTTTTCGGCTTGGCGGCTTACTCCAATTCCGCGCTCGTGGCCGAGCAGGCGAGGGAATTCGGCGCCGTTGCCGTGTCCATGTTCGATCCCAAGGCCGGAACGGATCTGAAAAGCCGTCTCAACGGCGGGGCCAAGCATCTGGCCCCGGGCGTCGAGGGGCTTTGCGCGCTCGCCTCGCATCCCGACGTCGACGTGGTGCTCACCTCCGTCGTCGGCGGCGTCGGTTTCGCCCCCCTCCTCGCCGCCATCCGCGCCGGGAAAGTGGTGGCGCTCGCCAACAAGGAGCCGATGGTGATGGCCGGCGCCCAGTTCATGCGCGAGGCGGAACGCTGGAACGCGAGGATCGTTCCGGTCGATTCGGAGCCGTCGGCGATCTTCCAATGCGTGCAGGGCCTCAATCCGGACCCGCGCGCGGCCGTCCCGCTCAAGACGATCCGCCGCGTGATTCTCACCGCGTCCGGCGGCGCTTTCGCCAAGCACAAGGGCGACCTTTCCGAGGTCACGCCCGCGATGGCGCTCCGGCACCCGACCTGGAACATGGGCCGCAAGATCACGATCGACTGCGCGACGTTGATGAACAAGGGCTTCGAGCTCATCGAGATCATGAACCTTTTCGGCCTGCGCCGCGACCAGGTGGACATCGTGATCCATCCGCAGTCGATCTTCCACTCCGGCGTCGAATTTTCGGACGGCTCGATACTCGGCCAGCTCGGCGTTCCCGACATGAAGC
>JACQJQ010000181.1 GCA_016204945.1 Elusimicrobiota bacterium
CGCCCGGCGCCACGAAGTCCGAATCCTTCATCTTCGCCTGCAGGTCCGCGAGGCCGCGGTTGTCGCGGAATTTCGTGTCGGCCGCCCGGCGCGCGGCGTCGGCGGCGTCAACGCCGCCGATCACCTCGTAGCGCCCGGCGCCCTTCGCGGGGTGATCGATGAAATAGCCGCCGCCGCGCGTGATGAGCGCGCCCTTCGCGCCCGGATTCTTCTCCCCGTCCCGGCGCATGGCCTCGAACTGCTCGGCGCTCAGCCATTGGTCGACGGCCCACGTGCGCCGGCCCTCCGCGTCGAGGCGCGTCACCGCGTACAGCGGCTGAAGGCCGGGGCCGACCTGGCCCTTGCTCCAGCGCTCGCGAGTCTCCTTCAAGCGCGACAGCGCGGAGGCGATCGGATCGACGCGGGACGGAGCCTGCCCCGTCCAGCGCGCGGCGCGCAGGCGCGACTGCTCGAGCATGATCAGCGCGTCGAGGGCGGCCATGCCGCGGCCGTGCTTGGCGCGCGCGATCGAGCGGTCGAACGTCTCGCGCAGCCCATAGAGGCCCTCGAGCGCGCCGAGCGCCGCCGGCGACGGCTTGCCCTCGAGCGCCCGGAGCAGCTCGGCGTCGAAGGCGCCCTGGGCCTTCAGGTACGCGTCGAGCTCCAGGTCCTTGAGAACGAAGGACGCCGCGTCGTCGCCGGAATCCGCGAGGTAGCTCGTCAGCAGGCGGTCGCGCGCGTCCTCCATGGCGGCGTTGAGCCCGTCGAGGCGGGAGAAGATCGCGGCCTCGGCCCGCGTCGGCTGGCGAGCCCGCCAGTAGGTCTCGCTCAGCGCCCGGTCGACGCGGACTTTCTCGCCCCGCTCCAGCGCGAAGGCCTTCGAGGCGGCCGCTAGGTCGGCGCGCATGAAGGCCAGGAAGTCCTTGGCGGCCGGATTCGACGCCGGATCGAGCAGGCCCACGCCGCGCAAGGCCGTCTGCAGCTCGGCGCGCAGGCTCAAGCGCCGGCCCTCGAGATCGATCTTGACGAGCCGCTCGAACTTCCGGGCCGGCGCGTCGCCGCTCACGGCGACCTCGTCCGCGTCGCGCAGCGCCGTCCGGTACGCGGCCGCGCTCGCGGCGATGCGCGCGCGCGTCTCGGAGGGCACGGCCGTTCCCATCCGCGCGAACAGCGCCTCGAGGCCCTCCTCGAAAGACGGGTCCTTATGGCGATCGGTCCAGTAGTCGAGCAGCCGCTCCTTCGGGTCGTTCGGGACCCGCGCCTCGGGGCGATCAGGCGCCGCGAAGGGGCGCGGCGCGCCGGCGGAGCCCTCGCCCAGCGCCTCCAGCTCCGCGACCAAGGCGGTGAAATCCGCCTTCGTGCTCGTCATCAGCTTTGTGAAATCGTCCCAGGCCGCGATGAGGGCGTCCTGCGCGGCGAGGTACTCGGCGGAGCCCTTGCCGGAGACCTCGGCGCGGGCGCGCAGATCGTTCTCCGCCGCCTCGATGAGCCCGCGGCGGGCTTCGAGACCCTTCGCGCCGTCCTCGACGCCGACCATCAAGGAGTGGAGGCGGAAGGTCAGCGCCTGGAGGCGGCCGGAGTCCCGCATGTCCTTGCGCAGAATCTCGCCCATGACCTTCTCGAGGCCGGCCGCGATCCGGCTCGGGTCGGGCGCCTCGAGGAAGCCGCTTTGGATCGCGGCGCCCCGGAAATAACCGAAGGCCGCCACGGGAGTGACGCCCTTATAGCTCATGCGCTGGGCGATCGCGTCCGCCTTGATCCGCCCCATGAGACCGTCTTCATCGCCCCAGCCCGCTGGCGCGCTCCCGTCGAACAAGGTGCGCCGGATCGAGTCGAGCTGCCGGCCCCGGATGTCGGCGATCAACTGCGAGGCCAGTTCCGGCAGGCCCGCCCCGCCCCGGGGCGCCAGGCTCAGCAGCTCCTCGAGCCGGGTCTCCGGAGCAAGCCCCAGGCGCGCGATGATCTCCCGTCCCTGGGCCGCCAGGCGCTCGCGCAGGGCCGGGAGCGCGCCGTCGTCGCGGCCGATTCCCTCGCGCTCGAGATGGCGCAGCAGGCGCGCGTCGCCCGCGAAGCGGGCGGCAAGAAGCTCGGCGCGCGCCGCGGCCCCGGTTTGCGCGTCGCGGGAGAGACGGTCGGCCTTGTCGTTGCCCAGCTTCGCGAGCGCCAGAAGCGCCTCGGGGGACGTATCCGGGTCGCTCAGACGCAGTTCGATGCCCCCCTCGAGGAAGTGCTCGCCGATCGGCGCGCGCCCGAGGGTCTGCTTGGCGTAGTAGTAGCGGGCGAAGGCCGCCGAGCGCTTCTTGGTCTCCTCCGTCGCGGACGCGTCGGGCCTGTCCCCGGGCGCGAACGCCGTCAACGACCGCTCGGACGCGGCCAAGCTCCGCGTCAGGTCCTCCCATTTTCTCGGCGGCGCCGCCGTCCTCGCTTCGGACACGGCGTCGGGATCGACGCCGAGCGCCAGAAGGCCCGCCTGGAGCGCGAAGACGGCCGACGCCAGGCGGCTTTTCTCGAGCAGGGCCTCGGGCGACTCGCCCTTGACGGCGAGCAAGGCGGCGCGCGCGGCGTTGAGCTCGAGGCGGCGCTGGGCGATCTCGACGTCGCGGCGCGCGCCGTAGGCGTCGCGCTCGCGCTCCTCGGTCAAGGTCTGGACGCGGGCGGCGGCGGCCATCTGCGGGTTGGCGAACGCGGAGTCCGAGAACGCGCTCAGCAGGCGTCCGAACCCGCGCACGACGATGTTCAGGTCCGCCTCGATCAAGGCGACCTTCATGTTCTTGTCGACCATCTCCTCGACCGCCTTCGCGACGGACACGCGCGCCTCGAGGATGCGGCGCTGGGCGCCCGCGGGATCCTTCGCGGCGAGCAGGCGCGACAGCGCCTCGAGCGCCTGGCGCTCGTCGATCGCGGCCTCGACCGGCGCCTCGGCCGGCCGTCCGAGAAGGAAGTTGATCGTCGCGCGCGCCCGGGCGTATTCGAGCCGCGCCGCCTCGCGGGCGTGCTTGGCGGCGTCGTAGCGCCGGACGGCCTCGGCCCCGCCCGCGGCCGCCGCCGACTTCAGCTCGGGAAGCAGGCGCTCGTCATAAACGGCCCCGCGCGACTCGGCGGAGCGCAGCGCGACCATGTTCTGGTAGAACTGCACGGCGAGGCCGCTCTCGACGCGGCTCTTGAGGGCCTTGTAGTACTCGGCCTGCCGGCCGTGCTCCCGGACCTGCAGCTCGCGCATTTCATCGGATTTCAGCTCGAAACCGAGCGTGGGAGTGATGGGAACGCCGGTGATGCCGAAGGAGGGAAGCCAGCCCATGCCGAACGCGGTCAACCCGACGCCGGCGCCGATGCCGAGCCAGGCCTTTTGAATACGGCGGTCGGCCGCGCGCGACATCTCCTCGGCGGCCTCCTGGCGCTTGGCGATCTCGCCCAGGCTGTGGGAGTTCGCCGAGGCCGCGGCGAACGCGTCCTCGATGGAGCCCAGGCGCAGCGCAGCGCCGTCGCCGCGCGCCGCGGGCGCGAAAGGCGCGTCCGCGCCGGCCTGGGCCCGAAGCAGCTCGACGCGCGCGAGCGACTCAAGCGAGGCCGACATGTACCAGTTCCAGTTCGAGAAGGCCGCGCGCAGCTTCTCCGGCGGGATCAGGCCGTTGCGATAGCCGCGGATCGCCTCGCTCAGGGCCCGCGCCGAGGCGGGCGTGTTGGGCTCGACGGCGCGCGCGCTCGCCTCCCAGATGCGGGCCGCCTCGAGGGCGTCGGAATGGGCGCGCGCGCGCTCGGCGTAGGCCTGCTTCATCTCCTCCCGCGCGGCCTGCGACTCGAGCGCGTACGCCTTGTCGGCGCCCTTCGCGGCCGGGTTGTAGAACGGAAGGCGCACGGAGGCGCCGAGGGTGAAGGCCTGGCCCGCCATCGCGTCCTGCAGCTGCACGCCGACGCCCAGCGTCAGGCGCTCCACCCACGGGATCCAGTCCATGACGTTGAACGGGTTCTTGCCGAGGGACGCCTTCAGCGCGTCCTCGCCGAGGCCGCCCAGGACGACGGCGAGGCGGTCGGGCGCGGCCATCAGGCGCCGGATGCCGCCGAGCATGAGGCGCAGGTCCTCGGAGTTGAGGTCCTGGAACGGCGTCGGCGCCCGCGGGTCGCGGCCGGTCAGCGCGTTGTAGCGCAGGACCGCCTGGTGCAGGCGCGACTCGGCCTCGCTCAGCCGCGCCGCCGCCTCCCGGCGCGAGACCTCGGAAGGCGCGTTTTGGACCGCGAAATCCTCCAGCCGCAGGGCCCACTGCGCCTCGGCGACCCCCACGACCGCGGCCTGCCAATCCTTGGTCACGGACAGCATGCGGTCCTGCAGGCGCAGGCCTTCGCGGTACAGCGCCACGCTCTTGGTCTCGATGAGCTGCTTTTGATGCTTGCCCAAGGTCATTCCGGTGTGGCTGGCGACCGTGGGCCCGCCCCCGAGCGCGCGCTCGGCCAGGTCGTTGGAGACCGGGCCGGAGACGAAGCCGACCATGCCCTGCACGCGCGTGTTGTCCAGGAAGGCGCCGGCCTTGCGCAGCTCCTGGATCTCGCGGGCCAGGCCGCCCAGCTCCTGCGTCACGAGCTTCTGCGCGACGTCCGCCTTGAAGACCCGCTCCAGCTCCGTCGCCGCTCGCGAGGACTTGGCCTCGTCGCTCTTGAAAAAATCGGCGAAGTCCCGGTTATAGGCCTCGAGGGGCTCGCCGCCGCGGAGGTTCCGGGCCGAATTTTCGTGGACCTTCTGCCAGATCTCGGCGAGGGTGTAGCTCGTGTTCGTCGCGATCACGGCCCGGTTCTTCATGCCGACGTACTGCGAGCCGTAGCTCAGGGAGATGTTCGTGTTGTCACCCATCTTCTTGGCGACCTGCGCGAAGTAGGTCTTCGCCCCGCCGATGATCTTGCCCTCGCCGCTGACGACGAGGCCCGAATCGGGCAAGGACACCGTGATGCGGTCGCCGATCTCGTTCTGCTTCTGGCCGTACTCGCCGGTCAGGCGGTTGTCGACGCGCATCCAGGTCTTGCCTTCCTTGTTCTTAAGGGAGAAGCCCTTGAGCACGCTCACGCCGCCGGCCTGCTGGTTGATGTCGTCGGTGCCCGCGGTCTTCGCCCAGTACAGGTCGAGGGTGAAGCTGTCCCCCCCGCCGTCCGGGTTCATCAGGCGGTTGAGGTCCAGCTGCGGGCCGACCTGCGTGCGGAAATACTTCTTCTTGTCGCCCTCGGCCATGATCGCGAAGTCGCGATTGAGGTCTGGGTCGAAGCCCGTGAAGTCGAGGTTGACCTCCTGGAGGAACTTGCGCGGATCCTCGGCCCACAGCGCGCGCTGCTCCGCCTTGAGCGTCAAGACCTTCGTCATCTTGACCGAGGTCTTGAGGTTTCCGCCGTAGTAGTACGGCTTGTTTTTCGCGTCATCCACGGCGCCGTCGGCGAAGCCCGCGAGGCCGACGTAAAGGTCCTTGCCGTCCGACATGTACGCGAAGTCGTTGAAGATCATCAGGCGGTTCTCGCCCATGCCGGTCTTGACGTTGTTGTCGGCCGGGATGTCGAAGGCGAAGCGGTGCAGGTCGATATTGAGATAATTGATCCAGTTGCGGCCCTCCAGGCTCTCGACCTGGATCTCGACGCCCTTGTCGCCGTACGGCGCGTTCTCCCCGTCCACGCTCGGCGGGCTGGCGAGCTGGTAGCCGGAGAGGCTGACGTTGCTGCCGAACACCTTGCCGATATTGCCCAAGGTCACCCACGAGGTCGTGTTGAGCCCGTGCGGCACCGAGAACTGCGACTGGTAGACGAGGTAGAAGCCGTCGACCGCGTCGCCGTACTCGTGGACTTGGGTGTTGGGGATCAAGGCCGCCAGGCCTTGAGGATTTCGCAGCAGATCGGCCTTGATCGCGGACACCTGCGCCGCCGAGCTCCGCGCGCCCTGCGTGACCAGGCCGAGCAAGGCGTCCACGAAGGCGCCGTACTCGGACTTGCGCACGACCATGGACGCCGGTTCGGCCTGCGAGCCGCCGAGCGCCCAGCCCGAGCGGCCCAGGCGCAGGGACGCGATCTCCCGGGCCTCCTCGGGCGTCAGTTGGCCCTCCACCTCGGGCTGGGCGAGAATCCGCGCCAGCTTGTTTTGCAGGCCGTCGATCTCGCTGAACAGCGCCTTCAGCGTCTGCTGCTGGGAGCCAAGCTTGTCCAGCAGCTGGCGCCGATCGATCTTGGCGTCGAGAGCCGCCTGGCTCTTGTCCATGATCAGCGAGAGGGCCTCGCTGACGTAGTTGAGGGCGCTTTTCTCCTTCGAGTTCAGTTGGTTGAGCCATTCGGAGATCTTGAGCCGCTTCGCCTCGAGGTCGCTCATCGTCTTGCCCAACGCCGCCAGCATCTGGTCGAGCGCCGCGTCCTCGTTGTCGTTGACCGTCAGGCCGCCGGCGCGGATGTCGCGCAGGGAGTCGTAGTACGTCTGCACGCGGTCGAGCGTGGAGAACTTGGCGCGCCCCCAGCCCTGCTTGGTCCGGAAGAACTCCTGGGCCTCGAGAAGCAGGCCGTCGAGGGCCGTGAACACGCGGATTTTGCGCGCGAAGACCTGGTCCGCGGGCTCCCCGCTTCCGGCCGCGTAGGCCTCGTCGCGCGCGATGTCGGAGATCGCCTCGCCGAGCGCCGCCGAGACCCGGCCCAGGAAGCGCTCCGTCGCGGGCACCTGCACGTTCAAGGCGTCGGTGGCGGCGGCGATCACCGAGTCAGCGTACAGGAAGCGCGCGAACGCGACCGCCGACGGCGCGGTGTACACCCGGCGATTGCCCGCCTCCAGCGCCAGCAGGGAAATCTGCTGGTTCTCCGAGATCGCGATCCGGGGCTGCGTCCCCGTGGGAACCGTGCCGTCGCCGCCGCCGCCGCCGATGCCGATCGCCGCCGCCGCCGTCTTCGTCTCGTCGGCCACGGCCTTGAGCCGATCCGCGAGCCGCTGGACGGCCCGGCCCTCGTCCAGGCGCGCGACGCCCGCGGCGTCCGGGGTCACCCCCACCGGCATGCGATAGCCGGACATCGCGTAGCGCCCCTTTGAAATCCTCTCGATCTGATCCAGTATCTCGTTGATCTGCGCGTCCTGGGCGTTGATCTCCGCCGCGCGCTGGGCGCGCTCGGCCGTGTACTGCGCGATCTTCCGCGGCAGGCTGTAGGGCTGCGGCGCCGCCTCGCCGTGCTGGGGCTCGGTGCCGGCGAAGTTCGGATCCCTCCGATTGGCCATGTCGACCTGGTACTCATGGACGCCTTTGTGGTGGCCCTGCGCGTCGTCGTAACCGTCGAGGTTCTTCTGGAGCTTATGGCGCCACTCGCCGATCTTGCGCGCCGCCTCCGCCTGGTTGCCTTCCGCCGCGCCGAACGTCGCGAACGCCCACGGCACGGTCCGATTGAGGAGCTTGTCGGCCTCTTGAATGACCGTCTTCTTCGAGTCGTAAAGCTTGAAGTAGTCGCCGCCCGCCGCGGCGATGTCGTCGATCGACTTCCGCTGGTACGGGATCAAGGTCTCCGTGAGCATCCCGCGCGCGCCCTGGAGCGCGGGCAGGATGTTGTCGCGCAGCAGGACCGTCTTGCGGTTGATCAGCGCCTGGTTGTCGCCGCCGCCCGCGTTGACGAACGCGAGGTCGGCGGCGGCGTCGCCCAGGATCGCGCCGAACATGCCGTCCAGGCCTCGGAGGCCGTCCCGCGCCTTGGGCAAGGTGTTGCGGATCGCGTCGTCGACCGCCGTCGCCGTCGCGTCGGCCTTGGACCAGCGGATGATCTCGCGCGCCGCCTGCGGCACGAGCTGAGCCGCGGCCACCAGATCCATCATCGCCGCGTGTCCCTCCACCGTCTCGCCCTCGGGGAACTTCACGGCCCGGAGGCTGTCCCCGTAGGTCTTGATCGCGTCCTGAAGCTCCTTGAGGCCGAGGGGGGCGAGCTTGGGGATGCTCGACTGGGTCGCCCGGTTGACGTTGTCGGCCAGCGCGTCGAGCCGGCTCAGATGCCGCCGCGCGGCCGCCTCCGCGCTCGCGGCCGCGCTGCGCTGCTCTCCCAGCCATTCGGGAAGCGACTCCGGGTGCGAATCCCCGAACTCGTCGTACGCCGTCGCCGGCGCGCGCCCCTGGGTGTCGGTCTGTCCGAGCATGCGCAGGACGGAATCGAGCGACTTGCCGAAATCGGCGCGCTTGCCCTCCCAATGGGTCTTGCGGGCGGCCAGCATCTGGCGCATCTGCTCCTGGGGGGGATTGACGAACGCGCCTTCCGGGCCCGGGACGAGAGCGATGAGCGTGCCCGCGTACTCGACCGGCATATTCGTCATGCGGGAGAGGCCGCTGCGGGCCTTCGCGATGTTGTCGTCGAGCTCGCGGACGTAGTCGTTGAGCTTCTTCAGCGAGAACCCGTCGGGGTCGTACGGGTTGCCCCCGTTCGAGCGCCACCCCTGGATGCGGGGCAGGAGGTCGAGGCGGCGCTGGTATTCGGCGGCCGCGTCCGCGCTCTGGACGATCCTGCCCGCGGCCGGGTCGTAGTAAGCCCGGTCCTGCGCGTTGACCTCGCTGATGAAGGCGCGCAGGACGGTCTCGAACGCGCTCAAGGTCGGGGGCACCATGCGCGCCTTGAGCGCCGAGTCCGCGAGGTCCTTGATCGTCGACTCGTCGTCGGCGATCTCCTTGTCGACCTCGGCCCGGCGTTGGGCGTCCAAGCCGAGGTTCCGGTCGGCGGCGGCCTGCTCGCGCCCGTTGTCCGCCCGCGAGGCCGCGATCTTCGCGCGCTTGGCCGCGAGCATATCCGTCATCCGCTTGATCGCGGCCTGGGCGGCGTTGATCTCGTTGAGCGACAGCGCCAGGTCCATTACGCTGGCCAGCTTGGCCATGTCGGTGTGGAAGCGGAGCATGTCCTTGCCGCCGCGGCGCTCGCGCAGGGCGGCGCCGAGCCGGTCCGAGGAGACGAGCAAGGAGGACGTCGCGTCGCGCAGGGCGATCTCGTCTTGGGCCGCGGCGCGCAGGGACTTGATCTGCGCGACGAGTTGATTCATCTCCGCGCGCATGCCCGCCGGCAAGGTGGACGCCGCGCCGCCGGGCGCCGGGGCGGCCCGGCCCTCGGCATAGTCTCCCAGACGCTGGGCGAGGGCCTTGAGCGAGGAGTCCTGGGCGGCGAGGTCCTCCCAGTAGCCGTTGCGGTCGGGCGGCGGGGGCGGCATCATGCCCTCATGCTCCTTGCGCAAGGCCTCCAGGCGCGCCAGCGCGGCCGCGTCGCTTGGGGGCGCCAGCAGGTCGCGGCGCTCGGCCAGCTTCTCGCGCACGCCGACCTCGTCGGACTTGGCCGAGAGCGCGGCGAGCAGGCGCTCGTGCTCCGCGCGCTCGGACTCGGTCACGGGGCGGCTCAGCTTCTCGAGACGCTCCAGCTTCGCCCTCTTGTCGCCGAGCTCCGCCCGGAGCTTCGCGCCGTGATCCTTCACCGCGGCGATCTCGGCGTCGAGTCGTCCCGCCTTCCCGGCCAGCTCCTTGATCCGGTCCGCGACCTCGGACGGCGGCTTCTTCCACAGATCCGGATCGAAGGGCAAGCCCTGCTCCTTGGTCCGCTCGCTCGACGCGGCGATGACTCCCTGAGCCGAGGCCTTGAGCGCCGGCAGGTCCGTCGCGCCCTCGCCCAGCGCGGCGCCCTTGACCAATAAGGCCGAGCCCATCACCGCGTCCGAGATGTTGAAGCCGGCGAGCGTCTGCAGCTTGTAGAGCAGGACGTTGCCCCACGTGATGGCGCCGCCGAACGGGATCAGGTTCTCATGCTTGACGCCGTCCTTGCCGGTCCATTCGTCCGGACGCTCCACCGCCGCGCCCACGGCGTGGAAGATCCCGGGCTTGACGCCGAAGGCGGCCTCGAAGGCGGGGTCGAGCGCCGCGTCGAACTGGTCGGCGTAGGTCATGATCCCCTCGATCTCGGCGCCCACCGTGGCCAGCCCGACGAACGACTTGAGGTTCGAATGCCAGAAATCCCACGACAGGGCCGCGTCCGCCGCGCCCCACGCGACCTCGCCCGGCGTCAGGCGCGAGAGCGGATGCCGCTGCTTGGCCCGGGCCCAGCGCTCGCTCACCGCCCGGGGGTAGGTCAGCAAGGTCGACAGGATCGCGGTGTTGAGCAG
>JACQJQ010000193.1 GCA_016204945.1 Elusimicrobiota bacterium
CCCGGGACGGGCTTATAATCGACGCGCGTGACGGAAGCGAGATCCTCGGCGAAGCTCTTCGCCCCGGAGGAGCGTCCGTTGCGCAGCCCGCTTGAGGAGGAGAAGCCCGTGACGCCGGTGTTCGTCGTCGCCTGCAGGCCCGTGACCAGGTAGGAGCGGTAGGAGACGGGACCCAGGTCGCCGAACACCCCCGCGCCGTTCTCCCGCCAGGTGGAGGGGATCACGTTCTGCTCGACGCCCGTGCGGCGCACGCCGTGGAAGGTCGTGGGCTCGTGGAATTCGTTCTGCAGGCCCATCGGCACGAGGAGGGCGCCGGCGCGCAGTCCGATCTCGTCGCGCAGGCGGAAATCGACGTACGCCTGCTCGATCGAGACTTCCCCGCGGGCCTTGCCGGTCGAGCCGTGCTCGAACTCGAGCTCCGAATTGAAGAGAATCCAGTCGTTGAACTTGTAGCCGACGTAAAGGACCGCCCGCGCGAAGTCGGCCTCGTCGCGCACTCCCGCCGGATCGGCGTCCTGCTTGCGCTTGGAGAAGTTCTGGTAGGTCATCTCGCCGTATCCGCCGATCGACGCTTTGTTCGGCCGCGCGCGGTACACTTTGGACGCGGCGGGAGCCGCGCCCGAAGCCTGAATCTCGGCGACCGGCTCGGCGGCTTCGCCGAGCTTGATCTTCTCTATTTCTTGAGTCAGGATGTCGACTTTGCGCTCAAGCTCGCCGAGCTTGACGGAGTCCTGCGCGAGGAGCGGCGCGACGGGCATGAGGGCGACGAACAGGGATAGCGTGAGAGATGGGCCGAGTTTCATAAACGATCTCCTTTCTTATTTTTGGGTTTCGCGGGATCAAAATACGAGCGGTCTTTAAACGAAGGCGGATTTTTTCCGAGGACGAAAAGGGCGGTCGACCAGCCGTCGGCCCGCGCGGCGGTCGGGGCGAGGACGGCGACGGACGATCGGCGGCGAATCGGGAGCCCGTTGAACGGCGACACGATATGGCCGGGACGCTCGGAGTTGCCGGAAACCGCCACCGAAGCATCCTTAATAAGGAACGGCTTCGGGGCGCCGGGTACTTCGACTTCCCAACCCGCGGCTCCCTCCGGGGCGCCGATCGCGAGCACCTGGCCGCCGAAGTTGAGCAGAGCGGCCTTGACGCCGCCGGTCCTGAGGACCTCGGCGGCGCGGTCGAGGGCCCAGCCCTTGCCGATGCCGCCGAAGTCGAGGCCCATGCCCTCCCGGGGAAGCTCGATGGTCCGCGCGGCCGGGTCGAGGCGCACCTTCTTCCAGCCGACGAGGGGCAGGGCCGCGGGGCCGCGGCCGAGCAGGAGCGGCAGCACGGTCGGGTCGAAGGCGCCGCCGGTGTCTTGCGCGCGTTCGAGCGCCAGGGCCGTCACCGCGTACAACTCCGCGGAGGCGTGGAATGGGCCGCGGCCGGCGGAGCGGTTGAGCGCCGAGAGCTCGCTGTCCGGCTTGTAGCGGCTCAGGATGCGGTCCCAGCGCTCGATCTCCGCGAAGGCGGCGCTGACCGTCGCGGGCGCAGCGCCCGGCGCGCGGATTTCGCACACGGTGCCCATGATCCAGCGGACGCGTCCCGCGCCCCGCGCGTTCGCCGCGGGCGGGAGGGCGAGCAGCGCGCAGACGAGCAGCTTCTTATTGAGATTTAGTTTCAACAAGGATAATATACCACAACCTCTTATTGAAATTCAATATCAATAAGACGCCTTGTCCCGGGATTTCAGAGACCGCATAACCCAACTGTTTCCGGAAACAGTTGCGGTAAAATAGGCGGCCGAGAAACCGACCTGGGTCCTGAGCGAAGAGGCGGGAACGAACTGGATTATGCGGCCCTTGAAAGTCTAGAACATGGAACAAAGGGCCCGTCCTGCGGCGGGCCCTCGTTCTTTCCGGCGGGAGCTTCCCCTACTTGGAAGTTTGGAGTTTGGAGATGATCTGCTCGAACGCCTCGACCGGATACGCGCCGCGCAGAGGGACGCCGTTGATGAGATAGGCCGGGGTGCCCTCGATGCCGAACTTCTTGGCCTCCCGGATATCGGCCTCGATCTTGTTCTTGACGGCGTCGCCTTGGGCGTCCTTGGCCGCCTTGGCGACGTCGAGCCCGAGGTCCTTGGTCAGGAGCTTGAAGTAGTCCTCGCCGAGCTTGCTCTGGTTCTCGAAGAGCGTGTCATGAAAGACCCAGGCCTTCTCCGGGGATTGGAGGGCCAGCGCCTCGAACCACTGCGCCGCGGGCATGGCCAGGGGATGGAAGCTCAGGGGAAAGTTCTTGAAGACGACGCGCAGCTTGTCGCCGTGCGTCTTGCGCAGCTGCTCGAGATTCTTGAAGCCTTGGCTGCAGTAGGGGCACTGGAAGTCGGAGTATTCGACGATGGTGATGGGCGCGTTCACGTTGCCGCGCGCGCGGGCGCCGGCGCCGAGCTCCGGCTTCAGGGGATTCTTGAAGGATTTCTCGCGCTCCTGCTCCTCGCGCAGAGCCTCCTCCTTGGCCTTGTTTTTCTGGAATTCCTGCTGGGACTCCACGATGAACTCGAAGAACTTCATCTTATCGCTCTTTTTCAGGGCGCCGAGCACGAGGTCCGGGTTGGCGTCGAGAGCCTTCTTGAGGTCGTCGCGAGACAGCGCGGCGGAGGCCGGCGCGGCGAGCAGGGCGCAGAGGAGCAGGTTCGTCAGGCGGGCGATGGTCATGAAGGTCTCCTGTTGAGAAGGGCCAGGATATCATTTTCGAGCGTCCGGACGTCCAGCGCTCCGACCCAGCGGCGCGAGATGCGCCCCTCGGCGTCGATCAGGTAGGCCGTGGGCAGGCCGCGCACCGCGTAGCCGGCGACGGCCTTGCGGTCGGCGATCAGGAGGGGGAAGGTCAGGCCGTGCTTCCGGGCGAACGGCGGCACCAGCGCGGCGTTCTCGTCCAGGGACACGCCGATCACGGCGAATCTCCCGTCGGAACGGCGGAAGAGCTTTTCGAGCGCCGGCATCTCCTCGCGGCACGTGTCGCACCACGTGGCCCAGAAGTTGACGAGCACGGGCCTGCCTCGAAACGAGGAGAGGTTCACGGTTTTGCCCGCGAGGTCGGGCAGAACGAGCTCGGGCGCCTGGCGCGAGCCGGCGGGAGAGCCGCAGGCGGCCAGGGCGAGAGCGAGCGCGGCGAACGAGAATCGGTTCATAAAGAGGTCAAGCTGCGCGACATAAGCCGCCCATCGCCCCCGAGGGGGCGATGGGCGGTTGTTCCGTTGACGGCTTAGCAGCCGCAGGGAGTCTTCGGACCCATGACAGCACCTCCTACCGCTTTATTTTATACTGCATTAAGATCTGTTTGGCGACTTTCCCGATGCGGCCGAACACCGTCGCGTCCCGGCGCGAGCGGGCGAGCATGATCGCGCCCTCGTACAGGGCGACGATGGCCTCGGCCGAGCCGCGCGCGTCGAGCGTCGGGGAGAAGTAGCCCCTCGATTTGCAGCGCTCGAGGCAGGCGGAGAGCCCGTCGGCCCACTCGTCGAAAAAGCCGGCGACCCTCAGCCGGAACGTCTCGTCGAGGTCGCTCATCTCGAGGGCGATGTTGCCCACGAAGCAGCCCGCCTTGCAGCCGTTGCCCGAGAAGAAACGCTCCGCTTCGGCGAACATCTCGGCCACCGCGTCCTCGGGAACCGCCTGCGCGCACACCGGCTCGACCTTGCGCGCCTGGAACTCCTGGATCTTGTAGTCGAGCACGGCCAAGGCCAGCTCCGATTTTGAGCCGTAGTGGTGGATCAGGTTGCCCTTGGTCATCCCGCACGCCGCGGCGATCTCGTCGAGACAGGCGTGGTTGTAGCCCTTCAGGTGGATGACGTGCTCCGCCTCCTGCAGGATGCGCTCGCGGACGGCCGGGTCGACTTTTCGCGCCATAATTGACTGACTAAACGGTCAGTCAGTGAATTGTAGCCGAGATTGCCGCCGTTGTCAAGACCAGATGCGCGGGACGACCCCGATGCCGGCCTTGACGCTTGAGAGGTCGTAGACCCCGCCGCGCCCGAAGCCGATCCCGCGCGTGGGATTCTTCGCGAGCCACAAGGGCGTGTCGAGGTCCACGAACTCGACGCCGCCGAGGCCCGCGGCCAGGTGGGCGGCCGCGCCCATGGACAGCGGCGTTTCCACCATGCCTCCGACCATGACGCCGAGTCCCGCGGCGCGCGCGATCAGCCCGCAGTCCCAGGCCTCGAGCACGCCCATTTTCATGAGCTTGATGTTCAGCACCTGCGCGGCGCCGGTTCGCGCGAGCTTCAGCGCGTCGGCGCGGCTTCTCAGGGACTCGTCGGCCGCCACCGGGACGCCGCTCTTTTCATGAAACGCGGCGAGTCCGTCGAGATCGTCGGCTTCGGCCGGTTGTTCGAACAGGACCGGCGTTATGCCGCGCGCGCGCAGCAGGCGCACGAGGGCGAGCGAGTGAGACGGACCGTAGCCCTGGTTGGCGTCGAGCGTGAGGACCGCGCGCGGATGCGCCTTGACGACGGCCGCGACGCGCGCGGCGTCCTCGCGAGGGGTGGAGCCGACCTTGATCTTGACCGTCCTCACGCCGAGGGCGCGGATGCGGCGGGCGGCGCCGTCAGCGGCCTTCGCGTCGCCGAGCGTGACGGTCACGTCGGAGACGACGCGGTCCGAGGCGCCTCCGAATAAGGTCCGCAGAGGCAGGCCCGCGCGCCGCGTCCACGCGTCGAGCAGCGCCGTGCCGAGCGCCGCGCGGGCGGCGCCTCCGCGTTTCGGCAGCCAGTCCTCGAGTTCGGTCAGCCGCGCCCGCCAGGCGGCGGCGTCCCGGCCGAGCCAGCGCCGGCCGGCGCGCAGGATCTGCCGCTCGGCCGCCGCCGCGGTTTCGCCGTTGAACGCGGGAAACGGCGAGGCCTCTCCGTAGCCGGCGGTGCCGTCGGCCAGGCGCACGCGGGCGAACACGGTCTCGAGCGCGGAGGAGGAGCCGCCGGCGATCGCGAAAGGCTCGTTCATGACGACGCGCGCGGGACGGGCGTCGACCGCGGCGATTTCCGCGCGGCCCAGCCTCACGGCAAGGTCGTCACGCCGCACTCGTCGGAGAAAGAAAAGCCGTGGACCGCGGCGCCCCGGCGCTCGGGGATCAGGACCAGCTCGTGCGGCGAGCGGGTCGAGTCGCGGGTCAGGTCGTACAGGCGAGGCGAGTCGAGCTGGACGAAGCTGCGTCCGTCGCCGTCGAAACGGATATCGCGGCCCTTGTTGCCTTCGTGCAGCCAGAGGCCGTCCTGCTTGACGAAGACGCGTCCCGCTCCCGACTCGGCGGGCGAGAGGATCGCGAGCGCCTGCGCCGCTCGGTAGACGACGCGGACGAAGGAGGAGCGGGCCTTGTTGTCCCGCGCCAGGCGCAGGCCGTCGGAGCCGGCGTCCCAGGGGCCTTGATACGCGGTCTCGCCGTCGCGCGCGCCCACGATCAGCGAGCGGCGCTGCGGGGCGCTCTTTCCGAGCGCGAGCGGCGGCTTGGCCCCCGGGAGCGCCCTGAGGCCGACCTCCGGCGTGACGGCGCCGCATTCGCGGCGGGGGGGATCGGCCGCGTCCGTCGGAGAGGGGAGCGCCGATTCGCCGATGAGATCGGCGAGCGCCAGGCGCAGCTCCTTTTCGAGCTCGCGGCTGCCGCCCTCTCCCAGGCGGTCGAAGACGATGCGTCCCTTCCGGTCCACCAGGTACAGCGCGGGCCAACCCTCGTTGCCGTACGCGTTCCACAACCGCCGGTCGGCGTCGATGAACACGGGGTACTCGATGCCGTGACGCTTGAGGAATTTTTTAGCCCAAACGGGATCTCCATGGAAGCGGAGATCGGGCGTGAGCACGCCGATCACCATGGCCTGCGAGAGGGCGTAGCGGTCGAACCAGGCCTTGAGGGCGGGCAGGACGCGGATCGAATTGATCGAGGTCGGGTTGACGAAGGCGACGATGACGGCCTTCCTCTGGCGCATCCGCGCCAGCGACAGAGGGGCCGCGTTCAGCCAGGCGCCCGCGGACGGGAACTCGGGGGCGGGGGGCTGGAGCGGCCGCTCGGCGCGGACGGTCCCCGCCAGCGTCAAGAGAAGCAGGGCGGTTCTCATTCCCGTTTGGCGTCGCGCCCGGTCAGGACGATCTCGACCAGGGTCGAGAGGCGTTCGGCGCGGTCGACGGCGCCGGTCTTCTGGTAGATCGAAATGAGGTTGCGGAGCACGCGGGCCAGGATGTCGCGCGGGCCGACGGGTTTGCCGAGCTCCGGGCGCCAATCGTAGCCGTTGCGCACGAGCATGCGCTTGACCTCGGGCAGGGTCATGAGCCTGCCGCCATGAAAACAGTCGATGAACAGCGGGGAGCCGCTCTCCTTGAAGCCCGCGAGAAAATGCCCCGGCGTGCCGACGCCGTACAGCGGCAAGCGCAGGCGCCGGGAGACGAGGAGCATCAGCACCGTCAGCGTGACGGGTATTCCGCGCCGCGTGTCGATGACGCGCGTGAGGTAGCAGTTGTCGGCGTCGTAATAGCGCGCCTCATTGCCCGCGAAGCCGAGCGTCTGGAAAAGATGCCTCGAGAGGCGGCGCGTCGACTCGCCGACCCCGGCGTCGGCGGGCGTGTCGGCCGCGACGGCGGCCGCCGTCCGATCGAGCCAGGTCCGGTACGCGCCGGCGTCCGCGTCGGCGAAGCCGAAGCGCGAGATGAGCAGGGCCCCTTCCTCGAGGTCCGGCGTCTTCGCCAGCGACAGGCGCACGAAGTCGCGGCGCAGATCCTGGAAGCGGAGCTCTCCCGCCACGGATTCGAGGCGGACCGCCATTTCAGGCGTGGCGGCGGGACGGAGCTCGTCGAGATAGGGGATGATCGCGGCGCCGACGCCGAGGATTTTGCGCCGCACCAACGCGAGACTGGCGGGGTCCTCTTCCTCCAATAACGTGACGAGGCTCCGCAGGGCTTTTTCATCGAGCGCCACGCACGCATTGTAGCGCGGGGACTGGGCATTTACAAGAGCGCATGAGGCCCCTGCGGCCTAATTTCCCCTGGTTTTTCGACCCATTGCACTGTCCGCCCCGCGCGCCGATATGGTTGAATTCCTCGACGGAGCACCGACGAGACCATGAGCGCACCGCGTCCTCACGAAGTCCTGGCCGTTCTGCGAGCCCTGGAGGATTTGGCCTCGGCCGATCCGATGAGCGTGCGCGGCGCGCTGGCGACCCTCGTCGCGATCGACGGCTCGCTCGGCGAACGCGCCGGCGCCTCCTGCGTTATCGCCGATGACGCGGCGTCGGGCGGCGAGGGCTCCCTGGCCGCGTCCTCCGTTCCCGAGGCCCTGCGCGAGGCGGCGCTGGCCGCGATGGAGGAGCAGGTCCCGCGTCTTGTCGAGGTCGACTTGGCCGAGGACGACGCGATCTTCGGTCCCGGAGGCCTGTCCGGGCGCGCCGAGGTCTGGCTCGAGCCCATCACCGGCGAGCTGCGCGAACGCTTGCGCGAGGTCCGCGAGACTTTGTTGCGCGGCGAGGGCCTCGTCATCGAGTTCGCCCTGTCGGGGGAGGACGCCGGCCGCCGCCGCCACTTCCCGCCCGATCACCCCGGCGTGAAGGCCTGCTACCAGGGAGGCGAGCCGGAGCTCGAGGAGGAGGTCCAGCGCGGCGGAGTGCGCCGCCTGATGCGCTTCCCGCTGATTCCGATGGGCAAGGCGCTGATCGTCGGCTCCGGCGAGGACTGCCGCCGCCTGGCCGAGCTGCTCGACCGCTTGGGGTTCGTCGTGACCGTCGCCGACCACCGCCCCGGGCGCCTGCACGGCGAGGGCTGGGATCGCGCGCGCTGGCAGCTCGTCGAGGGGGGCTGGGAGGCCGCGCGCGCCGCCTGCCGCCCCGACCTCGACACCTACGTCGTCGTCGCGACGCGCAGCCATTCCGCCGACCTGCGCGCCTTGAAGGGCGCGGTGCCGAGCCCGGCGCGCTATGTCGGCCTGATCGGGGCCGTCGGTCGCGCGGCCAAGCTGCTGGCCCAGCTCCGGGAGAGCGGAGTCGAGCCTCGTCCCGGCGCGTTCTCCGCTCCGGCCGGCCTCGACGTCGGCGCCGAGACCGCGGAGGAAATCGCGCTCGCCGTGACCGCCGAGATTTTGGCCGTGCGCGCGGAGCGCAAGGGCGGCCGCCCGGCTCGGGCGCGCGCCGCCGGCTCCTCCCCCTTGCATAGGAAAGGCGGCGTCAAGATTCCGGGCCTCGTGCTCGCCGCCGGGCGCGGCAAGCGCTTCGGGGGCTCCTCCAAGCTGCTGGCCGCCGTGGACGGGCGGCCCGTCCTGCGGCACGTCGTCGAGTCCGCGCTCGCCGCCCGGCTCGATCCCGTGATCCTGATCCTCGGCGCGGGCGCCGAGAGCGGGCTGAAGGCCGTCGAGGGTCTCAATGATCCGCGTTTGCGCGTGGTCTTCAATCCGGCGTGGGCCACGGGCAAGGCGTCCTCTTTCGAGGTGGGGCTGCGCGAGGTGTCCTTGGACGCTCCAGGCGTGGTGGCGCTGCTGGGCGACATGCCGCGCGTGCCCGCCTGGCTCGTCGAGCGCGTCATCGCGGAGTTCGAGCTGTCGGGGGCGTTGACCTTCCCCATTTATCCCGGTCCCGAGGGCCCCGTGAAGGGCCACCCGACCGCGTATCCGAGGGAATTGTTCGCCGAGGTCGGCCGGCTGGTCGGAGACGACACGGCGATGGCCGCCGTGCGCCGGCACTGGGGCGAAGCGGTCAAGATTCCGCTCGACGACGGCTATACCCAGGCCGACATCGACACCGCCCAGGACCTCGAGCTGCTCAACGTCAAGTCGGAGGCGCGGGGCGGGCCTCTCTGAGCCGAGGGCGGATGCGGCGCCGGAATGCTATAATAGGCGCATGACCATTGACACCCCATTTCTGCAGGCCGCGCTCGCGTCGGTTTTAGTCTTCGCCGCCTCGGCTTCGGCGGCGTCCGGCTTCGATCCGGACGGCGCAAGCGGCCGGCCGTCGTCCTTGCTTGCCGCCGTCGCGGATATTCAAGCTCCCCTCGCGCCAGCCGGACGGCTCGTCGCCGTCGAGCCGGACGCTCAGGCTCTTGCCGTTGAGATTTCCGCGGTTCTCGATTTGGCCCAACTCTTCCTGGCGGATCAGAGCATCTCCGAAAAAGAGTGGCGCCACATCGCTCGGGGAGTCGCCGCGGGCGACACGGACTTCGTGCTCTGGCCGGGGAGTCTTCATCTCCGACGGAGATGGATCAAGCACTACAGCATCGTGAGCCTGAAGGGCTCCTCCTTCGAGGTGCGCGTCGAGGATAAGAAAATCCTGGTGCACTTGCCGTCGCAAACGAGGATGAGTGCGGAGCAGATGCTTCAGGCCTTGCGCCTGGCGTTGAGCCGGCGCGGTCTATAAACCGTAGTCGATCGAGACGACGGACCAGCGCTCGGCGCCCGCCTCCGTCTCCCAGTGAAGCGTCTGGCCCGCCTTGAGGCCGAGGAGAGCCTGGGCGAGCGGCGCGGCCCAGCTCAGGGTCTCCCCGCCTTCCTCCGCCTCGTCCTCGCCCGTGATCCGGATGGATTTCCTCGCGCCGTCCTCGCGCCGAAGCGCGATCGAGGCGCCGAAGCGGATCTGTTCCTTGGGCTGTTTCGCCGGGTCGACCGGGATCGCGGACTCCAGGCGCGCGCGGACGTAGCGCAGGTCGCGCTCGAGCTCCCGCTTTCTTTTCTTCCTGGAGGCGTCTTCCTGGGCTCCCTCGAAGCCCCGCAATTCGGCGAGAAGGGATTCCTCCGCGTCCTGAAGGGCCTTCAGCCCGCGCGGGGTCACGTAGTTCGGCTGGGGGGAGACCGGACGCTCGGGCGGGTCCTCATCGGGGCCCTGGGCGTCTTCCTTAACGAACGCCCGGCTCATGGTTCGAGCGTTTGCCGGCGATCAGGACGCAGGCTTCGTCGAGCGTCATCGCCCGCTCCTCGCCCGTGGAGAGCGTCTTGACCTGCACGACGCCGTGCGCGCTTTCATCGGGGCCGATCACGATCGCGCAGCCGGCCTTTTTTTGATCGGCGTATTTGAACTGGGCCTTGAGCTTCCCGCCGCCGGGATACACGTCCGCGGACAGGCCCTTGGCGCGCAAGGCCGCGCCGACCTCGAGCGAGCGGCCGCGCAGTTCGTCGGAGAAGACGGTCACGACGGCGTCGGGCGCGGTTTGGCCGCCGTTCTTGCCCGTCTCCTCGAGAATCATCATAAGGCGCTCGAAGCCGATCGAGCCCCCGCAGGCGGGCATGGGGGGGCCGCCGAACTTTTCGGTCAGCTTGTCGTAGCGTCCGCCGCCGCCGAGAGAGCCGGACAAGGACGGGTGGCGGAACTCGAAGACCGGACCGGTGTAGTAGCCCATGCCGCGCATAAGGCTGGGGTCCACGGTGATCGCAGACGCGGGGACGAGGGTCTTGACGGCGGCGATGATCCTGTCGAGCGGCTCCGTCGCCGCGCCGCTTTCGGCGAGCAAGGTTTCGGCCAAGGCGCCGGCCAAGGCCGGGCCGACCAAGGCCGCGAGTTCGGCGAGAACGCCGTCGCGGCCGATCTTGTCGAGCTTGTCCACGCTGACGCAGACGGGGCCGCGCTTGTCGTCTGGCACCTTGGCCGCGGCGAGCGCCGCGTCCACCGCGCGGCGGTCGTTGAGGTGGACCCTCACGTCCTCGAGGCCGAAGGCCTTGAACACGGCGAGGATCGCGGTGATGACCTCGACTTCGGCGCCCCAGGAGTCGGAGCCGATGATGTCCACGTCGCATTGCGTGAATTCGCGGTAGCGGCCTTTTTGCGCGCGCTCGGCGCGCCAGACCGGGCCGAGGTGGAAGGCCTTGAACGGGTGCGGGAGCCGCGAGCCGTGCTTGGAGTACCAGCGCGCGAGCGGCAAGGTCAGGTCGAAGCGCAGGCCTAGGTCGGCGAGATCTGTTTTTTCCGCGGCGGCGCGCTCGAGGGCCTCGCCGCGGCGCATGATCTTGAAGATCAGCTTCTCGTTTTCGCCGCCGCCCTGGCCCGTCAGCACGGAGAGGTCCTCGACGGCCGGGGTGGCCACGGGCTCGAAGCCGAAGGATCGGTAGACGCGGGTTATCGTCTCGACGGCGCGGGCGCGGGCGGCGGCTTGCTCGGGCAGGAAATCGCGGAATCCCGACGGCGGCGTCGTGGGGATGGACATGGCGGATAGGTTAGCAAAATCGCTACACTCGCAGAATGAAGGCCGGTTTGACCGTCGTCCACGGCCCGTTCGAGGCTCTCGAAAGCGCGTTCGCCGAGAGGGTCCGCGCCCGGAAGCCCGGCGCCGGGGGCCGGCCCTTGCTCGTGGTGGCGCCCTCCCGCGTGTTGGCCGACCGGCTCGAGCGCCTTCTCGTCATTGAGAAAGGCATGCCGCTGTTCGGCGCGCACTTCCACACGTTCCATTCGCTGGCCGCGGCGGTCGTTGAGGAGGGGGGGGCTCCCGACGCGCTCCTCGTTTCGGACCCCGTTTTCCATGACGCGGTCGTCGACCGCGTTCTGGACCTGGCGCCCGCGCTCGGCATCGCGAGGGAGCTGAGGCCGAAGGCGCTCGCGTCCGCGGTGCGCGCGAGCCTGCGCGACCTCATCGACTCCGGCGTCGAGCCGGGGCAGGTGGCCGAGCACTTCGGCTCGACCTTGCTCCGGGACGAGGACGAGGCCGCCCGCCTCAACGCCCTGCTCGCCCTGTATGAAAGGGAGCTGGCGCGCATCGGCGTTCCGCCCCCTTCGGCCCTCGTCCGCCGCGCGGCCGAACTGGCGCCCGCCTCCGGATTGCTTTCGAGCTTCGCGGAGATCCTCTACTACGGATTCTACGATCTCACGGGACTTCAGCTCGACTTCTTCGACGCGGTGACGAGCGCGAGGCCCTCGCGGCTGTACTTCCCGCACCGCAAGGGCCACCCCGCCTTCCGATTTTCCCACGAGCTCTTCGAGCAGAGATTGTCGGGCCATGCGCTCGAGGCCGTGGAAGGAGCCGACGATCAGACGGCCCTCGGGGGAGCCCTCGATTCGTTGTTCGATCCGTCGAAACCGCCTCGTCCCGTCGCCGCGGGCCGCGTCATCGTGGTCTCGGCCTCCGGGGCGCGCGATGAGGCGTGGGCCGCGGCGAAAGAAGCGCTGCGGCTGCTCGGCGAGGGCATGCCCGCCCATGAGATCGCGATCGTGGCGCGCACGCTGGAGCCTTATCGGCTCGCGCTGGCGGAAATATTCGCGGCCGAGGGCCTGCCCCTCGACCTGTCCTGCGGAGAGCCGATCCTGCGCCATCCTCCGGCCAAGGCCGTCCTGGACCTGCTGACCTTGCGCGAACGCGATTTTCCGGCGCGCACCGTCGATGCTCTCGCGGGCTCGCCTTACTTCACGGCGGCGGCGCCCGCGCGCGCGGCGCGGTGGCGCAGGCTCATGGACGCGTTGGGCATTCGCGCGGGCTGGCTGCAGTGGCGCGGCAAGCTGGAGCCGCGCGCGGGGGGGGCCGTCGAACTGCGGCCGCGCCGCGTGCGCGAGGGCCTTCCGGGAGAGGCGATTCCCGCCGAGGACGTGAAGTCTTTGTGGGACTTCGTTTCCGGCCTGCGCGAGAGGCTCGGCGCGCCGCCGGCGGCGTGGTCCGAGCGCGCGCGAGAGGCGCGCGCGCTCGTGGACGCGCACCTCGCCTTGCCGGGCGAGGCGACGGCGGCGGAGCGCGACGCCTGGGACGCCGCGCGCGACGCGCTTGAGGAGCTGTCCGGTTTCGACCGCCTCGGCGAGCCGTGCTCGTGGGAGAGCTTTCTCGACGCCTTCGAGCGCAAGCTCGCGCGCGCGACGCGCGAGGCGGGCGACGGGCGCCTCGGCGTGCGCGCTCTCGACGCCATGGACGCGAGAGGCCAGCGCTTCCGCGCCGTCGTCATGATCGGCCTGAAGGAAAAGCTGTTTCCGCGCCAGGTGCTGGAGGACCCGCTCCTGCGCGACGGCGCGCGCGCGGTCCTGCGCCACCCCGCCGGATACTGGATCGGCCGCAAGGCCGCCGGCCACGAGGAGGAGCGTCTTTTATTCTACCTCGCGGCCGCGTCGGCGAAGGAGCGCCTCGTTCTCATCTATCCGCGCTCCGACGAGGCGGGCCGGGCGTCCGTGCCCTCGACCTACCTGCGGGAACTGTGCCGCGCCGCCGGTTTGCCCGCGCCCGGACAGGACGACGCGCGGCGCGTGCCGCGCCAGCCGGCCGAGCGCCTGCGTTCGCTGCCCGCCGGCCTGCTCACGCCGCGCGAGGCCGCC
>JACQJQ010000182.1 GCA_016204945.1 Elusimicrobiota bacterium
ACCTACGGGGTGGTGTGCTTCAGCATCTTCTTCAGCTTCCTGGGGACCGTCCTCGGCGGCATCTGGGCCGACCAGTCCTGGGGGCGCTTCTGGGGCTGGGACCCCAAGGAGAACGGCGCCCTGCTCATCGTGCTCTGGAACGCGCTGATCCTGCACGCCCGCTGGGGCGGCTTCGTGCGCGAGCGCGGCATCATGCTGATGGCGATCTTCGGCAACATCATCGTCAGCCTCTCCTGGTTCGGCGTCAACATGCTGGGCATCGGCCTGCACTCCTACGGCTTCATGGACAAGGCCTTCCTCTGGCTGTCCGCGTTCTGCGCGCTGCAGCTGGCCCTGATCTGTCTGGGCGCGCTTCCCCCGCGCTTCTGGTCGGAAACCCGAAGCGACGTTTAGACGTCATCCCCCGATCCGTCGCGCGACGGATTGGGGGATAACTCCAGCCTGCGGCTTGCTCAGCGAAGTTCGATCCGCGGTGACGCCGCGGCGGCCGCGGCGAGCAGGGCTGAAAGGGCGGAACCTCCGGCGGCCGCGTTCAGGGAGGCATCGGGGCAGCCGTCGGCGCGGAAGCCCTGGAGGACGTGGCGCCGCGCGCCCAGCGCGAACACGGTCTCGGAGAGCGCCGCGAGCTCGGACTCGGAAAAGAGCGCGGGGTGGACCGTGGTGCGGCACTCGTGGTCCACGCCGCTCGCCACGATGAGAGCCAGGCTTTCCCGGGCCTTCGCGCCGCTTCCGGAAACGCCGTTGACGCGGTCGTAGCGCGCGAACGGGGCCTTGACGTCCAAGCCGACCCAGTCGATCAGGGGCAGAAGCGCGCCGAGCCGCTCGGGGTAGGCCCCGGCCGTGTGCAGGCCGACCAAGAAGCCCAGGCTCTTCGCCTCCCGCATCGCGTCGGCCAGGCCCTGCTGCAGGGTCGGCTCGCCTCCGCTGAAGACGACGGCGTCGAGGAGCCCGACGCGGCGGCGCAGGAAGGCGGCGGCCTGCCCCCACTCCCCCGCGGGCGCCGCGTCGGCCGAAATCAAATGGGGGTTGTGGCAATAGACGCAGCGCCAGGAGCAGCCCTGGCAAAACAGCACCGCCGCCAAGGCGCCCGGGTAGTCCGTCGTGCTCAGCGGCGTCAGGCCGCCGAGGCGAAGGCCTCCGGCCTCAGGGAGCAGGGCGCTCCTTGAAGAAGCGGCGCTCGTAATGCTCCCCCTTCTTGCCGATGTTGAACGAGGAGACCGGGCGGTGGTAGCCCATCACCCGCGTCCAGACCTCGCAGGGCTGCCGCTCCGAGTCCTCGAGCCCGACGGGGGCCGCGGGCGTTCGCGGCCGGGATTCGGTCTTTTTCATCGCGCTCTCCTTTGCTTCTCCGCCAGGCGCTCGACGTCGCACTTCGGGCAGAACGCCTGCTCGCCGTCGAGGTAGCCGTGGACCGGGCAGATCGAGAAAGTGGGCGTGATCGTGATGTAGGGGAGCCGGAAGCGCTCCAGCGCGCGCTTGACCAAGGTCTTGCAGGCCCGGCCGCTGGAGACGCGCTCGCCCATGTACAGGTGCAGGACGGTGCCTCCGGTGTACTTGCGCTGGAGCTCGTCCTGCCGCTCCAGGGCCTCGAAAGGGTCGTCGGTGAAGCCGACCGGGAGCTGCGAGGAGTTGGTGTAGTAGGGCCGCTCGGGAGTGCCCGCCTGAAGAATGTCGGGAAAGCGCTTGCGGTCCTCCTTGGCGAAGCGGTAGGTCGTTCCCTCCGCGGGCGTGGCCTCCAGGTTGTACATGTGCCCGGTCTCCTCCTGGATGGAGACCATGCGCGCGCGCACGTGGTCGAGCAGGCGCAGGGCCAGCGCGCGGCCGCGCGGCGCCGTGATGTCGCATTCGCCGCCGCTGAAGTTGCGGATCATCTCGTTGATGCCGTTGACTCCGATCGTGGAGAAGTGGTTGCGCAAGGTCCCGAGATAGCGCCGCGTGTACGGGAAAAGGCCGTCGTCCATCAGGCGCTGGATGACCTTGCGCTTGATCTCGAGGCTGTTGCGGGCGACGTCGACGAGCTCGTCGAGCCGCCGAAGCAGGGCCGGCTCGTCGCCCTTGTGCAGGTACCCGAGGCGGGCGCAGTTGATCGTGACCACGCCCAACGACCCGGTCTGCTCCGCCGAGCCGAACAGGCCGTTGCCGCGCTTGAGCAGCTCGCGCAGGTCCAGCTGCAGGCGGCAGCACATCGAGCGGATCATGTTGGGCTTGAGCTCGGAATTGACGAAGTTCTGGAAGTACGGCAGGCCGTACTTCGCGGTCATCTCGAAGAGCCGGTCCGCGTTCGCGCTCTCCCAGGGGAAGTCGGCCGTGATGTTGTAGGTCGGGATGGGGAAGGTGAACACGCGTCCCTTGGAGTCCCCGGCCGTCATGACCTCGATGTAGGCCTGGTTGATCATGTCCATCTCGGCCTGGAGCTCGCCGTAGACGAAGGGCATCTCCACGCCGCCGATGAGCGGATGCTTCTCGCGCAGGTCCTCCGGACAGACCCAGTCGAAGGTCAGGTTCGTGAAGGGCGTCTGCGTGCCCCAGCGCGAGGGCACGTTGAGGTTGTAGATGAGCTCCTGGATGCACTGCCGGACTTCCCCGTAGCCGAGCCCGTCCTTGCGGATGAACGGAGCCATGTAGGTGTCGAAGGAGCTGAACGCCTGGGCGCCGGCCCACTCGTTCTGCAAAGTGCCGAGGAAGTTGACGATCTGCCCCACCGCGCTCGACATGTGCTTGGGCGGGCCCGCCTCGACCTTGCCGGGGACGCCGTTGAGCCCCTCCTGGAGCAAGGTGCGCAAGGACCAGCCCGCGCAGTAGCCGGCGAGCATGTCCAGGTCGTGGATATGGATGTCGCCGTTGCGGTGCGCCTCGCCCATTTCCGGGGAGTAGACGTGGTTGAGCCAGTAGTTGGCGACGACCTTGCCCGAGACGTTGAGGACCAGGCCGCCCAGGGAGTAGCCCTGGTTGGCGTTGGCGTTGATGCGCCAATCCAGGCGGTTGACGTACTCGTTGATGGAGGACTCCACGTCCACGACGGTCCTGCGGTCGCGGCGGAGCTTGCGGTGCTGCTCGCGGTAGACGATGTAGGCGCGGGCGGTCTTGAAATGGTCGGCCGAGATCAGCACCTGCTCCACGACGTCCTGGATTTTCTCGATGGTCAGGACGTCCGCGCCGGAGCGGCGGGCGAGGACTTTGAGCACTTGGGAGGTGAGCGGGCCGGCGGCGGCCTCGTCGAACTCCCCCGCGGCGGCGCCCGCGCGCGCGATGGCCGAGCGGATCTTGCTGGAGTCGAACTCGACGCTCGAGCCGTCCCTCTTCCTGACCGTCTTCAGCGCCGCGAGCTGGTCTGGGACCTGCGCCGTTTGGGTCGTCGTCCGCATACGCCTTAACAACGCAACGGAATGTCCACGCGGAATGTTCCACTGTGGCGCCCGATGACGCTCAACGACACTGGATGGATTATCCTCAGGCGGCGTTCAGGACGAAGGCCGCGCCGATCACGACGACGAAGAGGACGGAGTAGGCGACCTCCGCGTAGCCCAGCGAGCGGAAATCGACGCGCTCGGGCGCCCGGAAGCCGCGCGCGAGGGTCTTGGCCAAGGCGGCGCCGAACGGAATGAGCGCCGCCGCCGGCAGGCCGCCCGAGGCCGCCCAGAAGCCCACGGCGGCCAGAGCCGCGCCATGATAGGCGGCCGACAAGCGGCGCATGCGCTCCAACCGAGGCAGGGCCGCCGGGTCGCCGACGGCGCGATGCTGGAGGGCCGCCATCTTGACGTGGAAGATGGGCCCCAGGAAAAAGGCCGAGCACAGCAGCCAGAGCGACCAAGCGCGAGGTCCAAGCTCGAAGGAGGCCGCGTAGACGGCGGCCGGAGCGCCCAGGCACAGGCCCAGGACGCCGGCGGCCTCGTTGAGGGCGCTCAGGCGCCTCCCCGAGCCGTTCGGGGCCGCGTTATAGGCCAGCAGCGCGGCCAGGGGCGCGGCGAAAAGCAGGAGCTTCCAGCACCCCAAGAGCGCGATCAGCGGAAAAAAAGTCCCGGCCGTCAGCAGGGAGTAGAAAGCCAGCCAGCCCAGGGCCCGGCGGTCGCCCGGCCGCGCCAGCAGGGCTTGGAGCGGCGTGCGCAGAAGAAACGCCGCCAGCGCGCCCAAAACGAAGAGTCCGGCGGCGACGGGCGAGACGATGGGAGCGCCCAGCAGGCCGACCGCGATCGGAACGATCAGCAGAGCCCAGGAGCCGTGTTCACGGGGCAGCATACCCGATTCCAAGCAACGTTTCGGCCAAAGAGGCCGGAACGTTGCGAGCCCAGTAGCATGCCCAGAAACGTCGAAGGCTACAAAAAGACCACCCGCATCGTGCATGGCGCGGCCAAGACCCCGCGCTGGGACTACGCCCACCACGTGGTTCCCCCGCTGACGGCCTCGACGACCTTCCGCCTGGAGTCGGTCAAGCGCGCGGCGCGCGGCTTCAACGAGTTCGGCCGCTACCGCGGGGAATTGGACGGCGCCCCGGTCTACATCTACGACCGCCTCGAGGAGCCGACCCGGGGCCTCCTGGAAAGCCAGCTGGCCGCCATGGAAGGCTCCGACTCGTGCCTCACGTTCGCCTCCGGCATGGCCGCCGCCGCGGCCGCGCTCGGCTGCCTGCTGCGCTCCGGCGACGAGGTGCTCGCGCACACCTTGCTGTACGGCTGCACCCACTCCCTGTTCACGCGCTGGTATCCCCGGCTCGGCGTCGCGGTGCGCCGCGTCGATTTCACCGACGCCCGGGCGGTGGCCAAGGCCGTGAACGCCCGCACGCGCGCGCTCTATTTCGAGTCCCCGGTCAACCCCACCTTGGACCTGGTGGACCTGCGCTCCATCGCCGAGGTCGCGGCCAAGGCCAACCGGGGCCGCAAACGGCGCGTCTACACGGTCGTCGACAACACCTTCGCGACCCCCTTCGGCCAGCGGCCCCTCGAGCACGGCATCGACCTCTCGCTCCACTCCCTGACCAAGAACATCGGCGGCTTCGGCACCGAGGTCGGCGGCGCCGTGTGCTGCTCCAAGGAGGTCTTCCCCGAGCTCGCGAGCTACCGCAAGGACTTCGGCGGCATCCTTTCTCCCAAGGCCGCATGGAGCATCCTGGTCTACGGCGTGCCCACCATCCCGCTGCGCATCAAGCGCCAGCAATACAGCGCCCTGCACGTCGCGCGGTACCTGGAAAGGCACCCCCTGATCGCGATGGTCCGCTACCCCGGCCTCGATTCCTTCCCCCGGCACGCCCTGGCCCTCAGGCAGATGCGCGATTTCGACGGGGAATTCGCGCCCGGCAACATGATCTATTTCCGGCTCGACGAGCGGAAGGCGTCGGGTGAGAAGTTCGTCGATCACGTCGCGCAGAACGCCTACTGCGTGACCTTGGCCGTCAGCCTCGGGCACACCAAGACCTTGATCGAGATGCCCTCGGCCATGACCCACTCCGCCTACGCGGGCGAGGGCCCCATGCGCGAGCGCGGCGGCATCCGCCTCTCCATCGGGCTCGAGAGCCCCGTGGACATCATCAAGGACCTCGAGGCGAGCCTGCGGGCCGTCTCCCGCCGCCGCGGCTAGAGAGAGGCCCGGCCCGCCGCCGCCCAGGCCCGGATCGCCGCCAGTTGGGACGCGCCGTCGAGGCCGCCCTCGGCCAAGACGCGCTCGCCCGAGCCGCTGCCCAGGTAGCCGGACTTCTTGAACGGGTGCAGGGAGGCGCGCAGGCCCTCCTCCGAGCGGATCCAGCGGTGCATGGTCGCCAAGGTGAAGTCGGTGACGCCCATCGCCTGGGTCATCAGCTCCGGAGGGAAGACCTTGCGGCGCCGCTCCTCGCCCAGCAGGTCGAAGAGCTCCGCGCTGGCCACGTAGAAGACGTTGACCGCCACGCCTTCCTCGTCGAGCCTGGGCAGGACGCCCGAGACGAACGCGTTGCCCGCTCCGCTGCCCTGCAGGACCACCGTGCGCGGCGTGTCGGCCCGGCGCAGCGCGTAGACGCCCTCCGCCGCGGCCGAGGCCGGCGGCAGGCGCAGCGCGGCCCGGTCGGCCACCGTCTCGGCCGGCCGGCTGACGAAGGGCGCCAGCACCGCGGGGCGCGCCAGCAGGCCGCGCGCCAGCAGCGGCCAGACCTCGGCCGGGTCCCAGGGCGTGAGCGTGATCAAAGCGCCGTCGGGGAAGTTGTTCTGCAGAAGCTGCAGCGCCTGCGGGTCGGCGTGCGTGGAGCCGTCCTCGCCGGTCTTCGGGCCGGCGTGGGCGTTGACCATGATCCACGTCTTGAGCGCCTCTCCGGAAACGGCGCGCCGGGCCTGCTGGCCGATGCAGTGCAGGCGCGCCGCAACGTGCTCCAGCGCGCCGATGAAGGCCGCGTAGGAGCTCGACACCCCGATGTGCCTTCCGAAGGCGGACAGCCCGGACATGTACGCCCCCATCGCGTCCTCGCAGATGCCGCCGACGGCCAGAAGCCGCGAGCCCGGGTTGCGCCGGGCGTGCCAGAAGCCCTTGTCGAAGCCCTCGTTCGCCTCGCTGACGCTCGTCGACTCCAGCAGGTCCGCCGAGCAGACCATGAAGGCGCCCTCGGTCAAGGCGTTGAGCCGGCCCAGGGCCTTGCCCAGCGCCCCGCGCAAAGTCGCCGTCTGGCCCGGCTCCAGCGCCAGCCCCTCGGGGACGCGCTCGGGGCGCAGCCCGGCGTGATAGAGCTTCTCGAGCCTGGCCGTCTTCGTCTTGAGGCGGCGCCGCAATCCCTTCAGCCGCTTGCGCGCCGCGCCCAGGCGCTCGGCCGCGGCGGCGCACAGGTCCGGACGCCTCTCGAGGACGGCGCGCACGGCCAGCAGCATGTCCCAGTAGGCGCGCTCCACGCGCTCCGGCGTCCTCTCGCCCGAGAATCGGGGGAAGGCGGCGCCGAAGCGCTTCTCGAAGGGCGCGAGGGCGGCGTAGAACTCCCCGGAGCAGAAAGCGTGGCCCGCGCCGTGGGAGCGGCGGCCGTTGATCCCGTAGCGCCAGCCCTTCTCCGTGCGATAGACCACCGCCGTCGGCTGGCCGTTGCGCAGCGCGAGCGCCGCGCGCTGCGCGGCGAGCACGCGCGCGAAGTCGTGGCCGTCGCCGGCGTCGACCACGTTCCAGTCGTGCAGCTGCAGAAGCTCCATCGGGTCCCACGGCACGTAGTCGCCCGGCGCGGAGCCCTCCCCGGTGACGCGGTCGGAGTCGATCGAGGACTGGTTCCAGTCCACGTGCAGGATCGCGTTTTCCAGCCCCATCGTCGAAGCCGCCGAAAGCGCCTCGTGCACGCGGCCCGGGGTCAGCCCTCCCTCCCCTTCCAGGATGTGGACGCGGGGCGCCCGGGCGTAGGAGTCGGCGGCGCCCAGGGCCAGGCCGAGGCCGGCGCCCAGGCCGACGCCGCTGGCCCCGGTGGCGACGGACACGAACGGGGTGGCCGGCGTCGGGTGCCCGTCCAGCGCCTTGGCGCCCAGCCGGCGGAAAAGATCCGTCTCCTGATTCGGATTGCGCCGGAAGCCCAGCAGGTCCTCCAGGCGCAGCTGCTGCCGCGGCCCGGGCAGGAGCCCCGGCCCGCCCAGGAACGCCAGCTCGTTGCGCAGGGCCCACAGCGCGTAGAGGCCCAGGGCCTTGTGCCCGGCCGCGTAGCACAGCCGGTCGGCGTCGGGCCGGTCCGGCTCGGCCAGGTCGTAGTCCATGCCCTCGAAGACCAAAGCGGCCGCGATCCGCCCGGAGGACACGCTGCCGCCGGGATGGCCGGAGTTGGGCACGAAGTTGAACAGGATGGCGCACAAAGTCCGGTAGATCAGGTCCGCGTCCTCGAGGAACGGCGCGGCCTTGGCGTCCGGCCGGGCGCGCGCGAAGACCCCCCTCCTCGTGCGCAGCGCGAAGCGTTTGCGGGGCACGTCAGGGGCCCCAGTGCCCGGAAGGCTTGGGAAGCGCGAAGCGGTCGCACGCCGGCCGGGACGAGACGTTGGCCGGCAGCGCGCGCTTCTTGAGCGCGCAGCGGTGGCGCGCGCCGCGCTTGGGATCGATGAGCATCTCGCAGTGACGGCACTCGACGCATTTGTTCTCGCGCCTCATGCGCTCACCTCTTCTCGGACTCCCAAAACGCGTCGACGCGGCGCTGGAGCTCCGCGGTCTCGCCGGCGGACATGCCCTTGAACCGCCCCTGCGCCTTCAGGTACTCCCCCACCGGCTTGCGCTTATCGGCGCGCACGTTCAGGCGGATGGCGCCCTTTTCCGCCTCGTAGAGGCGGAAAAGGCCGGTCTGCACGGCCAAGCGCGAGAGCCGCGCGCTGTCCATCGGGTCGCTTTTCCAGCCCGGCGGGCACGGCGACAGGATGTGAATGAAGCGGAAGCCCTTGACGCTCCGCGCCTTGGCGAACTTGCGCACCATGTCCTCGGGGTAGGCGGGCGTGGCGGTCGCGAAGTAGGGGATGCCGTGCGCCAGCACGATCGCGTCCAGGTCCTTTTTCGGGCGCGCGCTGCCCCCCGCGCCCGGCGTGGACATCGTCCAGGCGCCGGCGGGCGTGCCGCCGCTGCGCTGGACGCCGGTGTTCATGTACGCCTCGTTGTCGTAGCAGACGTAGAGGATGTCGTCGTCGCGGTCGGCCGCGCCGGAGAGCGCCTGCAGGCCGATGTCGAAGGTGCCGCCGTCCCCGGCCCAGGCCACGACCGTCGTGTCCCGGTCTCCGCGCGCGACCAGGCCGGCCTTGACGCCGGCCGCCGTGGCCGCGGCCGCCGCGAAGGGGCTGTGCAGAAGCGGCAGGCGGATCGAGCTCCTCGGAGCCGCCCCGGAGATCACCGTCCAGCAGCAGGCCGGAACGACCATGACGGTCCGCTCCCCCAGGCCCTTGAGCGCGTAGCGCATCGCCATCGTCGCGCCGCAGCCCTGGCAGGCCAGGTGGCCGGAGCTCATCAGCTCCCGCTCGGGAATCGAGGTCTTCATCGCGCGTCCTCCGCCCAGACGGCGGGCGCGGGATCCGCGCCGCGCGCGGCGTCGACGCGCTCCCAGACTTCCTGCAGGAGCTCGACGGAAATGTCGCCGCCGCCCAGGCCGGTCACGTAGCCGTGCACGGCTATCCCGGAGCGCGGGTACAGCGCGGCCTTGATCTCCGAGGCGAAAATGCCGCCGGCGCCGGGAGAGAGGTTGCGGTCCACGACCGCCAGGCGCGTGCCGGGCCGGACGAAGGCGCGCAGGGCCCGGGCCGGGAAAGGGCGGAAGGCGCGCAGGCGCAGGTTGCCGGCCTTGAGGCCGCGCTCGCGCAGGGCGTCGACGGCGGCGCGCGCGGTGGAGCCGACCGCGCCCGACGTCACCAAGACGGTCTCGGCGTCCTCGCAGCGGTAGGCGTCCAGCTGGCCGTAGGGACGCCCGAACAGCTCCCCGAACTCGCGGCCGACCTCCTCGATCGCGTCCTCCGCCTCGGCCAGGTCCGCCGCCATGCGCCGGCGCAGGCGCAGGTAGTCCTTGGGTCCCGTCAGGGACCCGAAGCTCATGGGCTGGTCGGGATCCAGGCGGAGCACCGGCCGGAACGGCGGAAGAAACGCGTCGACCTCCGCCTGCTTCGGAACGTCCACCGGCTCGTAGCTGTGGGAGAGGGTGAAGCCGTCGAGCACGACCATGGACGGCAGCATGACGCGCTCGGCGATCTTGAAGGACATCAGCACGGTGTCGAGGACTTCCTGGTTGTTGGAGCAGTAGGTCTGCATCCAACCGGTGTCGCGCTGGGACAGCGAGTCGGTCTGGTCGGTGCCCAGGTTCCAGGGCGCGGCGAGCGCGCGGTTGACGTCGACCATCACCACGGGAAGCCGGGCGCCCGCGACCCAGTGCAGCAGCTCGTGCATGTAGGCCAGGCCGTGGGAGGAGGTCGCCGTGAAGGTCCGCGCCCCGGCCGTCGCGGCTCCCAGCAGGGCCGCCATGACCGAATGCTCGGATTCCGCCGCGATGAACTCGCCCGGGAATTCCCCCTTGGCCCGCATCTCGGCCAAGGCCTCGAAGACCTGCGTGGCCGGCGTGATCGGGTAGCCGGCCGCGACCTGCACCCGCGCCAGACGGGCGGCGACGGCGGCGGCGTGGTTGCCGCTGAGGACTTTTTTCATGCCGCGCTCTCCGCGACGAAATCCACGCAGCGCGCCGGGCACTCGGACACGCAGATGCCGCAGCCCTTGCAGTAGTCCATGTCGATGCGCGGGACTTTCTCGGTCAGCTCGACGCAGGCCTCGGGACAGAGCTTCCAGCAGATCAGGCAGCCCGTGCATTTGCCGGAGTCGATGACGGGCCGCAAAGTGCGCCAGTTGCCCGTGCGGTTCTCGTCCATCGAGCGCTCCGAGACGATGACGCGCGGACAGGCCTTGTCGGCGCCCTCAAGCAGGGGCATGAAGCGCCTCCCGGGCGGCCGCGTAGGCGCGCCGCGCGGCCTCGACGTTGGCCTCGGCCTTGACCGGCACGGCCTCCCGCACGCACTCGAGCAGGGCCTCCAGCCCGCTCAGGCCGAAGACCGCCGCGGCCGCGCCGCACATGGCGGTGTTGACGATGGGGCTCGAGGCGGAGCCGAGCTTGAGCTCCAGCGCGATGGCGCCCGCGGGCACGGCGAGAAAGCGGAACCCGGGCGCGCGTTCGGACAGGCGCGCGGCGTCCGCCTCGGCGCCGTTGGTCAGGACCGTGCCGCCGGGCTTGAGCCCCGTGAGGATGTCGGACGCGTACAAAGTGGGGTCGAAAACGACCAGGGCGTCGGGCGCGTGGATGCGCGTGCGCTCGAGGATCGGCCTGTCGCTGACGCGGGCGTAGGCCGTCACCGGCGCGCCGCGGCGCTCGACGCCGAACTCGGGAATCGCCAGGCACTGCTTGCCGCCCTGGCGCAGGACGGCGTCCGCCAGGATCTTCGCGGCCAGGACCGTGCCTTGGCCGCCGCGGCCGTGAAAGCGTATCTCGAGCATATGCTTTCTCCCGCTCGCAACGAAGAGGCCAAGTGGCCGAGTTGTTGCGTGCCCGCGGGTCATGCCCACCAACCATAAGAAGCGCCGATCCTGCGGCGCCGTCCGGGCCCGAAAGACCGGGGCCGACCTCCTGCACGATCCGCTGCTCAATAAAGGCACGGCCTTCACCGACGCGGAACGGCGCAGCCTCGGGCTGGTCGGACTGCTCCCCCCCAAGGTCTCGACGCTCGCCCAGCAGTCCACCCGCGTCATGACCAACGTCCGCAAGCGCGGCACCGACCTGGAGAAATACGTGGACATGCTGTCGTTGCTCGACCGCAACGAGACGCTCTTCTACCGGGTCGTCATCGACAACATCACCGAGCTCATGCCCATCATCTACACCCCGGTCGTCGGCGCGGCCTGCCAGCTCTACGCGCATCTCTTCCGCCGCTCGCGGGGCCTTTTCATCACCAAGAAAGAGAAAGGCCGCATCCGCCAAGTCCTGCGCTCCTGGCCGCAAAAGGACGTGCGCGTCATCGTCGTCACCGACGGCCAAAGAATCCTCGGCCTGGGCGACCTCGGCGCCAGCGGCATGGCCATCCCCGTGGGCAAGCTTGCCCTGTACACCGCCTGCGGCGGCATTCCGCCCTCCGCCACCTTGCCCGTGACCTTGGACGTGGGAACCAACAATCCGGCGCTGCTGGGCGACCCTCTGTACCTGGGCGTCTCCGAGCGGCGCATCGAGGGGCGCGAGTACGACGCGCTCGTCGAGGAGTTCGTCGAGGCCGTCCGGGAGGTCTTCCCCAAGGCCCTGCTCCAATTCGAGGACTTCGCCAACCACAACGCCTTCCGCCTGCTCGAGCGCTACCGCGACCGGATCTGCTGCTTCAACGACGACATTCAGGGCACCGCCTCGGTCACTTTGGCCGGACTCTACTCGGCGGGCCGCATCACCAAGCGCAAGCTCGCCGACGAGAAGATCCTCTTCCACGGCGCCGGGGAGGCGGCCATCGGCATCGGCGACCTCGTCGTCGGCGCGATGACGGCCGAGGGCCTGAGCAAGCAGGAAGCCATGTCGCGCTGCTGGTTCATGGACTCGAAGGCGCTGGTGGACTCCTCGCGAAAGGACCTCCAGGATCATAAGAAGCCCTACGCCCACGCGCACCCCCATGGCCCGGTCACGGACCTGCTTTCGGCCGTCAAGGCGCTCAAGCCCACGGCCCTCATCGGCGTCTCGGGCCAGGCCGCGCAGTTCACCCGGGAGATCGTCGCCGAGATGGCGCGCCTCAACGACCGGCCTTTGGTCTTCGCGCTGTCCAACCCCACCTCCAACTCCGAGTGCACGGCGGAGCAGGCCTATGCCTGGTCCGACGGCCGCGCGATCTTCGCCAGCGGCAGCCCCTTCGACCCGGTCGTCTTCCAGGGCCGGACCTTCCTGCCCGGCCAGGGAAACAACGCCTACATCTTCCCGGGCGTCGGGCTGGGCGTCGTGGCCGCCGGCGCCAAGCGCGTCACCGACGAGATGTTCTTCAAGGCCGCGCGGGCCCTGGCCGCGCTCGTCACCGAGGACGACTTGGCGCAGGGGGCGCTGTTTCCCCCCCTGACCAAGGTCCGGGAGATCTCCGCCGGCATCGCCGAGGCCGTCGCCAAGGTCGCCTACGAGCGCCGTTTGGCGAGCGGGCCCAAGCCCAAGGACCTTCTCAAGCGCATCAAGGCCCTGCAGTACCAACCCGAATACAAAACATACGTTTGAATGGAGATAACATGAGTTCAACAGGCACTGTCGACCGACCTCTTTGCGTCGCCGTCATCGGCGCCGGCCCCTCGGGCTTCTACGCCGCCGAGGCCCTGCTCAAGGCGCCCGGCCTGACGGTCCGCGTGGACATCTTCGACCGCCTGCCCACCCCCTTCGGGCTGGTGCGCGGCGGCGTGGCGCCGGACCACCAGAAGATCAAGTCCGTCGTCATGGTCTACGAGAAGGTCGCCCAGGACCCGCGCGTGCGCTTCTTCGGCCGGGTGCGGCTCGGGCAGGACGTCATGATCGAGGACCTGCGCGCCCGCTACGACCAGATCGTCTACGCGGTCGGCTGCGAGAGCGACCGGCGCATGTCCATCCCGGGCGAGGACATGCCGGGCTCGCACTCCGCGACGGAGTTCGTCGGCTGGTACAACGGCCATCCCGACCACCGGCACCGGACCTTCGACCTCTCCTGCGAGAGCGTCGCGGTCGTGGGCATCGGCAACGTCGCGATGGACGTGACGCGGCTGCTCGCCTGCGACCCCGAGCGGCTCGCCAAGACCGACATCGCCGACTACGCGCTCGAGGCGCTGCGCAAGAGCCGGGTCAAGACCGTCTGGCTGCTCGGCCGCCGCGGCCCCGCCGAGGCCGCCTATTCCCCCGTCGAGATCGAGGAGTTCGGCAAGCTCGAGGGCGTGGACCTCGTGATCAAGCCGGAGGAGGCGGTCGTGGGCCCCGTCTCCCGGCTCGACGCCGCCGACGCCAACGACAAGAAGAAGGTCGCCTACGTCCAGGAGCACGCCGCGCGCGGCGAGGGAACGCAGGCCCGCAAGATCCGCCTGCGCTATTGCGTGTCCCCGGTCGAGATCATCGGCGCGGGCCGCGTCCAATCCGTCCGCCTGGAGAAGAACAAGCTCGTCGACGACGGCAGAGGCGGCGCCAAGTGCGTCGGCACCGGCGTCTTCGAGACGATCCCGGCCGGGATGGTCCTGCGCTCCGTCGGCTACCGCGGCGTGCCGATCCCGGGCGTGGCCTTCGACGAGAAATCGGGCCACATCCCCCACGACTGCGGCCGCGTCGTCTCCGGCGGATCGCCGCTGCCCGGCGAGTACGTCGTGGGCTGGGCCAAGCGCGGACCCTCGGGCCTCATCGGAACCAACCGCGCGGACTCGGTGCTGACCGTGCAGTCCATGCTCGAGGACCTCAAGGCCGGACGCCTGCCCGCGCGCCCGGTCGACTTCGCCCCGGACGCCGCGCCCAAGCTCCTGAAGGCCCGCGGCATCGCGCACGTGAGCTACGCCCAGTGGAAGAAGATCGACGAGCTCGAGCGCAGCCGCGGGGCCAAGCATGGGAAGATCCGCGAGAAGTTCACCCAGATCGAGGACATGCTCGCCGCGCTGAACGTTCCCGCGTAGCGGCGCGGCTTGACGGCGGCGCCCGCCAAAAGATATCCCCCGATCCGTCGCGCGACGGATCGGGGGATGAACTTTTACGCGTTCCGCTAGGCTTTGGCCAGCGCCGGCTTCTTGGACTCCGCCGCGTCCATATTCTTGACGATCGCCTGCCCGAACTCGGAGCACTTGATCTTCTTGGCCCCCGGCATCTGCCGCTCCAGGTCGTAGGTCACCGTCTTGGCCTGTATCGTGGCCTCCAGGCCCCGGATGATCAGGTCCGCCGCCTCCTGCCAGCCCATGTGCTCGAGCATCATCACTCCCGAGAGGATCAGCGAGCCCGGATTGACCATGTCCTTGTTCGTGTACTTCGGCGCCGTGCCGTGCGTCGCCTCGAAGATCGCCACCCCGTCGCCGATGTTGGCCCCCGGCGCGATGCCCAGGCCCCCCACCTGCGCCGCCGCCGCGTCCGACAGGAAGTCCCCGTTGAGGTTGGGCGTGGCCAGCACCGAGTACTCGTCGGGCCGCAGCAGCAGCTGCTGGAACGTCTGGTCGGCGATGCGGTCCTTGATCAGGAGCTTGCCCGCCGGCATCTTGCCGTTGTGCTCGTCCCACAGCTCGGCCTCCGTCACGATCCGCTCGCGGAACTCCTGCTTGGCCACCTCGTAGCCCCAGTCCCTGAACGCCCCCTCCGTGAACTTCTGGATGTTGCCCTTGTGCACCAAGGTCACCGACGTCCTCTTGTGCGAGAGCGCGTAAGCAATCGCCATGCGCACCAGGCGCTTGGTCCCCGTCACCGAGATCGGCTTGATGCCGATGCCCGAGTCCGGAAACGGGATCTTGGCCCCCATCTCCTTGGTCAGGAAATCGTAAACCTTCTTGCATTCCGGCGACCCCTGCTGGTACTCGATGCCCGCGTAGATGTCCTCCGTGTTCTCCCGGAAGATCACGATGTCGAGCTTCTGCGGCTCCTTGACCGGGCAGGGCACCCCCTTGAACCAGCGCAAGGGCCGCACGCACGCGTACAAGTCCAGCTTCTGGCGCAGCGCCACGTTGACCGACCGGAAGCGCGGCGTGATCCACTCGCTTTGGCACTTCGGGCACTTCGCCGGACGATCCATCAGCTCCGCCGCGCAGTCCAGGCACACGAACTTGAAGGACCCCGCCGGCGTCGTCAGCGGGCCCTTGAGCCCCACCCGGAACTCCCGGAAGGCCGCGACGGTCTCCTCGGGCAGGACGGTGTCCTTGTCGTAGCGCTTCAGCGCCGTCAGCCCCGCGTAGACCTCCATCCACGCGATCTTGCGCTTGCCCTTGTAGGCCTTGGCCACCGCCCCGTCCAGCACGATCTGCGTCGCCTTCCACAAATCCAGCCCCGTGCCGTCGCCCGGGAAATACGGGATGACGGGGTTGTCAGGAACGGACAGCTTGCCGTTGACGTAGCCGATCTTCGCGCCGTTCTTGGGAACCGTGTACTTCGCCATGGTGTGAGAACCTCCTGTCGATTTCAAAGGGCAGACGTCTTCGGACGCCGGAATCTCTCCGGACCCACGCGTGCGTCATGTGGAGAGGCTGGCCCGTGCAGGCCCCCGCCGGAGGCAGCCTGCCGCCGCCCACGTCGACGATCTCACGACACCAGCCGCACTCGTAGCGTGTTTTGTCCATAGCCTGCGCCATGCAACGATCATGCCGTCCGGGACTTTAAACCGTCCTTTTCGCGGCCTCCGCGAGCGCCGCCCAGACGCGCGCGATGTCCTTCTCGGCCAGCCCGAGCAGGAGCCGCGCCTCCTCGGGGTCGGCGGCGGCCGGCGCCTGGAAGCGGGCCTCGCTGGAGATGAAGCGCTCGAAGGCCGCGCCGCCCGAGGGAGGGCGCGAGTCGAGAATTAAGGGAGGCTCGCCGCGGGCGGGGCGGCTCGGATCGTAGCGCAGGAGCGGCCAGTAGCCGGACTCGACGGCGAGCTTCTGGTGATCGAGGCCGTGCCCCAGGTCGTAGCCGTGGGCGACGCAGTGGGCGTAGGCGATCACGATCGCCGGGCCCGGGTAGCTCTCGGCCTCGTTGAGGGCGCGCAAGGTCTGCGCATCGGAGGCGCCGAAGGCCACCTGCGCCACGTAGACGCCGCCGCAGGCCATCGCGATCTGGGCGAGGTCCTTGCGCGCGGTCTTCTTGCCGTTCGTGGCGAACCGGGCGACCGCCGCGCGCGGCGTGGCCTTCGAGGCCTGGCCTCCGGTGTTCGAGTAGACCCCGGTGTCGAGGACCAGGATCTTCACGTCGGCGCCCCCGCGCAGGACGTGGTCCAGGCCGCCGAAGCCGATGTCGTAGGCCCAGCCGTCGCCGCCCACGGCCCAGACGCTGCGCCGGGAGAGGTCGTCGGCGAGGGCGAGCAGGTCGCGGGCCTCCGGAGCGTCGAGCTTCGCGAGCGCCCCCTTGAGGCGCACGATGCCGGCGCGCAGCCCGGCCAGCTGCCTCTCGTCGGCCTTGTCCACGGACAGGACGGCGCGCGCGAGCTCCTCGCCGACGCGCGGCGCCAGGGCCGAGAGCAGGCCCCGCGCCCGCTCACGCCGCGCGTCGAGCGCCAGGCGCATGCCCAGACCGAACTCGGCGTTGTCCTCGAAGAGGGAGTTCGACCACGCGGGGCCGCGCCCCTTGTCGTCGGTCGTCCAGGGCGTGGTCGGCAGGTTGCCGCCGAAGATCGAGGAGCAGCCGGTCGCGTTGGCGATGACGAGGCGGTCGCCGAAGAGCTGGGAGAGGATTTTGAGGTAAGGCGTCTCCCCGCAGCCCGCGCACGCGCCCGAAAACTCGAAGAGAGGCTCGAGGAGCTGGCTGCTCTTGGGGCTTTTGAGGTCCACGAGCTCGCGGTCCGTGCGCGGCAGGCCGGAGAAGACGCCGAAGTCGCGCGCCTCGCGCTCCCGCGCGCCGGCGATGGGCGCCATGTTCAAGGCCTTGCGCTCGGGCGCCGCGGGGTCCTTGGCCGGGCAGACCTCGACGCAGAGCCGGCAGCCGGTGCAGTCGTCGGGCGAGAGCGCGATGGAGTAGCGCGTCCCGGCCGGGAGCTCGCGCCCTTTCCACGAGAGATGCCGGAAATCCGCCGGCGCCCCGGCCAAAGCCGACTCGGGGAAGGCCTTGGCCCGGATCGCGGCGTGGGGGCAGACCAAGGCGCATTTGCTGCATTGGATGCACAGCCCCTCCTCCCAGACCGGCACGTCCTCCGCGATCGCCCGCTTTTCCCACTTGGCGGTCCCGGTGGGAAACGCGCCGTCGGCGGGGACGGCGCTGACCGGCAGGTCGTCGCCGCGCCCGGCGATGAGCGCGCCGATCACGCGGCGCACGAAATAGGGCGCGTCGTCCGGGATGGGCGGCGCGGGCGCCTCCTCCGCGGGCAGGACCGCGGGCAGGGGAACCTCCCGCAGGCCCGCCAGCGCCCTGTCCACGGCGCGGAAATTCTTCTCGAGCACGCCCCCGCCCTTGCTGGCGTAGGCCTTGCGGATCGACTCCTTGATCGCGTCCTCGAAGCCGGGCAGGAGGCCGGTGATCGAGAAGAAGCACGTCTGCATGACCGTGTTGACGCGGCGCCCGAGGCCCGCCTCCTTGGCGACGGCGGCGGCGTCGATGGCGAAGACCCTCAGGCCCTTGGCCGCGGCCGCGCGCGCCACCGAGGGCGGCAAGCGCTCCCAGAGGCCGTCGGGCCGGGCGTTGAGCAGCAAGGTCCCGCCGCGCCGGCAGGCGCCGATCACGTCGAAGCGCGCCAGGAAGGCCTCGTGGTGGCAGGCCACGAACTCCGCCTCGCGGATGAGGTAGGTCGAGCGGATCGGGTTGGGGCCGAAGCGCAGGTGCGAGACCGTCGTCGAGCCCGCCTTCTTCGAGTCGTAGACGAAATATCCCTGGACGCGGAGCCCCGCCTTCTCGGCGATGAGCTTGATGGACTGCTTGTTGGCGCCGACCGTGCCGTCGGAGCCGAGGCCGAAGAACACGGCGCGGCTCGCGGCCGGATCCTCCGTGTCGAAGCCCGGAACGGAGGTCAAGGACAGCTTGGTCAGGTCGTCGCGCACGCCGACCGTGAAGCGGCGCTTGGGCGCCTCCTTGGCCAGCTCGGCGAAGACGGCGGCGGCCATGGCCGGCGTGAACTCCTTGGAGGAAAGCCCGTAGCGCCCGCCGATCACGAAGGGCCGGCGCTCGACGCCCAGAGCCCGCGCCTCGATGAGCGCGGCCTGCGCGTCGAGAAAAAGGGGCTCGGCGGGCGCGCCCGGCTCCTTGGTCCGGTCGAGCACCGCGAGGGCGCGCGTCGTCGCCGGCAGCGCGCGCGCGAAGCGGACCGGGTCGAAGGGGCGGTAAAGCCGGATCTGGAGCACCCCGACCCTCTCGCCGCGCGCGATCAGCGCGTCCGCGGCCTCCCCGAGCGCGCCCACGGCCGAGCCCATGACCGCGACCACGCGCTCGGCCCGCGGATGGCCCCGGTACTCGTAGAGCTCGTACGAGCGTCCGGCGCGCGCGGCCAGGCGCTTGAGCACGGCCTCGATCCTGCCGGGCGCGTCGAGATAGAAGGGGTTGGCCGCCTCGCGCGACTGGAAGAAGATGTCGGGGTTCTGCGCCGAGCCGCGCAGGACGGGGCGGTCGGGAGAGAGCCCGCGCGCGCGGTGCGCGGCGAGGGCGTCCGCGTCGAGCAGGGCGCGCAGGTCCTCGGCCTCGAGCGTCTCCACGTCGGCGATCTCGTGCGAGGTGCGGAAGCCGTCGAAAAAGTGCAGGAAGGGCAGGCGCGTCTCCAGGCTCGCGGCGTGGGCGACCGCGGCCAGGTCGTGCGCCTCCTGGACCGAGCCCGCGCACAGCATCGCGACCCCGGTCTGGCGCGCGGCCATCACGTCGGAGTGGTCGCCGAAGATCGAGAGCGCGTGGGTCGCGACCGCGCGCGCCGCCACGTGGAACACGCAGGGCGCCAGCTCCCCGGCGACCTTGTAGAGCGTCGGGATCATCAGCAGGAGGCCCTGCGAGGAGGTGAAGGTCGTCGCGAGCGAGCCCGACGTGGCCGCCCCGTGCAGGGCGCCCGCCGCGCCGGCCTCGCTCTGCATCTCGATGACGCGCGGGACCTGCCCCCACAGATTCTTCCGGCCGGCGGCGGACCAGGCGTCGGAGGCCTCCCCCATGCCGGAGGAAGGCGTGATCGGATAAATGGCGACGACCTCGCTGAACGCGTAGGCGACGCGCGCGACGGCCTCGTTGCCCTCCAGCGGCTCGCGGCGGCGTGAGGTGCTCATCACAACGCGTCTAGGCAACGAAACGGCCAGAGATCGCCGCAATGAATTCCTCCGCCAACCCGACTCTTGAAAAGCCCTGCGCGAGGCTGCGCAGGGAGCCGAGATGGAGCTCCTCGTCATGGGCGACGGTCGCGTCGGCGGGCACGAAGGTGCGGAAGCCCAGATCGAAGGCCGCGCGCGCGGTCGATTCGATGCACAGGTTCGTCGCCAGACCGCAGAGCACGAGGTCCTCGACGCCCGCCGCCCGCAGAGCCCCCGCCAGGCGCGGATTGGAGAACGCGCTGTAGCGGGTCTTGCGGACGACCGTCTCCCCCGGCCGCGGCGCCAGCGCCGCCGTCAGGCGCGATTCGGGACGGCCGTCGCGGCAGACCTTGGCCCACCACCCCGCCATCAAGCCCCCGTCGCGAGCCGGGTCGCGATGGGCGTGGCGCGCGAAGAGCACCGGCAGGCGCGCCGCGCGAAAGGCGTCGAGCAGGCGCGCGGCCCCGATCACGGCGGCGCGGGACTGCGGCAGATAGGCCCGGGAATTGCGGTCGATAAAGTAGTCCATCAGGTCGACCACGAGCAGGCCCGCCTTCTCCGGGCGCAGGGGCCCGCCGCGCGGCTTGAAGCGCGCCAGCCCCGCGACCCAGCCGCGCGCCTTGGCGGGCATCGTCTCGGGCGCGACGTAGCACTCGCTTTCGAGACGGTCCGCGCGCAGGCCGGCCCGGGCCTCGTCGCGCAAGGCGCTCGACCAAAGCTGGCCGCAGGACGTCGCGGCCTCCACTTCCTCGGGGGCGCTCGGCGACAGGATCACCTCGAAGCCCCGCGCGCGCAGGCCCGCGGCCGCCGACGCGACGTCGGCCGGAGGCTCGTTCCAAAGGCGCGCGGCGCCGCTGGCCTCGGCGGCGCGCGTCGGATTGACGGGCGTGATCTTGATCAGGAAGGTCTCCGGGTCGAAGATCCGCGCGGCCTCCTCCGGATCGAGCGGCTGGTCCTCGGCGAGCGCGAAGTTGAGGGTGATCTTGCGGTCGCCCGGGCCGACGAACGTCTTCCCGTAGCCGGCGATCTCTTCAAAGGACATCTTCGGAACGGGGATGAGCCGGTCGCGCTTCTCGCAGTCGGTCGTATGCACGGAGAACTGCAGTTGCAATCCCTTCCGTCGGCTGTAGAC
>JACQJQ010000183.1 GCA_016204945.1 Elusimicrobiota bacterium
GGCAGGTGGAGTAGCCGATCGAGAGAAGAATCGGCTTGTTCTCGCTCCGCGCCTTGGCGAAGGCCTCTTCTCCCCAGGGATGCCAGTCCACCGGGTTGTCCTTGTGCTGGAGAAGATAAGGGCTCTTCTCCGAGGCCAGGCGATTGGCCATCAAAGCCTTCCCAGCAGGACGCCGGCTCGAAACAGCGCCAGGCCGGCTCCGACGCTGACCAGGACGTACGCCGCCCCGCGCGCCGGCGAGACGGCCAAAAGCGCGTCGAGCTCGAGGATCAAGGTCGAAAAGGTCGTGTAGGCGCCGCAAAAGCCCGTGATCAGAAGCGCCCGGGCGTGCGGGCCGCCCCAACCCCGGCGCGCGGCCCCCGCCTCGAAGAGTCCGATCAGGAAGCAGCCGCTGAGATTGACGGCCAACGTCCCCCACGGCGCCGCCGGCAGGGCGCGCGCCGCCCAGAAGCGCGCGGCGGTGCCCGCGGCGCCCCCCGCCGCCAACGCCGTCAGGGTCGCGATCATGGGGGGCATTCTATCATCCTCGTCGGGCCAATGGTATAATCCCCCGTGTCCGTCGACAGCAGATTCATCCTCACCGGCGCGAAGCGCGTCGTGGACTCGCGACCCATGTACGCGCAAGTCGTCGTCACCGACGACTGCAACCTGACCTGCTCCTATTGCGACGAGTACGCGCCGGGCGCGCCCATCATCCCGCTCGAGACGATGAAGGCGCGAATCGACAAATTGGACGAGCTCGGCGTCCTCGTCTACGACTTCCTCGGCGGCGAGACGATGATGCATCCGGACATCGCGGAATTGGTCGCCCACGTGAAGTCGAAACGGAGAGGCTCCAACCTGGCGACCATCATCACGAACGGCTTCCTCCTGACGAAGAAGAATATCCTGGACCTGAACGCCGCCGGCCTCGATTTCATGCAGGTCTCCGTGGACACCCTGCATCCCACGAATTGGTCCGATAAGTCCCTTAAATCCGTGCTCCCCAAATTAAAGCTTCTGGCGGAGACGGCGAAATTCCAAGTCGAGATCCAGTCCGTCCTCAACGAGGAAAATCTCAACAATTACGACGAGTTCCGGGCGACGCTGAAAGACCTGCCCTTCGCCTTCGGCTTCTCGATCATGCACGGCAAGGGCGGCCGGATCGCGATCAAGGGCGAGAAATACCTGGCCCTTCTCGACAAGTACGGCGTCTTCGAGGGCGTCAATTTCTACGGCGAGCACCTCAAGGAGATGCTCGCGGGCGACTTTTCCCGCTCCTGGAAATGCCTCGGCGGCTTCAAGTTCCTGTACGTGACCGCCGCCGGCTCCATCCAGTGGTGCGCCCAGCAGCGCGGCGCGGCCTTCGACCTGCTCTCGGCCACGCCCGAGCGCCTGCGCGCCAACGACGTGCATAAGCCCTGCGAGGCCGGCTGCTCCCTCGGCTGCGTGCGCATGGTCTCGCACACGCTGGGCGAGCCGCTCAAGACCTTCGGCGCGAGCCTCAAGCTGGCGATCGGCATGAGCAGGCCGAAGGCCAAGACTTGATTTTAGCCCTCGGCGCCGCCCTCAAGGCCGAAACCGGCCCCTCCGTGCGCGCCGCCCAATCCGCCGCGCTTCTCCGCATCCTCTCCAGACCCTAGCGTAGTTGCTTCAGCCAGGCCAGAAGCCGCGAACGGAATTCGGGCCCGCGCTGGAATAGGGCCTCGGTGTGGCCCTCGCTGTCGAGCGTCCAGAACTCCTTGGGGCCCGGCGCGAGGTCGAAAAGCCGGCGGCCCTGCGCGTAAGGGACGACGGGGTCTCCCGTCGCGTGAAGCATCAGAAGCGGCACGGGCTTGCGGCGCGCGATCAGGCGCCGCGCCGCCCAGCGATCCGAGATCAAGGCTCCCGCCAGCGGATAGCGCAGCGCCCAAGTCAGCCACCAGCGGCCGAGCTTATCGCGCGCGACGGCGCGGTAGGACGCGAAGGTCGAGTCGAGAACGAGCCCGCGCACGCCCTCCCCGCCGTCGCGATCAAGAGCGGCCAGCGCCACCGCGCCTCCGAGGCTTTGGCCGACGACGATCAGGCGTCCCGCGGCCGCGCCGGCGCGTCCGCGGGCCTCGCGCAGGGCGGCGGCGCCGTCTTCGATCGCCCCGGCCAGGGACTTTTTCCCCTCCGAGGCGCCGTAGCCGCGGTAGTCGAAGGTGAACACGTCGTAGCCCTCGAGCGCCAGCCAGTAGACGAACAGATAGTGGCTCGTCATGTTCTCGCCGTTGCCGTGGAAGTGCACGATCACGCCCTGCGAGGCCGCGTTCCGCGCCGGAAACCACAGTCCGGTCAAGCCCGTGCCGTCGGCGGACTTGAAGCGGACCTCCTCCCACACGGCGCCCACGCGCTCGGGACGGTCATGCAGGACGCGGTCGGGCTGCAGAAAGACGTTCGTGCAGGCTCCGAGAACAAGGGCCGCGGCCGGCGCCAAGCGCCTAGTGATAGAGAACCGCGTAAAGCCCCCCTTCCCGGTGCCGGCCGCGCAGCAGGAACTCGACGCGCGCGGCGCGGTCGCGCGTCGACGCCCAGTTCAGGCCCAGACGCAGGCGGTGATTCGGCGTCTTGTCGCCGAAGGGTTGGGCCGACAATCCGCCCTCGAGCAGCGCGCGCAAGCGCTCGCTCACCTGGACGGCGGCGCCCGAGCGCAGGCTCCCGCCGACGCGCCAGCCCTCGCGCAAAACGGCGCCCGCGGCGCCTTCAGCGGCCGCCAACGCGTAGACGTTGGCGCGCCCGGCGAACTCGGCGGCGAGGCCGGCGCCGACATGGCCCTCGTAGATCAGGGCATCCGAAGCGGGCCTCCCCGACTCGAAGGCCGTATCGAGCCCGGTGCCCACCGTCCAGGCCGGCTTGCGCGTCCAGGAATCCCACGGCGGAATCGAAAGCACCTCGACGAGGCGCAGGTCCCGGACATAGGCGCGCCGCTCGTCGCCGTCGTAGCGCAGGCGCCATGACAGGCCTTCGATCCCGGCCCCCGGGACGTAGCCTCGAGGGCGGTCGAGAAGATCGTGATAGCCGGGCCTCCAGGCCAGCTCGGAAAACCCGCCGCCGTTGCGCGCGCCCGCGCCGACATGCAGGCGCTTGCGGAGATGTCCCTCATCGGGCGGAGCCGCCCAGGGCGGCCGCGGCGCCTCGAGCGCGGACACGCCGAGCTTGGCGCGGCGCGTCAGGATGCTCCGCTCCAACTCGCGCACCGCGTCCGGGGCGTCGGGCCCGTAGCCCTCCTTATAAAGGACGTAGTCCTGCGCCGCGTCGAGGATCAGGGCGCGGCGCTCGGGCGCGAGGTCCGCCATCAGCCGATCGCCCTCCTCGGGACGTCCCCGGCGGAAGGCGTCGGCCGCGGCGAGCTCGGCGCTCCGAAGCAGGCCCCGGCGCTGGCGCATGGTCGTCTCGTGCGAAGGCCGGTACTGGACCGTGGCGACGAGCCCCGGGGAAGCCAGCGCCGCGTTGACCGTGTCGACCGGCGCCACGATGGCGGGCGAACCCGGCATGAGCGAGCGCTCCGGCAGGACGGCCTCGAGGGCCGGCATGAGCTGGTAGGAGCAATTCTTCGAAAAGAAGTAGTACGGGAAGGTCGCCTGTCCCAGCTCCCAGGCGTGCGCCGCCAGCCGCGCGACCGCGGAGGTGCTCAACGCGAGGCGGTACTCCCAAAGGTCGCGGCTTTCGATGTTGTTGTACTGCTGGACCATCATGTAGTACGGCCGGACCGAATATTTCCCCGGATACAGGCCGAGCAAACCCTTCACGGCGAACAGCGCGCCGCCGTCCTCGCCCGTCTCGGCGGCGAAATTGAGCGTATTGTCGAGCAGACGCTCGCTCTCTCCGATCTTGCTCCGCTCCAAGCGCAGGAAGGTGTGCCCGAACATGGATGCGGGGTTGTTCAGGTAGGCCGAGGCGAAGATCAGCGAGACCGCGGATGGATCCATCAGGCGCCGCCAGTCCTCGTATTTCGAGCAGTCGGCGGGCGGCAAAGACGCCCTATCCAGATCCAAGCGCTCGATAAGCCACGCCGCGCGGGCCGGGAAGCGGCAGCGCGGCGGCTCGGGAGCGGGCCCCGGAGCCGGGTCGTAGAGCGCCGCGATCATCGCCGCCAGCTCCGCTTCCGGGTCGACTTCCCCCGCCGGGCTCAGGAAGAAGCCCTCGCGCGCGGCGTCGCTGGCGTAGCCCCGGCCGAGCCTCGGCTTCCAGTGCCCCAGCCTCAGCCACTCCGCGCTTCCGGCCAGGCGCAAGTCACGGGCCTTGGCCAGCGCCTCATCGGCCGGCGCGGCGCCGGCGCGCGCCGCGAGGCCGGCGAGCAGAACGGCGAAAAAAGCGGGACGGGCGAACCGCAGTCCGCCCGTCCCGCCTGTCACCTAGCCGGTCCTAGTTAGAGAACGCAGGCCTTGGAGAGCTCGGCGTCCGCCGCGATCTCCCGATCCAGGTTCTTGATCAGCTCGGCCGCGCCGGTCGCGGCCGACGGGAAGAGCTTCTCGTAGCGCGCCTTGCCCAAGGACAGGAATGCGTCGGACTTCGCGCCGCAGCCGGACAGCGAGGCGAGAGACGACGCGTACTGGCCCTTGCCGGCGGCCAACTCGCGCTCGATGGCGCGCAGGTTGGTGGCGACGAAGACTTCGCGTTCCTTCGAGGACTTGATCAGTCCCCCGGACGTGCAGCCCAGCGTGCCGGTCGTGATGCCGAACGTCTGGGTTCCGAAGCAACCGTTCGTGGTCGCGGCCAGGATCTGATGCACGGGCTTCTGCTCCTTGAAGACCATGCTCCCGAGACCGCAACCCGCGTCATTTTGACCGGCGGCCTGAGCCGCGGTCGACAGAACCAAGGCGGCGGCCGACAGCCACAGCGTGCGTTTCATCATTCGAACCTCCTATTGCGTCCGCGTCATGCGAGACCCCGTGACCTCTGGGGTGCGGCAAGGGTAGCGCATGGACCTCCGGCTGTCAACCCCGAGAGCTATTTTTTCCCCTTGCCTTCGGCCGGCCTGAGCAGGGCCTCGACCTCGATGATCACGTCGACCTCCTCGCCGAGCATGAGGCCGCCGGCGTCGAGGGTCTTGTTCCAGACGATCCCGAAGTCCTTGCGGTTGATCCTGCCTTTCGCCGAGAAGCCCGCTCTGCGGTTGCCCCACGGATCCTTGGTCGTGCCGCCGAGTTCGAGGTCCAGGACCACCCGCTTGGCCACGCCGCGCATCGTCAGGTCGCCGTGGAGCTTGGCGGACTCTCCCTTGACGTCCGTGACCTTGGCGGACTTGAAGCTCATGGCGGGGTGATTCGCGACGTCGAAGAAGTCCGGCGCCCGCAGGTGGGCGTCGCGCTTTTCGTTGTCGGTGTTGATCGAGGCGGGATCGATGGCGGCCTCGACTTTCCAGGTCTCGGGCTTGCCCGGCGTGAAGTCGATCGTGCCGGAGAACTTCGTGAAGCGGCCCGGGACCCGGCCGACCAGGTGCCGGATCCGGAAGCCGATCTCGGAATGCGTCGAGTCGATGTCGTAGGTTTCGGCCTTCGAAGCCGGGGTCAGAAGCGCCAGAACGACGGCAAGGACGGCGAGTTTTCGCATGGGGATTCTCCTTAAACGTGATCTCCGACGGCGCTTAGTCTATCCCCGGGCGCGCCGCCTGTCAAGGCGAGCATCCGGCTCATGGCTTGGGCGCGGCGAGAACGATCTTCGTGCCGACGAAGCTGCGCTCGTACAGGCGTCGCGCGGCCGGAAGCGGAAGGGAGAGGCACAGGTGCGGGAAGGCCTCGTGCTCGGCCTCGCGTCGCGGCGGGCCGTGGATCACGAGCCCCTCCCGCGTGAACAGGACGAACTCGCCGAGCGCGTTCGCGCGCACGGAGGTCCCGACCTGCGGCGGCTCCCATTGGAGCTGGCCGCCCACCTGCTCCGACTTCGGCCGCTCGGTGCTGGCGAAGCGCTCCTTGGTCATGATCGTCGCGGAGCGGGGAAGCGGCCGCTCCGGCGCGCCGGCGGCGCGCGGCCGGGCGCCCGCGAGGCCCAGGCTCTCGGCGACCTGGTCGCCGCGCACGAGATGAAGCTTGTCCGCCTCCCCGTCGAGGCGGATCCAGAGGCTCATGATCTCGAGCTGCTTCTCGAGAAGGCGCTTCTCCTCGGACAGCGCCAGCCCGCCCTCGTAGAGCGCGCGGCGCGAGCGCGACAGGGTCGCGGCGCTCGCCTTGGCGCGCGCGAAATCCCGGGTGACGAGGTCGTGCAGCGCCTGGCGCTCGCCCAAGTCGAGCTCGAGGTCCTCGCGCGCGACCGAGAACGCCGTCAGCTCCCCGGCGGCGATCGCCGCGTGCGCGGAGACCCAACGGCCCATCATCCAGAGCGCCGCGAGCACGAGGCCCCCGGCGGCGAGCAGGCCGGCGGCGCCGACCCGACGGTCCAGGGCGCGCAGCCGGCTCTCCAAGGACGCGCTCATTGGAAGATGAACACCCGCGTCCCGTTCGGCACGGCGGCGTAGAGCCTCTCGAGGTCCGCGGCGCCGACGCGCACGCAGCCGTGCGAGGCCGGGCGCCCCAGCAACTCCTCGCGCTTGGTGCCGTGGATCAGGTAGCCGTCCCCCAGGTTCAGCACGTAGGCCCCGAGCTCTCCGGACACCATGCGCGAGGGATCCCCCGGAGGCGGGACGGGCTCGCCGGCCTCCACGTAGGCCCAGTCGGGCTTGCGCCACTGCGGGTCGGGCGATTTTCCGATCACGCGAAACTCGCCGCGCGGCGTGGCGAACTCCCAGCTGCGGCCGCTCTTGGCGTCCTTGAGGACTCCCCCCCGTCCGACGGAAACGTCCGCCTGCCACAGAAGCTTGGCCCCTTTCTTGACGTAGAGCTTGTTGGCCCTCGCGTCGATGACCAGGTGCAGCGCGTTCTTCAGGCGCTTGGCGACCTTCGCCCGCAGGAGGGCGACCTCGCCTTCGATGGCCTTCTGCGTCCGCAGATACCCTTTGTCCTCGGGAAGGATGTTCGGAATGTCCTGTAGAAACCGCGCGTCGCGAACGCGCTCCCCCGAGTCGCGCACGAGGGCGCGCAGACGCATCGCGCCCAGATCCAGCGCGCGCGACTCGTCCTCGAGGCGGTCCGCGTCGCGGCCCAGGGCCGACGCGTCGCGCGCCACGCCGCAGGCGCGCCAAGCGAACGCCGCGGTCCAAAGAGACAGCGCCAGCGGGTACAGGGTCCGCCCGAAATGATTCTCGCTCACGGGATCATGTTACGAAATCCAGGGGAGCGGTATTGCCTCCGACGCGAACGCGCGCGGGCCGCGTCAAGCCCGGACGCTACCAGCCCTCGTTGTAGTCGTCGTCGTCGCGGCCCTTTATCTTCTTGCCGCCCTTGCCGCCGCCCTTTTTGTCGAACTCATCCCGGGGCTTCTTCTTGTTGTCGTAGCGGTTCCGGCGCTCGGAGAAAGCGGGCTTGTCCGCGCCGAAATTCGGATTTCGATCCCCGAAGCCGCCGCCCGCGGGCCGGCGGTCGCCGCCGAGGCTGGGGCGCGGGGCGAAGCCCCCCGCCGGGCGCGGCTCCATCGGGCGCGCCTCGTTGACCATGATGCGGCGCGTGCCCATCGTGAAGCCGTTGAACTTCCCGATCGCCGCCTTCGCCTGCTCGTCGGCCGCCATTTCGACGAAGCCGAAGCCCTTCGAGCGATTGGTGGCCTTGTCGATGATCACCTTGGCGCTCACGACGGTCCCGCAGGCGCCGAACAGCTCCTTGAGCTGAGCATCGTTCGTCTCGTACGGCAGGCCGCCCACGAACAGCTTCTTACCCATTGATCACTCTCTCCTTGCGATGGCCGTCCGCGGACGGGAGTCCCGCCGCGGCGTCGATATTTATTTTATCAGATTTTGCCGGAACCGAGCACCGGACGCCGTCGGCGCGGACGCGGCGCGCCCGGCATCGGCACTTTCGTTGCATGGATGAAACAATCGTTCCAAAATCCGCGCGTTATCGCTACGTCGTCCTGGGCGCCGGCCGGCAGGGCACGGCCGCGGCCTACGATTTGGCCGCCTTTGGGGACGCCGCCGAAGTGGTCCTCGCCGACGCCGACGCGCTCAAAGCCCGCAAGGCGGCCGCGCGGGTCGCGCGTCTCCTGGGGCGCCGCGCGGCGCCGCCGCGCGGCGCCGCCGTCGACGCGGCCTCCCCGGCCTCGCTGGCGCGCCTCCTGCGTGGAGCCGACGGCGCGCTCTGCGCCCTGCCCTACCGCTTGAACCCGCTCGTCGCCGCGGCGGCGGTGCGCGCCGGGACGCATTACGCCGACCTGGGCTGCCATCTTGAGACGACACGCGCGGTGCTGGCGCTCGACAAGGCGGCCAAGAAGGCCGGCGTCACCTTGATCCCGGACTGCGGGCTGGCTCCGGGACTGGGCACCGCCCTCGCCGTGCGCGGCATCGAATCCCTCGACCGCGCCCGGGAGGCGGTCATTTACGTGGGCGGGCTGCCCCAGCGTCCTCTTCCGCCTCTCGGCTACAAGGTGGTTTACGCCCTGGAGAGCATGCTGGCCCTTTACCTCGAGCCGGCGGTCGTCCTGCGGCGCGGCCGCATCGAGCGCAAGCCCCCCTTGAGCGAGTCCGAGCGCGTCGATTTCGGCACGGCCCTGAGGCTTGAGGCCCGCCTGACGGGAGGCGGGACCTCGACATGCCCATGGTCCTTTCACGGCCGGCTGAGGCGCTTCGAGTACAAGACGCTGCGCTACGAGGGCCATTTCGAGAAGATGGAGGCCATCCGCGACCTCGGCCTGCTGGACGAGGAGCCGCTGAGCATCGGCCGGTCGCGCGTCGCGCCGCGCGCGCTGTTCCTGCGCCTGGCCGCGGAGCGCCTGGCCCTGCCCGAGGAGCGCGACCTGGTGGCGCTGCGGGTCCTCGTTCGCGGGCGCAAGAACGGCCGCGCGACGGAAATAACCTACGACCTGCTCGACTACGAGGATCCGAAGACCGGCTTCAGCGCCATGGAGCGCACCACGGGCTTCAGCGCGGCGGCGGCGCTGCACCTCCAGGCGGCGGGCGCGATCCGCCCCGCCGGCGCGATCCCGTTTGAAAAATGCGTCCCCGCGGAGCGCTACCTGCTGGAAATCCGGCGCCGCGGCCTGCGCATCCGCAGGAAGGAGGCTCCATGGAGATAAAAATCAGCTTCCCGGGCAACAAGAAGGTCGCCGCCGAGGTCAACGGCTTCTCCGTTCTCACCGATCAGCCCAAGGAGGCGGGCGGCGACGGCGCCGCGCCCACCCCTTTCGATCTCTTTCTCGCCTCCATCGGCGCCTGCGCCGGCATCTTCACTTTGGGCTTCTGCCGCAAGCGCGGCATCGCGACCGACGGCCTCGAGATCACCGAGAGAGTCGAGTGGGACGAAGCCGAGCACCGCGTCTCGCAGATCGCCATCGACATCGCCCTGCCCAAGGGCTTCCCCGAGAAATACCGCGACAGCCTCCTTCACGCCGTCAATCTCTGCACGGTCAAGAAGCACATCTTCGCGCCGCCGCGCTTCAAGGTCCAGGCGCTCTGACGCCCCGGGACCGGGAGCGAAGCGCCTCTTGATAAATATCGCCGTCCCGGCTATGCTCCCATAGCCGGAAGGAGACATAGAACATGACGAACCCCTGGAAACCGCCGCGCCTCAAAGCCGTCTCCGCGTTCGCGCAGTCGGCTCTGCTGGGTTTCTGCCTCGTCACGACGGCGTGCGGCGGCCGGATCAAGAGCCGGGTCCACGCGGGGGCCGTGGACGGCGTGATCGATCAAAAACCGGATCGAAGCGGGTATCTGGAGGCCATCGGCATAGGAGCCTCCGACCCGGCCCTGACCTCCGACACCCAGCGCAAGGCCCTGGCGCGCGATGCCGCCATCGTCAAAGCGCAGTACGAACTGCTCTCCATGGTCAAGGGAGTGGCCCTGGAAGGCGGGATCACCGTCCAGCGCGCCCTTGAAACCGATTCCGACCTGGAGACTCGGGTCAACGACGCCATCAAAGGCGCCGAAATCCTCAAAACGGAATTCACGTCGGACAACGGCTGCGTGGTGACCATGCGGCTGCCGAAAGAAAGGCTGGAACGGATGATGGGCGTCAAGTTCAAATGAGGCGGACCTCGCTCGCCTTGGGCCTGGCCCTGCTCGGGGGGACGGCGGGATGCGCTCACGACGGAGCGCGGGCCCGGGAAGGGCTGGAGGTCGAGGCCGAGGGCTGGACTCCCCTCGACCCCCGAAAACCCCTGGAGACGCGATTGCGCGCCATGGCGGAGGCGCAGAAGAAGGCCGTGGAAAAAGCGCTGGGGGTCACGGTCTCGGCCACCACCAAGGTCGAATCCGCCGTCACGCTGGAGCAGAAAATTCTCGCCAACATCGGCGGCTATATCCGCAGATATGACATTCTCTCCGAGCGCGAAGAGGGCGGCTTTCTCAAAATCCGCATCCGCGCGCTGGTTCTCCAACAGCCTCCCGCTCCGCTTGCCTCGGCCGCGGGCGGCGTCCGCATAGCGGTGCTCCGCATCGACGAAAAACTCGCGCGGACCGTGCGCTCCGCTTTAAGCGCTCAAGGCTTCGCCCTGACGGATGAAGCCTCCAGCGCGGACTACGTCATCACGGGCGACGTCAGCGTCTACCCCATCACCGTTTCCGCCGCGGCGGGCTTGAGGACCCGCAGGGCCCGGGTTTCCCTGGACGTGACCCGAACCAAGACGCGGGAAACGTTCCGCAACACCCAGGAGGCCTCGGGACTCGACCCGGTCGAGGAAATCGCCCATGATAAGGCCATGGATATCGCCGCCCGAATGGCGGGCGAGGGCGTGGCGGCCCATTTAAAGGCGTCCCTGGGCATTCCCGCCCCCGGAAAACCATGAAAGCTTCCGGCCGACGCGTCCTGGCGTTCGGACTCGCGGGCCTGCTCGCGGCGAGTTCCGCCGCGGCCGACGGCTACGACCGGGTCGCCGGGAAGATCGCCGACGCCGCCCAAGGCTTGAAGCGTCGCCGGATCGCCGTTCTGCGCTTCCCCTACGTCGACAACCGCGACGATCCCGGCTCGAGACTGGTCCAAGAGCAGCTCATGACCAGGCTGGTGGCCTACCCCGCCCTGGAGGTCGTGGAAAGAGCCGCGATGGGTCAAATGGTCGAGGAGATCACCCTCGCCTACAAAGGGCTGCTGGATCAGCGCGCGTCCTATCAATTGGGCCGCATTCTCGACGTGGACGCGGTGTTGACCGGCACGTTGGTCGAGCTCCCGAACCGGCAGATTCAACTCAACGCGCGCCTCATCCGCATCCCGGACGGCTTGATCGTGGCCGCCGTCGAAGGCCTGATCAAGAAAACGTGGCGGGACGCGTCTTCCCCTCCGGATTCGCCGTCCCTGGAAAAATGGCTCGGGAACATTTTCAGCCCGGCCAGCAACGACTTCCACAACGAGGAAGAGATCAGCGCATTCATCCGGGAACAGTTCGAGGCTTTGAATTCCGCGGCCCCCGCCCCGCGCGCCGCGGCCGACAGCCAGATTGACTCCCTGATCCATGACGCCTCCGCGGAGGGGACCTCGAAAAAATTGATGCGGGGCCGCTGGCTGTACGAACAAAACTGCACCTACTGCCACGGCCCCCAAGGCAAGGGCAGCCGGGCCATGGCGGAAACGTTCGGGTTATCGGCCGCGCGCCTGGACCTGAGCCTCAAATCGCTCGAGCGCTACTCCGCGAAGGACCTCGCCTCCCGGCTCAAGAACGGCGAGAGCAGGATGCCGGCGTACCCGAAGCCGCTGAATGAAGAGGACGCTTCCGCCCTCCTCCAGTACCTGCGCCGCCTGCGCAAAGCCGCGCCGTAACGGGCGGCGCGCCGCGGCGCTTATTGAGGAAGCTCCGGAACCGGGATTTCGACCTTGTCGCCGTTGAGCGCGTTCAAAAAGGCGATCAGATCGCCGATCTCGGCGGGAGTCAGGCCCAGCGGACGGATGCGCCCGTCCAGCCACTGATTCTTCTCCCCGCCCTTGTCGTAGAAGGCGACGACGGCCTCCAGCGTCTTCTCCGAGCCGTCGTGCATGTACGGCGCCGTGTCGGCGAGGTTGCGCAAGGTCGGGGTCTTGAAGGCGCCCCGGTCCTTGTCGGCCTTCGTGACGGAAAAGCGCCCGAGATCGGGGGCCGGCGCCTTCATGCCGACGCCGAGATTATGGAAATCGGAGTCGGTGAAGTTGAAGCCGTCATGGCAGATCGCGCAATTGCCCTTGGCCGAGTCATTGAAAAGGGCGAAGCCGCGCGCGGCGGACTCGCTCATCGCGGTTTTGTCTCCCGCCTGCCAGCGGTCGAACGGCGAGTTCCCGGTCAGAATGGTGCGCTCGAAAGCCGCGATGGCCTTGGCGATCCGGTCGATATCGACCCTCGCGTCCCCGAACGCGGCCTTGAACAGCGGCGCGTAGCCTTTGATCTTTTTGATGCGCGCGACGGCTCCCTTATGGGTGGAGCCCATCTCGATGGGATTCTCGATGGGACCCTTGGCCTGCTCCTCGAGGGACTTGGCGCGGCCGTCCCAGAACTGCAGGTCCATGTACGCGGAGTTCAGCACGGTCGGAGCCGAGCGCGCGCCCCTCTGGCCCCTGATGCCGGTGGAGACCGGCGCGCGGTCGGTCCAGCCCTTGGACGGATCATGGCAGGTCGCGCAGGACACGGTGCCGTCGCCCGAGAGGCGCTTGTCGAAATAGAGCCGCTTGCCCAGCTCGACTTTCGCGTCGTCGAGCGGATTGTCGACCGGAACGTCCGGGGGCTTGAGCCCGAGCGGGACCTTGTACGGATACTCCGGGCCGCCGAAGTCGTCCGCGCGGGCGGGCGGCGAGGCGAGCGCGACGGTCAAGACGAGAAGGGAAATAATCATGGCGCCTCCGATCGGCCCAGTCTATCTCCGTTGACGGCGCTTGTCAACCCAACTCCGCCGCCCTCTTCCGTCACGGCGCCCGGACGCCCGCGCCGAAGCCGTACACCAGTTCTCCCCCATGCATGGCCGTCGCGGCGAGCAGGCCGAAACCGATCATCCACAACAGGACTTGAGCGGCGCGGATTTTCTCCGCGTCCCGACCGGCTCGCACCGCGAACAGCCGCAGACCCGACAGCGCGCTGAAGATGGCGCAGGTTCGCCACGCCAGCTCCTCGTGCTCGGCCAAGACCTCCCAGGCCAGCGGCACGTGGGGCGCCGATTGCTCCGCGAGCGCCCCCGCGCCGAGCGCCGCCCACGCGGACAACGTCCCCAGCCAAAGAAGCCATGATTCGGCCGCCATGAGCCACCCCGGCGCGTTCCGGCGAAGCCGCAGGCCGGCGACCGCCGCCCCGAGCGTCAGCAGCGCGATCGGGAAATGGACGACCGCCGGGTGCAGATGGTAAAGCTTGAGCTCCATTCAGAGCTTCTCCGCCGTGCTCACGACGATGGCCGCCAGGCCTCCGCGCGTGAAGACCGTGCCGGTGATCCTCGCCTCGGCGCCCGCCAGGACCTTGGCCTCGAGGAAAGGCTTGGGATCCTCGTGGTTGCCCACGACCAGCAGGACCTTGCCGTCCTTGGTCAGCAGGCCCAACGGCGCCCCCCCCCGCACGCAGGCGCCCGCGCACTTGGCGTGCTTCCTGCCTTTGCCCTCGTGCATCATGTAGCAGGACATGTCGAGCAGCTCGCCCGAGATCGTCTCGGCCTTCCCGGAACGGTCCATGTGGCTTCCCGCGGCCCGGACGTCCGGGACGCTGCCGGCGACGGCGGCCGCGACGAGCGCGGCGATGGTCAGTTCTCTCATTGCATTTCTCCTTGCGCGGCGGCGCCTTTCTTCATGTCGCCGTGCCATTTCCAAAGCAGGAAGATCGCGGGATAGACGATCAGCTCCATCGCGAAGCTCGTGAACAAGCCGAAAATGATGGGCGCGGCGATGCGCTTCATCAGGTCGGAGCCCGCGCCCATGGCCCACATCACCGGCATCAGGCCGAAAAAGTCGGTGAACACCGTCATCATCTTGGGGCGGATGCGCTTGACCGCGCCGTGGACCACCGCCTCCTTGAGGTCCGCGTACGTGCGCAGGCGGCCCGCGCGCGCCGCGTCGGCGTAGGCCAGATCGAGGTACAGGAGCATGAAGCTCCCGGTCTCCGCGTCAAGGCCCATCAGCGCGATCATGCCCACCCAGGCCGCCACCGAGAGGTTGTAGTCCAGAAGGTAGAATCCCCAGAAGGCGCCGATGAGCGAAAACGGAACCGCCAGCATCACGATCCCCGTCTTGACCCACGACTTGGTGTTCATGTGCATAAGCAAGACGATGAGGACCAAAGTCAAGGGAAGCAGCAGCGCCATCTTCTCCCGCACGCGCGCGAGGTTCTCATATTGACCGCTCCACTGAAGAGCGTAGCCCGGGGGCGCCGCGACCGCCTCCGCGACCTTCTTCTTGGCCTCGTCGACGTAGCCGCCGATGTCGCGGCCGGCGACGTCCACGTACACGTAGCCGGTGAGCAGGCCGTTCTCGTTGCGGATCATCGCCGGCCCCATCGTCAGCTCGATGTCGGCCAACTGGGCCAAGGGAATCTGAGCGCCGTCCATCGCCGACACGAGAACGCGGCGCAGCTTGGGAAGGTTGTCGCGCAGTTCGCGGGGATAGCGGACGTTGACGCCGTAGCGCTCGCGGCCCTCGACGGTGACCGTCACCGCCTCTCCGCCGATGGCGGACATGATCACCGTCTCGACTTCCTTCACGGACAGGCCGTAGCGGGCCAGCTGGTCACGCTTCAGGCGGAAATCGACGAAATAGCCCCCGGCCGCGCGCTCGGCGTAGACCGAGCGGGTGCCCGGCACGTCGCGCAGCACCGCCTCGACCTGCAGGCCCAGCGCCTCGATTTGCGCCAGGTCCGCCCCCTGGACCTTGATGCCGATCGGCGTGCGCACGCCGGTGCTCAGCATGTCGATGCGCGCCTTGATCGGCATGGTCCATGCGTTGGTCACGCCGGGAAACTTCATTTCCCGGTCCATCTCGGAGACCAGCTCCTCCCAGCTCAGCCTGTCCCGCCAGACGCGCCGCAGGGGGCCCTGAAGGAATTCAGGAAGGCCGGAATACCAGCGCGCCTTTTTGCGCCACTGATCCATGGGCTTAAGCAGCACGGTCGTCTCCATCATCGAGAACGGAGCCGGATCGGTCGAGGTCTCCGCCCTGCCCGCTTTGCCGAAGACGCGCTCCACCTCGGGGAAACCCTTGAGGATCGCGTCCTGCCTGCCCAGCAGGTCCGCGGCCTGGGTGACGGATATCCCCGGCAAGGTCGTGGGCATATAGAGGATCGTCCCCTCATTGAGAGGAGGCATGAACTCCGAGCCGAGCTTAAGATAGACCGGAACGGTCGCCAGCGTGATGAGTGCCGCGGCGCCGATCACCTTCCACGGACGCTCCAGCGTCCAGCGGCAGACGGGGTCGTAGAGCCGGAAGAGCCCCCGGCTGATCGGATGCTTTTCCTCCGCGTAATAGCGCCCGACGACGGCTTGATTGACGGTCCAGGCCAGCCAACGCGGCTTGAAGACGAAGAAATCCATGCGCGAGAACATCATGCGCACCGCGGGATCCAGAGTCACGGCGAGGAAGGCCGCCAGGAACATCGTCAAATTCTTCGTGTAGGCCAGCGGCTTGAAGAGACGGCCCTCCTGGTCCACGAGTGCGAATATCGGGAAGAAGGCCACGGCCACGACCAGCAGCGAATAGAACACCGACGGGCCGACTTCCTGCATCGCCTCCAGGCGCACGGCATGATAGTCGCCCTTGCGTCCGCCCTCCTCCCACAGCTGGAGCTTTTTGTAGGCGTTCTCCACCTCCACCATGGAGCCGTCCACGAGCACGCCGATGGACAGCATGATCCCGGCGATCGACATGATGTTGGCGCTGACGCCCATGAAGTACAGCGGGATGAAGGCCAACAAGGTCGAGATCGGGATGGTCACGATCGGAACGATCGCCGACGGGATATGCCAGAGGAAGACGAGTAGAACGAGGCTGACCAGAAGCAGCTGCGTGAAGAGCTCGTGCTTGAGGGTCGCGATGGCGCCCTTGATGAGCACGGAACGATCGTAGGTCTCGAGAATTTCGACGCCAATGGGAAGAGAGGCCTTGAGCTCCGCAAGCCGCGCCTTGACGCGCTCGATGACGCCGAGGGCGTTCTCGCCGTGGCGCATGACGACGATCCCTCCGACCGTGTCCCCCTCTCCGTCAAGATCGGAGACGCCGCGGCGGATGTCCGGGCCCAAGGCGACCTTGGCGACGCTCTTAACGAGCACCGGCGTGCCTTTCCTGTCGCGGCCGACGACGATCTGCTCGAGGTCCTCCACCGACTTGGCGTAGCCGCGGCCGCGGATCATGTACTCGGCGCCGCCGAACTCCACGAGGCGTCCGCCCACGTCGTTGTTCCCGTCGCGGACAGCGTCGACGACCTTGGAGAGCGGGATGCGGTAGGCGGCCAGCGCGTTGGGATCGACTTGAACCTGGTACTGTTTTTGGAAGCCGCCGATGGAGGCGACCTCGGCCACGCCGGGCAGCGCCTGCAGATGGTAGCGCAGATTCCAGTCCTGGAA
>JACQJQ010000202.1 GCA_016204945.1 Elusimicrobiota bacterium
AGCCCCGAGCGCGCCCCTCGGCGCACCTGCGCCATCGCCTCGACGTCCTCGGCGTCCACCTGGTCGGACAGCCAGCGGCTCTCGCGCTCATCAAATTTCTTGTCGTCCCATGACCAGGCGTACCAGCGAAACAGGGTCTTTTCGGGCTTGCCGGGGATGGGCTCGTAGACGTTGACCGAGAGGCCCCACGGATAGAAGTTGAGCGTCAAGTTCGGGAAGAGGAACCACCACAGCGCGAATACGCGGCGCCCTTTCGGGTCGCGGAAGCGCTCCGGCAAAAGCTCCGGGTCGAAGCCGCTCTCGGGGTCGCGCCCGTAAACCCACTGCAGGGACGCGTCCTCGTAAAGCTCGGTCCGGTAGGAATGCAGGTCGATCGCGTCGGCGAGGCCCGCGGGCGCCTTGTGGATGAACTGGACGTGGAATTTGTCCATGTAGTTCCACGCGTGCTGCTTCCAGTTGCCGTCGAGCTCCCGCAGGTCGCCGGCCTGGGGCCGGCGCTCGAGGCGCCCCATCGGAAGCCTGCCGAGAGACGCGGACACCAGCCTCTCCAGCCTCTTGAAGGGCGCGGCCGGCCTGCCCAGGCAGGCGAACAGAAGCGGGTCGAGCGTCCCGAGCGGAAGCTCGGCGAGATGGTCGCAGGCACGGGGAAAAATCCCCGGCCTGGGCGTGAAGCCCGGCTGGGCCAAGCATTTGCCGGTCGCGTCGAACTGGCGGCCGTGCTGGGCGCAGACGAGGCGCTCGCCCCGGCCCGGGCCCGGCGCCAAGGGGTACCAGGCGTGCGTGCAGACGTTCGGAAGCAGGCGCAGCTTCGAATCCCGCCATCCCCGCTGGAGAAACAGCGGTTTTTCAAGAAGGGAAACGGGCGCGCGCGCGCCGCGCTGCTTGAGGCGCTCGCTCCAAGGGCGGGAGTCCGCGCGCGCGTCCGCGCCCGACGGCTCCGGGACGAGAAGCCAGCGGGTCTTGAAGATCGTCTCGAGCTCCGCGGCGAGCACCGCGGGGTCGGTGAAGGCGCGGGCGGGAAGGCCCTCGGCCTTGGCGATGTCCCGGTGAACCAGCAGGTCTTTCATCGACCGATCGCTCCTTTGAGAAAGCTGGGCAGCGCGAAGCTGCCCGCATGGATCTCGGCGTTGTACCAGCCGAGCTTCATCTTCGACGCCCCGACCCGGGCGGCAACGAAGTCCCGGACGGGGTGCAGGCCCTTGGTGGCGAGGGTGAACGCCCAGAGGCCGCCGGGATAGGTCAGGTTGCTGAACAGGCAGGCCTCGACGACGGGGAACACCGGCCGCATGATCCCGAACAGGTTCTTGATCGTCGCGATCTCATAGAACGGCGAGCCCGCCTGGCTCGCGACGATGCCGTCCTTGGTCAGAATCCGCCTGACGTCCTTGTAAAAAGAGGGCCCGAAAAGCTCCTTGGCCGGCCCGAACGGCTCGGTCGAGTCCACGATGACGACGTCGAACGCCTCCCTCGTCTCGGCGGCGAACTTCACCCCGTCCTCGATCAAGACGCGCACGCGCGGATCGGACAGGGCCGCGGCGGTCCGGGGCAGGTGCCGGCGCGAGGCCGACACGACCAAGGCGTCGATCTCCACGAGCGTGCAGCTCTCGACGCTCTTGTGCTTGAGCGTCTCGCGCACGGTGCCGCCGTCGCCACCGCCGATGACCAAAACGCGCCTCGGCTTCGGGTGGAGAAAAAGGGCCGGGTGCGCGATCATCTCGTGATAGACGAACTCGTCGCGCTCGGAGACCATCGTCATCCCGTCGATGAGCAGGAGCCTGCCGTGGCCGGCGGTCTCCACGATCTCGATTTCCTGGAACGGGCTGCGCCCCTTGAAGATCCTCTTTTTCAGGCGGAAGCCCGTGCGGACGACTCCCTGATAGGTCTCGTCGACCCAGGCCGTTTTTCCCGTCAAAGCGTGATCTCGACCGCCGGCGCGGCGCCCTCGACCGACTTGAAGTGGTGGTCGAACGTGACGCGATAGCCGCAGGAAAGGTCCTGCCTCACCGCGCGCTTGATCGGATAGGAGCAGCGAATTTCCTGCTTCGCGCCCCGAGGCTGGAACAAGATGACGTCGCAGGAATGGGGCTTGAACAAATCGAGCACGCGCTTGATGGTGCCGTCGGCGTCTCCTTCGACCGCGTTCGTTTCAAAGCTCACGTACGAGCCGAGCTTCTGCGGCGTCACGTGGATGGTGTAGTACTTGGCGCCGCGAATCGCGTTGAGCGAGTAGCCCATCGGTTCGAAAAGGTGGTCGTCGACCTGGAAGCCGGGCAAAATGGACCAGACCCCCGACTTCTCCTTGATGAAGCTCCGCTTGCGGGCGGGGCCGCTCATGAAGACCTTGGACGCCTGCGGGTCGATCCCGTGCATCAAGATCTCGAGCGTCAAGTCGTCCTGGGCCGGCGCGTAGGGCTTGTCGAGGTGGAAGAGAAAGACGTGATGGTCGTCCCCGTCGCCGAAGCGGTAGGACTTCGCGGGCATGCGGTCGGTGAGCCGCCGGCAGTCATCGAAGAAATTGGAGGGCTGGTATTCCTGATGATGGGCGTTCTTGCGCTCATAGATGAGGTACTGAAGCGCGTCCGCCCCGAAGTCCTCGACGAGCCGGAGCACCGCGGCGACGAGGTCCGTGCGGCCGCAGGTGATCATCGTCAGCCAGGTGTCGGTGACGAACAGGCTCGACTCGGACAGGAGGTACGCGTCCATCGACTCGTTCGAGATCATCGACAGGACCTGGGCGTTCGCTCGCGCGACGACGCCCTTCCAGTACTCGTGCCCCCGCCCGCGCAGGGACGGGCGTCCCGGGGCCATCGCCAGCTCCACCTTTTTTTCGGGCCCCTCGAAAAACATCTAGCGGCGCCTCCCGTCGCGGGCGGCGACTTCGCGGGCGCGCAGCGCGCGCTCCCGGGCCTTGATCGTCTTCCAGTTCTCCAGGACTTCCCGGGAAGTCTTGAACGTCCGCCCGCCGCCGAACACGTGGGGGTGCCGGCGCATGAGCTTGTTCGCCTGGCTCTCGGCCACCGTGTCGAAACTGAAGCGCTTCCTGCCGAGCCGCGCGTGAAAGAGGATATGAAAAAGAAGGTCGCCCAGCTCGTCCTCGATCTCGTGCCAGCGGCCGCCCTCGAGCGCTTCGATCAGCTCGGCCGCCTCCTCGCGCAGGTACGGGATCAGGCTCTTGTGCGTCTGCTCCCGGTCCCAGGGGCAGCCCTTCGGCCCCAGGAGTTTGGCCACGACGGCGTTGAGCTTGCGGATGCCCTTGGCCATGCTCAGGGAACCGCGATCCGATCGGCGCCGAAGTACGGAACCAGCGCCCGCGGAATCAGCACGGAGCCATCGGCCCGCTGATTGTTCTCGAAGATCGCGGCGGCCAGGCGCCCGACCGCCACGCCCGAGCCGTTCAGGGTGTGCACGAGCTCGGGAGCGCCTTTCGGCTCGCGCCGGAACCGGGAGGACATCCTCCGGGCTTGAAAATCGGAACAGTCGGAACAGGACGATATCTCGCGATACTTGCCCTCCGACGGCATCCAGACTTCAAGGTCGTACGTCTTGCGGGCGGCGAAGCCCATGTCTCCGGTGCACAGCAGGACGACGCGGTGCGGCAGCTCGAGGGCCTCGAGGGTTCCGGCCGCGTCCCTCGTCAGCTGCTCCAGGGCGGACGGCGAGTCCTCGGGCCGCGTGATCCAGACCAGCTCGACCTTGTCGAACTGGTGGTTGCGAATGACGCCTCGCACGTCTTTTCCGTAGCTGCCCGCCTCTTGGCGGAAACAAGCCGTCAGGGCCGTGAGCTTCATCGGGAGCTTGTCGGCGGAAAGGATTTCCTCGCGCACCATGTTCGTCAAGACGACCTCGGATGTCGAGATCAGGTAAAGCTCGCTCGTCTTGCCGCCGTCCGCATGGACCGTTTTGTACATGTCGGCTTCGAACTTGGGCAATTGTCCCGTGCCCTCGAGGACCTCCGGCAGCGCGAGATAAGGGGGGTGCACCTCGGTGTATCCGTTCGCCGCGTGCCGATCGAGCAGGAAGTTCCCCAGCGCGCGAATGAGCCTGGCCCCCGGGCCCCGCCACAAGGCGAAGCGCGCGCCCGCGAGCTTCACGCCCGTCTTAAGGTCGAGCGCCCCAAGCCGCTCTCCCACGCCCTGGTGATCGACCGGCTTGAAATCAAATCGGGGCTGTTCGCCGAAAACGCGCACGACGGGGTTTTCCGTCTCATCCTTGCCGACCGGCACGGACTCGTGCGGGATGTTCGGGAGGTTCATCGCGGCGGCACGGACCCTCTTCTCAGACCCCAGTAGAGACGCCTCTTTATCCGTCATCCGCGCCTTAAGCTCGGCCACGGACGCCTTGAGATCGGTCGCCTTGGCCTCGTCTTTGGACGCCATCGCCTTGCCGATCTCCTGCGACAGGGCGTTGCGTCGCGAACGCATGTCCTCGACTTCCTTCAAGAGGGCCCGGTGCGCCTCATCGAGCTTGAGCAGGTCGTCGAACGCCGCTCCGAGCCCCGAGTGGCGCGACGACAGGGCCAGCCGGATCCCGGCCGCGTTCTTGCGCGCCGCGCCAAGATCGATCATCTCGCCACCTCGAGGACGCTGTCGAGCGTCTGCACCGCGGCCGCGCCGCGATGCGGCTCGATAAGCACCTGAAGCTTCACGCGGTCAAGCCACCATCCCGAGCGCGCCAGTTTTGCCAGGTAAAGATCCAAGGCCGGCGAGGTGGCGAGATAGACGTCCTTCGTCATGTTCGAGCCGACCTTCGGCACGCGCTTCTCCTCCACCATGAACGGAATGCTCCAGACGCCCTCCGGCTTGTCTCCGGCGATCGGCGCCACCCGTCCGGTCATGCTGTAGCGCAGCAGGATGCCCTCGGCCGCTTCCGGACCCCGGTTCTTCAGAGTCAGCCGCGCGCGCAGGCGGGCGTCGATTTTCGGCGGCCCGTCGAAAAGACGACCCGCGTCCTCCCAGGCGACGACGCGGGACTTCTCGACGCGTCCGCGCTGCCAGGACACGCTCTCAAGCGACAGCTCGGCCCCGGCGCGCGCGGCCGCGAGGGCCGCGAACGCCAGGACGGCAAGGACTCGTTTCAACCCGCGCGCCTCATTTCTTGCCGCCCTCGATGGGGAGCTCGGGATCGACGGGCGGCTCCACGGCGATCGGGGCGACGCGCGCCACCCTGTCCGCCTCCTCAAGGCGCACGAGACGCACGCCCTGGGTGTTGCGCGAGATGGTCTTGATGTCCCTGCAGCGCAGACGGATAGCCTTGCCCTGCTCCGTCATCACCATCAAGTCGTCGTCGTCGGTCACCAGCTTCACGCCGATCACCGAACCGTTGCGATCCGTCGTCTTGATCGTGATGACGCCGCCCCCGCCTCGATGCTGGCCGCGGTACTCGGAAAGCTCGGTGCGCTTGCCGTGGCCGTGCTCGCAGACCGTCAGCAGGGTCTTTTTCGAATTCGGCGGGAACGCCTCCATGCCCACGACCCTGTCGTCCTTGTCCACGCGGATGCCGCGGACGCCGGCCGCGCCGCGCCCCATCGAACGGACGTCGCTCTCCGGAAAACGAATGACCATCCCGCCCCTTGTCGCGACGAGGAGCTCATCCTTGCCGGAGGTGTGCTGGACCTCGACGAGGACGTCTCCCTCGTCGAGCGTAATGGCGATGATGCCGGAGCGGCGGATGTTCTCGAAGTCGGACAGCGGCGTTTTCTTGACCGTGCCGTTGCGCGTCGCCATGGCGAGGAAGGTTTCCTGGCCCTTCTTCTCCTCGAAGGAGCGTATGGCGATCGCCGAGGTGACTTTCTCCTCGCCGGTGAGGGCGAGAAGGTTCACGACGGCCTTGCCGCGCGAGGTGCGGTTGCCTTCGGGGATCTCGTACGCGCGCAGCGCGAAGACTCGCCCGCGATTCGTGAAGAAAAGAAGGGCGGCGTGCGTGTCCGTCACGAAGAAGTGCTCGATGAAGTCCTCCTCCTTGACGTCCGCGCCGGTCACGCCCTTCCCGCCGCGCCCCTGCGCCTGGTAGGTGGTCACGGGGATGCGCTTGACGTAGCCCGCGTTCGAGATCGAGA
>JACQJQ010000011.1 GCA_016204945.1 Elusimicrobiota bacterium
GTCCTGCAGGCCGCCGACATCCTCCTCTACCGCGGCACGAAGGTTCCGGTCGGCCAGGACCAGCTGCCCCACGTGGAGCTGTCGCGCGAGATCGCCCGGAAGTTCAACCACGTCTTCGGCGAGGTGTTCGCCGAGCCGCTGGCCCTCGTGGCCCCGGCGCCGAGGGTTCTGGGCACAGACGCGCGCAAGATGTCGAAGTCGTACGGCAACGCGATCGATATCGATGAGACCGCCTCGTCGCTCGAGCGGAAGGTCAAGAGCATGTACACCGATCCGACGCGCGCGTCCGCGGCCTCGGCCGGCCATCCGCTTCCGTGCGCGGAGAATCCGCCCGGCTGCTCCGTGTACGCCATGCATAAGCTTTACGCCGACGAGGCGTTCTACGCGCGCCGCGGCGACGAGTGCCGGGCGGGCCGGCTCGGCTGCGGCGACTGCAAGAAGGACCTCCTCAAGGAGATGTCCGGCCCGTTCGAGGAGTTCCGCCGACGCCGCGCGTCGTTCTCGGCCGCGGACGTCGACGCCGTCCTCGCCGACGGCGCACGCCGGGCCCGGGCGGTCGCGGGCAAGACGATGGAAGACGTTCGACGGGCGATGGGGATACGCTAAATGACCGAGAAGGCCTACAAGGTTTCGCTGGAGCAGTTCGAGGGCCCGCTCGACCTGCTGCTGTTTCTCGTCAAGAAGGATGATCTCGACATCCATAACATCCCGATCGCTCACATCACGAAGGAGTATCTCGCCTATCTCGAGCTGATGAAGGACCTGGATCTGGACATCGCGGGCGAGTTCCTCGTGATGGCCGCGACCCTGATGGCCGTGAAGTCGCGCGCGCTTCTTCCCAGCGTGCAGTTCGGCTTGGAAGGCGACGAGGGTCCCGATCCCGCGGCGGAGCTGGCGCAGAAGCTGCTCGAGTATCAGAAGTTCAAGCAGGCCTCGAAGTTCCTGGCGGGCCGCGCCGACGAGATGTCCGGCGTTTTTTACCGGGGAGCGCCGCACTTCGAGGAGGCCGAGAAATCCCCCAACGTCTCGCTTTTCGAGCTGATGGCGCATCTGCGGCTGATCCTCGCGGGCGCCGAGGACGACTCGCTGGCCGTCGACGGCGAGGAGTTCCCGATCGAGGAGAAAATGGAGAAGATCCTGTTCCTTCTCGCCGAGCGGCCGATGATTCCCTGGGAAGACCTGTTCGCGGACGAGCGCAAGCGGCGCGGCATCATCGCCTGCTTTCTCGCGATGCTCGAGCTGACCAAGCTGCAGAAGATTTTCATACGCCAGGACGGGAACTTCGGAAAGATCAGCATCTTCAAGAAGGAAGGAGAGACCGATGTCCAGCTCTGAAGCCGAGAACGCCGAAGCCGCCGGAGCCGCCGAGGTTTCCGTCGTCGAGGAGCCGCAGGCGTCCGGGGACGCCCAGCGCGCGCCCGCGCCGTCGCCCGCCAACGATCCGGCGCTGCTGCGCCGCGCGCTCGAGGGCCTGCTGTTCATCACCGACCGGCCGCTGTCGGCCGGCGAGCTGTGCCGGCTCGTCAACGTGCGCGACCAGGACCGCATCGTGGCGGCCGTGGAGGAGCTGCGCCGCGAGCTCGAGGAGCGGAATCTGGGCTACCGCCTGATCGCCGTCGCCGAGGGCTGGCAGATGGCCACGCGTCCCGAGCTGGCGCCGTACATGCGCAAGCTCTTCTCCGACCGCGCGACGATGAGGCTGTCCACCGCGGCGCAGGAGACGCTTTCGATCATCTCCTACAAGCAGCCTCTGACGCGCGCGGAGGTCGAGGAAATCCGGGGCGTCGAGGTCATCGCCGCGCTCGAGACCTTGCTTGAAAAGCGCCTGATCAAGGTCGTCGGGCGCAAGGAGACCGTCGGGCGCCCGCTCATGTACGGCACGACGATGGAGTTCCTGCGCCACTTCGGCCTGCGCAGCCTGGAGGATCTGCCGCCCCTGGAGCGGTTTTCCGCCGCCGCGGCGGCGGCGTCCGACGAGGCGAAACCCGAGGGCGAAGACGCGGGGCGCTAGTCCAAGCCGGTGAAGATCCTCATCGCGGCCAGCGAAGCGGTTCCCTACTGTAAGACGGGGGGGCTCGCGGACGTGATCGGAGCCCTCGCGCAGAGGCTCGGCGGGCTCGGCCACGACGTGTGCCTGTTCCTGCCCAAGTACCGCGCGATACGCGCGGCGTCTTTCGAGGGCGGCATGGCGCACTCGATCACCGTCCCGCTGTCGGGGGGGACGGTGGACGTCGGCCTCGGCTTCCTGCACCGGCGCGGCGTGTCCGCGTACTTCGTGGACTACCCGCTGTTCTTCGACCGCGAGGGCCTCTATGGGGACGGGGGCAGGGATCACGAGGACAACGACCGCCGCTTCGCCCTGTTTTCCCGCGCCGTTCTCGAGGGCGCGAAGGCGGTCGGCTTCAAGCCCGACGTGATCCATATCCACGATTGGCAGACGGGCCTTGTCGCGGCGCACCTCAAGCGCCACTACAAGGACGATCCCTATTTCGCCGGCACGCGCTGCGTGTTCACGATCCACAACATGGCCTATCAGGGCAACTTCCCGCGCGCAGCGCTCGCGGCGGGCGGCTTCGGCCCCGAGGATTGGTCGTCCGAGGGCCTCGAGTATTACGGGCAGGTGAGCTACCTCAAGGCCGGGATCGTGCATGCCGACAAGCTCACCACCGTGAGCGCCTCCTACGCGCGGGAGATACAGGAGTCGCCGGACCGCGGCTTCGGGCTGGAGGGCTTGATCAAGAGGAGAGCTCGGGATCTGCGCGGCATCCTCAACGGCATCGACCTCGAGGTTTGGGATCCTTCGCGCGACGCGTCGCTGCCGCGGCGCTACTCGCCGGCCGACGCGGCCGCCGGCAAGGCCGCGTGCAAGGAGGCGCTGCAGCGCGAGTGCGGTCTCGAGGTGCGCGGCGACCGCCCGCTGATCGGGGTGGTGTCGAGGCTCGACTATCAGAAGGGGCTGGACTTGGCGCTGGCCGCGCTCGAGCCCCGTCTCGACCGCTGCCAGCTCGTGGCGCTGGGCGTCGGCGATCCGTCCTTGACCGAGCAGTTCGCGGCGCTGGAGCGCCGGCGCGCCGGCGCGGCGCGCTTCCACCGCTCCTTCGACGAGCCGATCGCGCACCGCGTCTACGCGGCGTCCGATCTTTTCCTGATGCCGTCGCGCTTCGAGCCCTGCGGCCTCGGGCAGATGATCGCGATGCGCTACGGCGCGGTGCCGCTGGTCTCGAGGACCGGCGGCTTGAACGATACCGTGTTCGAGGAGGAGCGCGACGGGCGGGCGGCCAACGGCTTTCTCTGCAGGCCCGGCGACGGCGAGGACCTCGCGCGCGCTCTCGACCGCGCTCTGGGGGAGTTCGGCGCGCCGGCCTGGAACGCGCGCGTGCGCGCCGGCATGTCGGGCGATTTCTCCTGGGCCCGGTCGGTGGAGCTGTACTTGGACGTTTTCCGGGAGGCCGCGTCGAAGTGAAGGCGAGGCGCGCCCGTCTCGCGTCGCTCGCCGCGCTGTCCGTGGCGGCGGCGTTGTGGTGGACGCGGGCGCCGACCGCGCGCGCGGTCCTGCCGGCGGTCGAGGCGGACGCTTTCGCGGCGCTGACCGGGCGCGCGGCGGCGTCCACGCCGGAGCTGTGGGAGCGCCTGAAGGCCATGGGCGTCGCGGCCGTGGTGCTGCGCGAGGAGACCGCGGCCGAGCTCGCGTCCCGGGGCGCGATGCTGCACTTCTCCCGCGCGGAGATCGAGAAGTGGCGCGAGCTTGGATTGATCGCGCCGGACCGCGGCCCGAAACCCGACTCGTTGTGGGCTAGGGACGGGAGGGTCTTGACGCGGCTTTCCGGCGCCCTGGGCCCCGTGCCGGTGGAAAAAGCGGGGCGAGGCGGCTCCGCTTTTTCCGGCTCGGCCGCGGCCTGGACGCTGGAGCTGCCGCCGGGGGTGGATCTCGCGCGCGTGCCGGCGGGCTTCGATCCGGAGACGGTCGCGGCCGTTTCCGCGGCGGGACTGATCCCGGTCGCCGCCGGTGGAGGCCCTTTCGCGTCGGTCGCCGGCCGGAGGCTTTGGACGCGGGTTCTGCCCGTCGGCGCCCGGCCATCGGAGATTTTACGCGCGGTGCACGGGCGCGCGATGCGCCTGCTCGTTTTCCGGCCGTCCGCCGGCGCCGGCCTCGACGACAATCTGGAGCGCCTGCGCGCGGCGCTGAAGATCGTCAAGAGCGCGGGCCTGCCGGCGGTGCTTCCCGCCGCCGCGCCCGACGCCGCGCGGTCCCGGGCGGAAAATGCCGCGCGTCTCTTCCTGCTCTATGCGATCGGCTTGGCGGGCCCCCTCTTCGCCGCGCGGGCCGCGCTCGGCGCGGAGAGGACGGTTCGCGGCTGGGTCGCCGCTCGCGCCGCGATCGCGGCGCCCGTGCCGGAAACCTTGGCGGGCCTGTCCGCGGCGTGGGCGGCGGCCTCGGCCGCGGGCCTGCTCGCCGCCGCGTCGGTGGCGCCCGAACGGCGAGAGGAGCTGGCGCGGGGCTGGACCCTGTGGACGCTGTCCGCCCCGATGGTCGCGGGCGCCGCGGCCTTGCTGGGCTCGGAGGGCCCCGCCCTGCGCGCGCGCTGGCGCGCCCCGCTGCGCGCGCGCGATCTCGCCGCGGCGCTCGTGCTGGCGCTGGCCCTGCTCGGGCTTCTGGCGCCTCGAGCGGCCCTGCGCGCGGTTTCAGCCTGGGAGTCCGCGGACCGTTTCGCCTCGGCGGCCGACGCCCTCTGGTGGTGGCAGTGGCGCTGGCGCGAAATCCTGATCGGCGCGCCGAGCTTGATGCTCGCCTTGATCCTCGTGGGCAGACGCGAGACTCCGGTCAAAGGGGATGGCGCGGCCGGCGTCTCCGTGTTTTTCGACGATCCGCGCGGCTGGCTGGTCCTGGGTCTGCTGGCGCCGGCGGGGGCGGTGGCCGCGATCGGCGCGGGCGGCGCGCCCCCGGCGCTTGCCGTCGCCCACGGCGCCGCGGCCTGGGCCCTGGGAGCGACGCTGGGACTCGTCTGGGCGGGCCTGGGGGCCTGGGTCCGCGCCTGGGTCGATAGGCCCGGGGGCGCGCAGGTCTATTGACCTAGGATGGGGTGCGTGGTAGAATCAGGCCGTGTTCAAACGCCTGATTCCGGCCTTCGTCGCCATGATCGCCGGTTTCTCGGCGGCGCGAGCCGCCCCCGCGAAGGCTCCGCCGTTTTCGACCCAATTTTACGGCGAGGGGGGCGGCTACAAGCACCCCGACCGGGACGTCGGCCCGTTCCTCGAGACCAAGCCCCCCGCCCAGCCCCTGCCCGAGCGGCCCCCGCGTCCCCGTCCGTTCATCCCCGGCCCCGCGGCGGACGCCGGCCGGGAGGCCCCGTCCGTTTCGAAGGCCGGCGATGAAGAGGGCAAAACGCTCGATTCGGCCAGCGAGGACGCGCGGCGCGACTACGAAACGCGCTTGTTGGGGGAGGAGCCCGCTTCCCGGCGTCCCGAGCTCTCGGACCCCGCGCGGCTGATCCTGACCGATCCCGCCCCATCCGCCGCGACGGGCGAGGGCATGCTGTTCGTCTCGTTGGAGCTGGATCCCAATGAAGCCGGCGCGCTGCGCGACGCGGTCGCCGGACTCGGCGCGGCCGCGGCCTTCCGTCCCGATGCGCGCTTCCAGCCTCTGCCGGGAGAGGGCGGATCGGTGCGGATCAGCGGCTGGCTGCCCGCTTCCCGGCTCGGCGACGCGATCGCCCGCCCGGGGGTCAGGCGCGTCGCAGTGGAACGGGGCTCCCGGCCGGTGGGCGACGACCGCGTGACGGGCGGCTACCTTTTGAAGCTGCGCGTGGCCGGGGCCGCTCGTTCCGAGGAAGCGCTCGCCGCGAGCGTGCGGGCGCTGACCGCCGATGTCGGCTTCAAGCTCGATCGCGTGTTCCCCCTGGAGAGCGTTCCCGGCGGGGGCGCGACCGTGCTGGCATCCGGAACGATGCCGGTGTCCCGCTTGTCCCGCGCTCTGGGGCTGCCCGGCGTTCTCGAGGTCCAATCCGCCGTCTTGGGGCTGCCGACGCCCGCGCTCTCCGCCGCGGCCGACGTCCCGGCGGCGGGAAAACCGTCGGCCAAGAAGGACGGCTTCATACGGTTCGTCATGGCTCGAGGGCCGTGGCTGATCCTGCTCACCGCCCTGCTGGCCCTGCCCGCCTTCGGCCGGGGCCTGAAGAGCGCCCTGGCCGTGTTCGTTCCGTATCGCTGAATCCATCATGGGAAAAAGCCGCGCGAAGCGAAGCGGAGCGTGAGCGCCGAGGAGAAAGCCCGACGGGCGTCCTTGTTCGCGCTCGCGGCCGCCGCGGGGCTCGCGGGGGAAACCCTTTTGCTCGCCGAGAGGCACTGTTCGCGCCTCGAGGCCTCGCTGAGCGATGATTTCCGCGTCGTGCTGTTCGTGCGCTCTCCTCTGGAGGAGGCCCGGGCGAAGGTGTTCGAGGAAAAGCTGCGCGCCGCTCCCGAGGTCGCGGATGTGCGCTTCATCTCGGCGGATGAAGCGTTGGCGGCGCTCAAGCGCGAGGATCCCGAACTCGCGGAATCGATCGCCGTGGTGGGCGACAATCCCCTGCCCGCGGCCTTCGAGGTCCGTCCGGCGTTGGAATCGTTGACGCGCCTCGGGGCGTGGATCGACGCCGTCCAGCGCCTGGCCGAGTGGTCGGATCTGCGCTACAAGACGGGACAGGTGCAGGCCATTTTGCGCCTTCGCTTCTACGCTTACTTCCTGCGCGTGGCGCTGAGCACCCTCCTCTGCCTCGCCGCCGGGTTGGCATTGGGCGCCCTCATCGCCGCGCCCGCGCGCCGCGCGCCGGCGCTCTGGACGGCGGCGGGAGGCGCCGCCGGGGGCGCTTTCGCGATTCTGATCGCATGGCCGCTGCATCGGGACGCGCTGCTGTGGGCGTGGCCGGATCCGTTCGCGCAGATTCTTCTGCTCGGGGTCTGCGCGACCCTCGGGTGGTCCCTGTCGACATGGCGCGCCGAGTCCTGATCGCGGCCGCGCTGTTCGCGGCGAGCGGGGTTCCGGCGGCCGCCCAACTCCAGGCCAAGCGCAAGGAGCTTTCGCGCATCCAGGTCGAGCTCAAGCAGACGCTGCGGGAGCTCGAGAAGCTGCGCGCAGCGGAGACGGCTCTCGGCGCCGACGTCGAGGGCTTGGAAAGCCTCGACGCGCGGTCGCGCAAGCGCGTCGAGGAGCTGCAGTCCGGGATCCGTCGCGCGGAGGGTCGGCGCGCGGACCTGAAATCCCGTCTTGACGCGGTGAAGAGCGTGGCCGGCTTCTGGTCGGCGGCGATCTCCGCGGAGGCCGCGCGCCGGACCGGAGCCGCGGCCGCGCGCTCCGAGGCGTACGGCACCCGCGAGATTTGGTCGGAGGAGTTCCGCCGGAGCGCGATCATCGAGAAGGCGAGGCATTTGCGCGGACTGCAGGGTTTTCGCCGACGGACCGAGGCGGCGGCGGTCGAGACCGGCCGCCGCGCGCGCGATCTGGACGAGAATCGCCGCCGCATACAGAGCGAGCGCGACGGGCGCCGCCATGAGTACGAGGAAAAGAAGGCCGCCCTCGAGGAGACGCAGATGAAGGTCGCCGCGGCGGCCCGCCACGCCAAGGAGCTCGAGGAGTCGGCGAAGGCCCTGGCCGCCCTGCTCGACAAGCTCGGCCGGGCGGGTCGGCGCCGCGGGCGGAGCGCCGGCGCGCGGCTCGCGCGCCCGGCGCATTCCCTGCCCTGGCCGGTCGATGGAAAGGTCCTGCGTCCCTACGGTCGGGAGCGCGACGAGGAGCTCGGCACCTGGACCGTGCGGCAGGGCGTCGTTTTCGCCTCGCGCGCCGGAGCCGCCGTCGGCGCCGTCGCGTCCGGGAGCGTGATCTTCGCCGGACCGTTCCGCTCGTACGGGAAGATCGTCATCGTCGACCACGGCGGCGAGTTTTTCAGCGTGTACGGAGAGCTCGCCCAGATCGTCAAGGAGAAGGGCGACGACGTGCGGGCCAATGAAAAGATCGCGAGCGCGGGCGAGCGCATGTATCTCGAAATCCGGCGCGGCAGCGAGGCCCTGGATCCGGCCGAGTGGCTGGAGAGGAAGTAGCGAGGGGGAGTGATGATGAGATTTCTAGCCGCCGTCGTCGCGGCCGCCGCGCTTGCCGCCGGTCCCGCCGCCGCGGCCGGCGCGGACAAGACCTACGAGCAGCTCAAGCTTCTCGTGGACGTGCTCGGCTTCGTCGCGGACAACTACGTGGACGAGCCGGAGACGCAGAAGCTGATTTACGGCGCCGCGACGGGGATGGTCCGCACTCTCGATCCCTACTCGCAGTTCATGGAGCCGGACCTTCATCGCGAGATGAAGACCGAGACGGAGGGGCAGTTCGGCGGCGTGGGCCTGCGCTTGACGCTCAAGGACGACTGGCTCACCGTGCAGACGCCGATGCCGGGCTCTCCGGCCTACCGCCTGGGCGTCCTTCCCAACGACCGCATCGTCGAGATCGACGGGGCCGCCACGAAGGACATGAGCATGCCCGACGCGCTGCGCACGCTGCGCGGCGCGCCCGGAACGAAGGTGAAGCTGAAGCTGGAGCGCGGTCCCGAGGATGGCGCCGAGGACGAGTGGAAAACACTGAGCGTCGAGATCACGCGCGAGCTCGTGAAGATCGAGTCGACGCTGTCGATGAAGCTCGACGCGGGAATCGGCTATCTGCGCATCGCCGAGTTCAGCGCCAAGACCGCCGACGACGTCGCCGACTCCCTCAAGAAGCTGAGGAAGGACGGCGTCACGAGCCTGATCATCGACCTGCGCAACGATCCCGGAGGCCTCCTGTCGGCCGCCGTGGAGGTCGCATCCATGTTCATCGGGGAAGGCAAGCTGGTGGTGTACACCCAGGGCCGCCGGCCCGACAGCCGCCAGGATTTCGCCGCCGGACCGAAGGCCCCGTATCCGACCTTGCCGCTCGTCGTGCTCATCAACGGCGGCTCCGCGTCCGGCTCCGAGATCGTCGCGGGCGCCATGCAGGACCACAAGCGCGCGGTCGTCGTGGGCGAGCGCAGCTTCGGCAAGGCGAGCGTGCAGTCGTTGATTCCGCTTTCCGACGGCTCCGGCCTGCGTCTGACCGTGGCGCGCTACTATACCCCCGCGGGCCGCTCGATCCAGCGGGACGAGAAGAACAAGACCGGGGGCATCGTGCCCGACATCATCGTGCCCGTCGCCCCCGACGAGGAGGCCAAGCTCTACGCGCAGTGGGAAATGATCTACGCCAAGAACGCGAAGCCGCGCTCCGCCGTGAAGACGGAGGAGATGGTGCGCGACGAGGCGCTCGACCGAGCCGTCGAGCTGCTTAAGGCCCGCGCCGCGCTCGAAACGCTCACGCGCCAAGAGTGAGGATACTGGGCCTTGAGACTTCTTGCGACGACACCTCGGCCGCCGTGGTCGAGGATGGGCGCGTGCGCTCGAGCATCGTATCCTCGCAGACGGCGCTTCACGCTCCCTACCGGGGAGTCGTGCCCGAGCTCGCGGCGCGCGCGCACCTCGATGACTTGATGCCCGCGGTCGCCCGCGCGCTGAAGGACGCGGGGCCGGGGAGGATCGACGCGGTCGCCTACACGCTCGGCCCGGGTCTGATGGGCCCGCTGCTGATCGGCAAGGTCGCCGCGCAGACTTTGGCGCGCCTGAGGGGCGTCCCCGCCGTCGGGGTCAACCACCTCGAGGGCCACGTGCTCGCCGCCGAACTCGAGCACGCGCTGCGTTGGCCGGCGATGGCGCTGGTCGTTTCCGGGGGGCATACGGACCTCGTGCTGGCGAAGGCTCCCGGACGCTACCGCGTGCTCGGCCGCACGCGCGACGACGCCGCGGGCGAGGCCTACGACAAGGTCGCCCGCATGCTCGGCCTGGGCTATCCGGGCGGCCCGGAAATCGACAAGCGCGCCGCGCGAGGGGACCCGGGCGCCGTCGCCTTTCCGCGGCCCACGATGCCGGGCACCTGGGATTTTTCCTTTTCCGGCCTGAAGACCGCGGTCTTTTACCTTCTCAAGGGCCGCAAGCCGGCCGGCCGCGAGCTGAACGACCTGTGCGCGTCCTTCCAGGAGGCCGTCGCGGAAACGCTCGTGGACAAAACCGTGGCCGCCGCGCGCGGGCACGGGGCGAGGGACATCGTCCTGGGGGGCGGAGTCGCGGCGAATTCGCGGCTGCGCGCGCTGATGGCCGAGCGCGGTTCGCGCGCGGGCTTCGCCGTGCGCCTGCCGGCGCGCGCCTTGTGCACCGACAACGCCGCGATGATCGCGCACGCGGCCTGGAGGCGCCTGCGCTGCCCTGGAGCCCGCGCGCGCCGTTGGGAAAGGGCCTCTTGCGACCCCGCGCTCTCGCTGCGGAGCTGGATTTAGTTCACGCTCCTGTAATCAGCGCCGCGCCTGCGAAAGTTATAATGCGCGTCATGCGGCCTTCCGCTCGGGCGCTGTTCGCCGTCCTGCTCACGCTGGCGCTGCCGGCGGCTTCCCATGCGGCGTTCGAGGACGCCGGCTTTGGGCCTCGCGACGTCGCGATGGGAGGGGCGTTCTGCGCGGTCACGGACGACCCCGGCGTGCTCGCCTACAACCCGGCGTCCTTGGGGCAGACCACGGCCGTGGAGGCGACGGCGTCCTACCTGCGCCAGTTTCATATTCCGTCGGGCGAGTCGGACCGGGATTCAACGCGCGCCGCCGTCCTGCTTCCGATGCGCCAGGAGGCGGTCAACGGCGCGTTCGGCTTCGACGCGCGCTATGACCGCCGCAAGGGCGTGGGCGGAGACCGCGCCATCGGCGTCATGTACGGCACGCGCAGCCTGTTCGAGAAGGAGGGCGGCGGAGTCGACTTCGGCGGCGGCTTCAAGCTTTTATCCGCCGAGTTCGACGCGGGCGGCAAGGCGGGTCCCCGCCTCGCCCTCGATCTGGGGGCGCTGTACCGTTTCGCCGACCGCTACGCGCTCGGCGCGTCCGTGCTCAACTTCGGCAGCCCGAAATTCGCGGGCGACCGCGCGCCGCTCGCCTTCAAGCTCGGCGCGGCCGAGCAGGTGCGCGGCGTGATCTTCGCGGCCGATCTCACCAAGCGCGAGCCATCCCAGGGGCTGGCGGGGCGGCACACGATGTCGATCGGCTTCGAGCGTTGGTGGGCCACCGCGCGCTCGGGCCAGTTCGCCCTGCGCTCGGGCATGTCCCTCGGCGACAAGTCGCGCGCTTGGAGCTGGGGTCTCGGCTGGCGGGCGCAGGGCGCGCGCCTCGATTACGCGATGACGGTCCCGATGACCGGAACGGCGCGCCTCGGCCATGGGCTGTCTTTGTCCATTCGTTTCGGCCGCGCCGATCCGGAGGCGGAGTACGAGAAGCTCCTGTCCCAGGAGCTGCGCTATCGGCGGCAGCTCGCCGCGGCGCTCGAGGCCGGCGCGGCCAAGCAGCGCAATCTCAGCGCGGAGCTGGAGCGCATGCGCGCTGAGATCGCGGCCCTGCGGGGAGAAGTGGAGAACAAGCGCGCCTCCGAGGAGGAAGCCAAGCGCCGGCTCAAGGAGCTGGAGGCCCGCCAGCGCAGGGCCCAGGAGGATTTCGAGAGGGTCAAGGCGGAGCGCGAGAACTCCGCCCGGCTGACCCGCATCTCGCTCTTCCAGGGGGACTGGCGCTCCTACCAGAAGGCGAAGCTCGACGGCGCGGCGGATTCCATCCTGATCGAGCAGGTCGGCCGGATCCTGCGCGAGTACCGGGACGCGGGCGTGGATCTGAGCGAGGCGAGCCAGGAGCTGCGCCGTCTCCAGCGCTCCAAGTAAGCTCGTTCATATTTCCGAAAAGAAAGGCGGGTCCCCGGACGCTATACTGAAGCCGTGGGATACCCGCCTCCCGAGGACTTGAGCCGCGAGATCGAGCGTCTCTGGGCGCGTCTGGGCAACGCCTCGGATCCGGCCGCGCCCGCCTCGTATTCGCCGCCGGCGGCGGGCGCCGAGCTCGCGTGGGAAACGGCGGCCATGCTCAAGGCCCAGCAGCGCCGCCGCGTGGCGGCGCTGACCGAGGCGCTTGAAACCAAGGAGGCGTCGCTCAAACACTGGCGCGACCGCGCCGAGGCGCTGCAGGCCGAGGTGGACGCCTTGCGCGCGCAAGCGGACGGCGGAGCCGAACTGGTCTTCGCCCAACTGCTCGACGCCCAGCAGCGCCTCGAGGGCGCGGCGCGGGCGCTCGAGCACGAGCGCGCCGCGCATCTGGAGGAGCGCCGCGCCATGGAGGCCGCCCTCGACGAAGCGAAGGCGCGCATCGCCGCGGAGGTCGCCCGCGCCCGCGAGGCCGAGGCGCGCTTCAGCCGGCGCGAGACCCAGAATCTCATCGACCTGAAGGACGTCCAGTCGTCGGCCGAGCGCCGCCAGCAGGAGGCCTTGCAGGCCGATCAGGCCGTGAACGCGCTGAAGGGCAGCCTCTCCGAGGCGAAGAACGCGCTCGAGAAGACCTTGGCCGAGCTCCTGCTCGAGCGCCAGGAGCGCGTTCGCGTCGAGGAGGAGAGGGCGCGCGCCCTCAAGAAGACCGACGAGGTCGAGCGCCATTTCGCCGACCTTCAGAAGCTCTGGGAGGAGGAGCGCGCGCAGTGGCGCGAGCTTTGGGATCGGGAGCGGTCGACGTGGGAGACCCAGCGCCAGGAGCTGGCGCAATGGGAAGAGACTTTGCGCCGCGAGCGGGAGGCGTGGCACTCGGAGCTCCAGGAAAAGGAGAGGACGCACCTCACGTTCACGGACAGCCTCGCCGGCAAGATACGCGAGACGACCGCCGCCGCCGAGCAGGTCGCCCAACGCATGCGCCAGCTCGAGAGCCGCGAGGAGCGCGATCGCGCCGTCTCGGCCCAGTCGAACGTCGACTCCGTTCGCGCGGCGGCCGCGCGCGCGCGGCGGGTTCGCGCCGCGGCGTCCGCGCTCGCCGCCGCCGCCGTCCTCGCGGCCGGGTCCCTGGCTTGGCGGTGGGGCGCGCAGTGGCGCTATTCGCTCGAGGCGACCGCTCCCGTGGCCTCGCTCAACCCGACCGCGCTCGCGTTCGACGGAACCTTGCTCTGGGTCGCGGACTGGGGCGGACGGCTGAGCGCCCATGATCCCGTCGACCCTCGCCGCGCGGTCCGCGAGATCGGCGTTCCCGAGGGCGGCGTCTTCCGTCCGACGGCCTTGGCGTTCGGCGACGGCCGGATGTGGACCCTGGACGCCGCGCGCGCGCGCTTGATCCGCGCGTCGGCGGCGCGTCCCGAGGCGGTGCTCGCCGCGGTCCGGTCTCCGGGGCCCGCGCCGACCGCGCTCGCGTTCGACGGCTCCTCTCTTTGGTCCTACGACTCGGCCAGCCGGGCCCTGTACCGCCATGCCGGAGACGAGGCGACGTACCAGGCCTATCCCCTCGAGGATGACGTGGTGCCCAACGCCTTGGCCTGGGTGGACGGCCGGCTGTGGCTGCACGACACGAAGTCGCGCCGCCTCATGATCTACGCGCTGGAGAGCGGCCGCTTCGCCCTGAAGGAGGCTCACCCCTCGCCCGACGCCGCGACCGCCGGTTTCGTGGTCCTGCCGGGCAAGGACGGCCCGCTGCTGTGGGCGCTCGTCGGCCCGTCGGCGCAGCGGACGCAGCCCGCGCTGCTTCGCTTGAAGCTGCGGCGCAGAGCCCCTTTTGCCGTTTTTTAACATTCCTTTAATCAGCGGACAACGCGCGCGCGGTACACTCCACATCACAACATGATCAGACACCGGTGGCCTTCGAGCCTCACCCGCTCGGCCTTGGCGCTTGCGATCGCCTTGGCGGTCGCGTCGACCCGCGCCGCGGCGCAGTCGGTCCAGGTGTTCGTCAACACGGCGTTCGTCGCGCCCGAATCGAATTGCGTCGTCGGCACCGTCCCGCCTTTTCAGTTCTACTGTCCGCTGCAGACCGCCGGCGCGCCGACCGGCCCCCTCGACGGGGACATCTCCAACGAGCCGCATATCGAATTCGAAGCGAGCGGCGCGAACCGCTGCAACGCGCTGGCGCGGCCGGCCGGAACGGTCGACGCCAACTACTGCAACGACCGGGTTTTCCTGTGCACCCAGATCGGCGTCAACACCGCGGGCGCGGGCAGCGTGGTCATCGACGAGATCAGCTTCGAGGTGTTCAAATTCCAGGACGGCTCGAACCCGCTCGATCCCGCCTCGACCCCGCCCCTGCGCACCTTCTTCATCGACTCTCCCGGCTCCGCGGACAACGCCCAGCCGTACATCCCCGGCGGGGCCCATCTGGGCGAGGCCGCCTGCGTCATGTGGGACGGCTCCGTCAACATCCAGGGCGAGTTCGGCAAGACCAACGGCCAATACGGCTTCCGCGTCTCGGTCAAGACCAATCAGGTCGGCGACAGCGGCAACATCACGATCACGGCGACGCGCGCCTATCCCTCGGGTGCCGCGCTCGACAGCGCCGGAAATTCGGTCTCGCAAAAGCCCATCACCGTCGACGTGACGAACGTCCACGTCGTTCGCTCCTCGCCGACCGTGGTGGGCGCCATCACCGGCGTCGCGGTCCAGCCTTACAACCTGTCCTACCGCCTCTCGAAGGACGCGACGATGTACATCACGATCAACAACGCGCAGACGCCGTTCGACACCCTCCGGCAGGTGGTCCCGGGCCAGCCGCGGGTGGGCGAAGGCGTGCCTCAGGGCACCGTGCTCAACGGCGACTCGTGGGACGGGCGCGATGAGAACGGCAACATCCTCCCGTCTGGAAACTACCTCGCTGTTTTTCAGGCCAACAGCGCGGACCAGTACACGGATACCGCCGGCGGCGCCGACGGCTTCGGCGACATGTCTTTGGCGACCACGCGCCAGATCGCGATCGACCCCCTGCAGATCACCGACATCCGCGTTCAGCCCCTGACGGGCGGGTCGACCTCGCTGGCCGTGATGTCCTACATGGTGACGGAGGCGGCCCAGGTCTACATCGACATCTACCCGCCCGGCACGCAATTCTGCACCGGCCTTTCCGAGGTTTCCAGCTCCGCCCGCGATCCCGCCGCCGCCGGAGACCCGCCCAAGACGTTCGGCGCGAGTTCGGGAGGCTGCGCTCCCATCACCGCCGCGTCGCCGATTCGGTCGATCAGCGAGATGAAGACGCTGCGCTCCTCGGTCATCAGCTTTTGGGACGGCCGCGACTCCGCTGGAAACCTCGTCGAGGACGGCGACTACGTGTTCGTGATCTACGCCTCCATTCCGTCCCAGCGAGGCGCCTTGTACGGCGCGGAGAAGCGCGTCTGGACCGGGGTCGCCAAGACCGGCTTTCTTCCGGTCCTCCGAGGGCTCGTCGGCATCACCCAGGTTTCTCCGACCTCGTCGGTCATCGGCTCGAGCCCGGCGGTGGCCGGCCTGAGTCCGTTCACCTTCCGTTACACCTTGACCCGCGACGCGATCGTGTCCATGAAGATCTTCAACGCGACCGGCGAGACCCTGATCAAAACGCTCGTCAACAACGAAACCCGGCCCGGCTCCTTCTCCAATTCCGAGACCTGGTTCGACGGCGCCGACGACGCCGGCAACGTGGTCTCATCGGGAACCTATCTCGTGCAGTTGACGGCGAGCGACTCCGCCCAGCCCAGCAAGGTATCCACGACGACGGCGATGTTCCCGGTCAACATGTTCCGGGTGACGGACATCGCGGTCACGCCCCTGCTGAGCGGCGCCTCGGACAACGTCACGATCAATTACCAGCTTTCCCAGCCGATGTTCGTCGCCTGGAACATCTATCCCCCGGGCTCGGTCATCGTCAACAGCGCCGTCTCGTGGCCCCCCTGCGCGGGCCAGTCCCCGCCGGCCGCCTGCGTGAGCGCGTCGATCTTGACGCCCGGCGGCGCCCAGGCCCAGCCCGTCGCGACCTTCAAGGGACTGCGTCCCGGGCGCCTCAAGATCTCCGAATTCTGGGACGGCCGCGACGGCAACGGGCTGTTCGTTCCGGACGGCAACTACGTCTTCACTTTGACCGCCCAGTCGACCACCACGCCGAAGCATTTCGCGACGGACAGGGTGTTCGGCAACATCACGGTGGCGCGGGGCTCGATCATCTTCACGCAGTTCAACGTGCTGCCCGATTCGCCGCAGCTGTTCAACTCGAGCAACACGATCTCCCTGCACCCGTTCACGATCAGCTACGCGCTGACCCGCCAGTCCTCGGTCACGATCCAGATCCTGAACTCGAGCATCCCCCCGTCGGTCGTGCGCACGGTCGTTTCCGGCGCGGTGCGTCCCGCCGGTCTGCTCCAGACGGACGTTTGGGACGGGCGCAACGACGCGGGCGGCTTTCCGGCGCCGGGCTTCTACCTGGTGCGCGCCGTGGCCGACGACGTCGCCTCCGCGCTGTCCTCCGGCTCGACGGCGCAGATGACCATCGCCTTCGATCCGCTGCGCATCTACGACCTGGCGATCACGCCCCTGCGACTCGATTCGGGGCCCGCCGTGCTCTCCTATCAGGTGTCGGAGACGATGAAGGTCGCGATTAAGATCTACCGATCCGGCACGGTATTCGACCAGTCCGGCAATACCACGCAGCCAGAGTCGCAGGTGCTGGTCAAGCGCATCGTCGGCGTGCGCCCGGCCCGTACGCAGATCAACGACGTTTGGGACGGCACGGACTTCATGTTCTCCCTGCTCAAGGACGGCTCGTACAAGTTCAAGATCGTGGGCTCGACCGACATGTCCGCGATAGACGACAATTCGGGAAACGTCCTCAACCCCGGCGCGCTCTCGCTCGACCGCCTGATCGACGAGATCCCGCTGGTGCGCAACGCCTCCCTGACGCCGAACGAGGATTTCGTCAACAACACCTTCAACTATCCGAATCCGGTCACGGGCGATTCGACTACTTTCCAGATTTACGCGCCTTTCCGCGCGGTCGTGAAGTTGAAGCTTCACACGATGTCCGGCGACGTCGTCTTGAATAAGAATTTCGGGGAGGTTCCGCCCGCCTTTCAGGCGGGGCCCGTGACCTACGTTTGGAGCAAGGTCAACGAGTCCGGAAATAAGGTCGCTCGCGGCCTCTATTTCGCGGTGATCCGGATCGAGGAGACGGAGGGCGGCAAGAACATCCTCCAGACGGTCAAAAAGGTCCTGATCCAGTGAGAAAGCTCCCCCTCGCCTTATTTTTGATCATCCTGGCGGCGGGCCCTCCGTCCGTCCGCGCCGCCGACGCGGCCGCCGGGACCAGCGGGGCCAATTTCCTCAAGATCGGGCAAGGTTCGGCCCGGGCGATGTCCCTGGGCGGCGCGTACGTGGCGCTCGCCGAGGGTTCCGACGCGATGACGTGGAATCCGGCCGGCCTGGCCGTGACCCAGCAGCGGGAGCTGGGTTTTTCCTATCTGCGCTACGTTCAGGACGTCGACTCGCCGCTTTACCTCGGCTACGCGCACCCGATGGGGCGCACGACCTGGGGCGCGAATTTTTCCTACATCAGCGTCAGCGGCTTCGACGTCCGCGACGCCAACGGCGTGCCCCAGCCCGGCAGCGAGGTCGGCGTGCGGGACGGCATGATGTCGATCGGCATCGCCCGGTCTTTTTGGTACGAGAAGCTTTTCCTCGGCTCGTCGCTGAGGGCGGTCCATGAGGACATCGCCGGCGCGGTCACCGACACCGTCGTCGGCGACCTCGGCGCGATCTTCAAGCCCAACCCGACCTTGTCGCTGGGCTTCGCGCTGCAGAATTTGGGCTCGGGCGCCGGCAACGTCGCGCGGATCACCCGAGGCGGCGCCGGCGTGAGGCTGGGCGACTTCGTGACCGTGGGGCTCGAGCTCAGCAAGGCCTCGGACAGCGGCGCGCGCGTCGCCTTGGGCGGCGAGTTCCAGCTTCCCGAGGAGTATCTGGACGTCGGACAGCTGTCTTTTCGGCTCGGCTACCGTAACGGGGACTCCCTCGGACAGAGTTCCGATGAGACCTTGAAGTCCCTGCGCCTGGACCGGGCCAGCAACCTTTCCTTCGGCTTCGGCCTGTATACCTCCCAGGCCTTCGGCTACGGCGTTTCCCTGGACTACGCCTTCGTTCCTTACGGCGCGCTCGGCACGGTGGACCAGATCTCAGTCAAGTTGAAATTTTAACGGTTATTTAATGGGCAGCGTATTGACACGCTATAGGTCGGGTGTTACACTCAGAACGGATGAGGAGGCGTTTTTTTCGTCGAATTCTGAAGGGAAAAAACGGTCAAACGGCCGTCGAATATCTGCTCACGACGGCGGCGCGGGTCGTGGTTTTCGCGGGGATGTACGCGGTCTTTCAAAAGCATTTGGGCCTGTTGTTCAAGGACGCGGGCGTGAAGATATTATCCACTTATCCGGTCGAAGTTCGTTGACGGCAATCCGAGGTTGGAAAGGAGAAGCTATGCTCATGAAACTGTCTCAGGCGATCCGCGGGCTCCGGCTGCGGGCGGCGTGCCGTCGCGGTCAGAACACCGTCGAGTATCTCTTGATGCTGACCGTCGTCGTCGCCGTCGTCCTGCTTGTCGGGGCGTTCCTGAAGAACAAGATGCCCGGCGTGTTGAACATGATCCTGGAGAAGATCAGCGGCGCGGCGGGCGGGATGTAATTCGTTCGCGCGGCTCGTCCCGGGCCGCGTCGGGCCCGGGACGAGCCGAAAATGGGGAAAAACGCGTGAAAAAGGACGGACGGTCGGGTCAGGTCGTGGTCGAAATGCTCCTGATCCTGCCCGTGTTCTTTACGATCGTCTTCACGATCATGGAGATCGGCTACGTTTCGTTTCACTTGATTCTTTTGAACCACGCGACGTACGAAGTGGCCCGGATCGGCGGGATGTCCGGCAACGCGGCCGGGAACGTGGATTGCGGCAGCATGGAAAAATTCATGAAACAGATCATTCAGTCGGCGACGGTCGCCTGCGAGATGGAGAAGACGCTGACGGACCCGCAGGCGGGCCAGGACAATTTCGACCTCATCATCACCGGGAAAAACAACATTAAGCTGCGCTTTCCCATCAGCAGCATGATCCTCGCCAAGCCCAAGGGCAGCGGCATGCGGCTGCTTCAGACCGTCGTCCGGATGCCGATCGAGTCCCCGCTCTTGAGATAGGAAACGAAAGACCATGGAAAAGAAAGGCGTGCTGGTCCCGATGCTCCTCGCGATGGGAGCCGCCGTGTTCTACCTGATGGTGCTCAGCAGCAAGGAGAGCGCCCTGCGGGGCGCCTATGAGACCGCCAAGGTCTTGTCCGCCCGCGTCGACATCCCGGAGCGCACGGTCCTTAAGGAGGACATGGTCGAGGTTCTCGAGGTTCCGCGCAAATTCATGCAGCAGGACTCCTTCGAGATCAAGACGCAGGGCGACATGAAGCTGATCGTCAACCTGGTGACGCGCAACCGCGTGCCGAAGGGCAACCAGCTGACCCAGTCGTCCCTGATCTCGCTCTCCCCCGAGTCCGGGCTCAGCGTCAAGATCCCGCCCGGCTATCGGGGCGCGACTTTGCCGATCGACCAGGAAATGAAGATTTTGATCAAGCCCGGAGACCGCGTGGACGTGCTCGTCACGTTCGACGCCCTGATGAACGACGGCCGCAAGGAGAAGGTCACCGCGACGATCCTGCAGAACGTGCTCGTCATCGCGGTCGGCACCAATCTCGGGCAGGGCATGAACGCCCGGCAGTTCAAGAATTTGGGAGAAAAGGAGGATAAGGCGGCCGCGTTCTCCGAAAAGGCCTCCGTCAGCCTGGCTCTTAATCCGAACGAGGCGCAGTATCTGGCCCTGGCCATCAAGCAGGGGGATACGACGGTGATCATGCGCGGCCTCGGCGACGCCGAAATGCACCCGATGGAGATGGCCAGTTTCCGCAAGCTTTTCCGTTGACGACCGGCTGAACTGACGCACCAAGACTTGACATCATGAATCGACAACTGTGGACGGCGACGGCGCTCGTTTGCGCTCTTGCGGCTCGGGTTTGCGCCCAGCCGGAGGACTCGCTGATCGCCGTTTCCGCGGATATCGTCGAAATCTCCGGCTCCGTGCAGCGCGACATCGGATTCTCATGGACTCCCTTTGCGGCCGGCGTCAACTTCGCCGAGAAGACGATTCCGGGCATCTATCGAATCGGCGACTTCGCGCGGCAGACGCAGCTTCAGACCCAGCTCAAAATGCTCGAAACGGAGGGCAAAGCGCAGCTTCTGTCGAACCCCAAGGTGGTGGTGCAGGCCCAATCGCAGGCCAACTTCGTGGTCGGCGGCGAAATCCCCTATCCCTCGGCGAACGGCAACGGCACGGTGACCGCCGATTTCAAGAAATTCGGGGTGATCCTCAACATCGTTCCCGTCGTCAATCCGAACAAGAAGGACACGATCCGCGCCGAGATGCAGCTCGAGGTCTCCAACGTGGACTTCTCCAAGCCCGTCCAGGTCGGCAACACGACCGTGCCCTCCATCGTCACGCGCCAGATCCAGACGGCCGTGGAGATCAAGAGCGGGGAGACCCTCGTCATCGGCGGCCTCAAGTCGAGCTCCAAGAACGTCGCCAAGACCAAGGTTCCGTTTCTCGGCAGTATTCCGCTTCTCGGCCTGCTTTTCACCACGACGAGCGTCATCGAGGAGCAAAAATCGCTTTTTCTCTTCATCACCATGGAGATCGTGAAATGAGGGCGGAAAGCGGCTATGGCTGAGCCTGGGCGGGTCGTCGTCTTCACGGGCCCCAAGGAGGGCGTGGGCAAGACCACGGCCTGCCTCAATTTGGCGCTCGCCTGGGCCGGCAGTCAGAATCGGAAAGTCGTCATCGTGCATATGGATCCCATGTGCCGCAACGACCTGAGCTACGTGCTCGGCGTCAGCCCCCCGACTTTGGCCAGCATGGTCCAGCTCGTGGGCGAAAACCCGACGGGCGGCCTGGGGCGCCTGCTCAAGGGCCGCATCCCGATCTCGCAGTGGGGCGTCGGCCTGCTGCCGCTGGCCGCCAACCGCGCGGAGTTCCAGAAGCTCTCGCCGAACATGGTCGTCAAGATCCTCGGTTCATTGGCCGAGTCCTACGACCTGTTTCTCGACGTCGATCCGTTCTTTCCCATGCAGATATTCTCGTTCGACCTGGCCGACCTGATCTACTGGGTTTGCCTGCCGCAGCGCTCCCACTTCGAGGCGACCTACGCTCTTTTCAACGAGATCAAGGCCCTGCATTTCGCCCTGGACAAGTTCGAAATCGTCGTCAACCAGGCGAATCTTCCCGGCGCGCTGGCGCCCAAGGAGGTCGACCGCTTCTTCAACGCGATTTCGAAGCGCGTGCTCGCGTACTGCCCATGGGAGGACCTGATTCCGGAGTACGCGAACACCCAGAAGATCCTGGTCGTCGAGCAGATGCAGAGCGACTGGGTCAAATCCCTGCGCGTCCTGCTCGGGCGCCTGATGGAGATCAAGCCTTCCGTCAAGCATTGGGAGTCGTCGATGGAAGCCGCGGAGTTCTCTTCCTCGGCCGACATCCTGTGGAGGCCGTCGGCCGCCTCCGCGGCGGCGGAGGCGGCCAAGGCCGCGTCGAGGGATCCCACGAAGTCCGCCGGCGCCGTGCCGGAGTTCTGGGACGAGCTCAAGGGCAAGATGCACAAGCTCGTCGTCAGCGCGATGGAGACCGAGCGCATCCGCATCTCCGACGATCCCAATCAAAACGAGGAGAATCGGGCGAAAGTCTCGCAGATCATCGAGAATCTCCTGCAGCGCGAGCAGAGCCTGGCGCTGTCCCGGGCCCAGCGTGAGCAGTTCACGGGCGAGCTGGTCGACGAGATCCTCGGGCTCGGCCCCCTGCAGTCGCTGCTGCGCGATCCCAGCATCAACGAGATCATGGTCAACGCGTACGACAGGATTTATATCGAGCAGAAGGGCCAGCTCGTGCTGCTGCCGCTGCGCTTCCGCAACGACGAGCAGGTCGTGCAGGTCATCAAGCGCATCGTCGCGCCCGTCGGCCGGCGCATCGACGAATCCGTGCCGCTCGTCGACGCGCGCCTGAAGGACGGCTCGCGCGTCAACGCGATCATCGCGCCTTTGGCCATCTCCGGCCCGACCCTCACGATCCGGCGCTTCTCGGCCAAGCCGTTCACCCACAAGCAGTTGGTCGGCTTCGGCGCCTGCACCGAGGGCTTCATCGAGTTTTTGCGCGCCGCGGTCATCGTCAAGAAGAACATCCTGATTTCCGGCGGCACGGGCACGGGCAAAACGACCTTCCTCAACATGCTCTCGAACTTCATCCCGGACGGCGAGCGCATCGTGACCGTCGAGGACACGGCCGAGCTGAGGCTGATGGCGGAGCACTGGATCCGCCTCGAATCGCGCCCGCCGAATATCGAGGGGAAAGGCGAGATCACGATCCGCGACCTGATCAAGAACTGCCTGCGCATGCGCCCGGACCGCATCATCGTCGGAGAGTGCCGCGGCGGCGAATCCCTGGACA
>JACQJQ010000225.1 GCA_016204945.1 Elusimicrobiota bacterium
GCCCCTGCCGCTCGGAAACCCAGACCGGTTCTTGGCGCCTAATTTTACTGCTTAACCTTCAGGTTTTCGCGAAGCGAAAACCCTGGCGCCGCAAGGCGCCATGTCGTTCAAGTGCTGATTCAAAACCCTGTGAACTTGGAGTTCCGGGGCCCTTGACGAAACCGGCCCCCCCTGTTACACTGAGGCTGTCGGACGGTGATGTTCGACGGCCCTGTATACGGGACCCAAAGCGTTCGGACCCTGGTCTTCCTAAAAAGCGGATCGGGGTCGCGGCTTTATAAGAGACGCGGCTCCGAGGCCTCCGAAGCGGCAACGACGAGGAGGGTACCATGGCCATCCAATCGAGCGGTGAGTACCAGGACCGAGGACTCGAGCTTCTTTTGGCGGGCAGCGCCGCGGAGGCGCTCGCGGTCTTCGAGGAAGGCGCGCGCAAGTTTCCCGGCGACGCGGAGCTGAACCTGGGGCGGGCCTTGACGCTCAATCGCCTGGGCGAGTTCGTTCGGGCGAGCGAGATTCTCGAGGGCCTGCGCGGGGCCTCCACGCAGACCGAGGACGTGCTCACGGGTTTAGTCGAGGCGTATCTCGGGCGAGGCATGACGGCGCAGGCCAAGGCGGCGGCCGGGGAGGCCGCGGCGGGTCCGGCCAAGCGCGACGCCGAAACTTTGTGCCGGCTGGGCCGGGCGTTCTACGTGAGGAAGCGCTACGGCGACGCCCTGCCGTTCTATGAGCGCGCCGCGGAGCTCGCCCCGAAATGGGGCGAGGCGTGGTTCGGCCTCGGCGCGTGCCAGTGGGCGCTGTGCCGTCCCGCGTGGGCGGAGGCCGCGCTGCGCCGCGCCGTCGAGCTCGAGCCGTCGGACTGGCAGGCGCGGCAGTTCCTCGGCTGCGTGCTGCACGACCTGGGACGCCGGAAGGACGCGCGCGAGATGCTGGAGGCGGTGCCGCTCGACGTCTCTTGGCAGAAGCCAGCCTTGGAGCGGATGGTCGCGATGGCCTGGTGGCCCCAGGATCCGGAGAAGCGCCGGCGGATGGAGTCCCTGTGGAGGAGCGTGGTGGGGGGAACCCCGGGGCGCGGGGCCATGGACATGCTCGAGGAAGTCAGCCGGAAGATGGGGGCATGACCGACCGCCGGGCCGAGCTCGACGCGGCCGTCGCTCGCTTCGCCCGGGAAAGGAAATGGGGGAAGTACCACGGCCCCAAGAACCTGGCGATGGCGATGGTGAAGGAAGCCGCCGAGGTCGTCGAGATATTCCAGTGGCTGACTCCCGCGCAGGCGAAGAAGCTGACGCCCGCTCAGCGCGGTCATCTCGCGGACGAGCTGGCCGACACGTTTATTTATCTCAAAAAGATCGGCGATCACTTCGGCATCGATCTTGTCGACGCGGCACTCGCTAAAATGAAGAAAAACGCGTTCAAGTATCCCGCCGCGCTCAACCGCGGCAAGATCCGCAAGTGTTCCTGACTGTTTCCGTAGCCAGTCAGCGAAGCGTGCCCGGGACCTGTTATAATAAGGCATGAAGAATTTAATGCTGGCATTCATTCTGCTGCTTTCCAGCCTGGCCGCTTTCGGCGCCACGGTCCAAAATGAGGCCGTCTTTCCCGACGCGGACGCAGGCGCCATCAGCGAGACCCAGAAGGCCGTTCTTCGCAATTCGGCCATGCCGTATGACGTGATCAAGGCCAAATTCGACGTCGCCAAGGGTCGCGTGCCCTCGAAGGAAGAGTTGAGGGGCCGACGCGATGGACGAGCGTTTCTGATCGACCGCAAGACCACGCCGCTCGAGTTTGCGTTCGTGGGCCGGGAGGTCGAGAATCTCCCCAATGGAGGGCCGCTGTTCGGAAAGACTTTTAAAACGGGTTTTCAGTGGGCGTTCGGAGACGCGTCCATGAACGCGTCCGACACTTGGCTGCCCGAGTTCGGTCCAGACGGCGTCATTGTTTACGCCGCTTATGACTTTCGCTACCGATTCCGGTATGAAATTCGCGCGGCGAGGCAGTATCTTCTGGTTGAGATCAAGGCGTGGGATCTGCAGACCGGAACCAATATCAGTTCAACGGGCGACGTGGTGGGCTACGCCTACTTGTACTAGGGAACGCGGCAACGCTGACTACTCGGCTCAGGTGCCGTGAAGGGCGCCTAGCCCATCCTGAATGACGGCCAGGCGCTCGCGGACGCCCATCGTCGCGGGCTTGGGCTGGAGCTTGAGGCCGATGAGCGGGCAGTCCGGCGCCTCCGCGAGGGCCGCCTTCGCGGCGGCAGGCGTCAGGAGCGATGCGGGGCAAATCGTCGAGAACGGCGCGTGGGAGTCGCGCCAAACCCCATATTCGGGATGAGCGGGGGTCGCGCCCGAGAAAAATAAAGCGCCGAGCAAATGGGCCTGAACGGCATGTCGTATGTGCTTGAGCGGGCCGTCCGTCGAGCGTGTCTCGAGCGCGGAGCGGCCCCAGTTGATCGCGACGCCGATCGGCGTCCGTCCGCGGGAGAGCTTGACCGCTTGGATCTCGTCCTCGATTCTCAGGAAACCCTTGTCGGGCTCGCGTCCGGGGAGCAGGGCGTCGCAGTGCTCGACGAGGAGTTCGGCGCCCTGCCAGTCGCGCCCGCGCAGCTCCGTGAGCGAGTCCGCGAAGCCTTCGAGCGCGGACTCGGCGCCCGGTCGCGGCGCGGAATGGAGCAGGACGACGCGCACGGCGCGCCGTCCGAGGCGGCGGTGGAGCGTCTCGACGGCGCGGCGCGCGGATTCGGCGAAGTCGAGCGCGCGCTTGCGGCCGTCGGGGTCGGCGCCGGCTAGGCCGAAGCGCCGGTCGTCCTTGAGGCGCTCCATGACGCCGGGCATGAGCGTCAGCGCCAGCGACCAGTCCGGGCGGATCTGGCCGATCAGCCACCCCTCGTCGCGGTGATGCAGAGCCCCGGAAAAAGGCTGCTCGAGGCCGGCGACGCCCATGGCGGCGATTCCTTCATACAGGGCGGCTTCGGCGGCCTCATCGAGCGCCGCGGAGGCCGCGTAGGCGGCGACGTGCATCTTCACATGGCCATCTTATAAGATTGGACTTGGGCCATGAACAAGCGCGAGGGATACATCGAGGTCAGGAAGGCGGGCGACCGCTTTCACACGAAGATCTCCTGGCTTGACGGACGCCACAGCTTCAGCTTCGGGAGCCACCAAGATCCGACGAACACGCATCATGGACTCCTTCTCGTCAACAACGAGGACTACATCAAGCCCGCGAGCGGGTTTTCGACGCACCCGCACCAGGACATGGAAATCGTGACCTGGATGCTCGAGGGTGAGGTCCAGCACAAGGACTCGGAGGGCAACAACGGGATCATTTATCCCGGTCTGGCCCAGCGCATGAGCGCGGGCTCCGGCATCTATCACTCCGAGATGAACGCTTCGAAAGACGTGCGGGCTCATTTGGTGCAGATGTGGGTGCTTCCCGATGAGGAAAACATCAAGCCCGGCTATGAGCAGCTCGACATCAATTCGGAGCTGTCGAAGGGAGAGCTGATACCGCTTGCCTCGGGCGACAAGAACCTGGCCGCGATCAGCATCCGCCAGAAGGACGCGACCTTGTGGGTCGGCCGCCTGGCGCCGGGCAAGACGGTCAATGTGCCCGAGGCTTCGCATGTGCACCTGTTCGTGGCCAAGGGTTCAGGCACGCTCGCGGGCGCCGGCGCGCTCGATCAGGGGGACGCGGCGCGGCTCGTGCGCGCGGGCAGTCCCGCGTGGACGGCGGGAGCGCGCGGCTCCGAGGTTCTCATCTGGCAAACCCAGGCCGATCGGCCGTAAATGCCATAATGACGGCATGAGAGGACGCGGACGCGGCGGGCATCAGAGCCGGAAGGGCGGCGATCGGGGCGGGGGCAAGGAGGTCTTCCTCGAGGGCAAGCTCCAGCACAAGGGACGTTTCGGCTTTCTGATCTCGGAGGTCGCCGGCGCGGCCGACGCGTACATCAGCGGGCCCTCGCTGAGCCTCGCCATGGACGGCGACCGCGTGAAGGTCCGCCTCGGCGGCGAGCGCAACGGCAAGCGCATGGGCGAGATCGTGTCGGTCATTACCCGCGCGCGCGCGACCGCGATCGGCTTTTTGCGCAAGGCGGGCAAGTCCTGGGCCGTCGTGCCCGAGGGGAGCGACGAGTCGCAGGCCCTGGTCGTGCTTGGATTCGCGCCCGGAGCGGGTTCGCCCGAGCCCGGGGTCCTGGCCGCGCTCAAGATCGAGCGCTGGCCGACCGCGAACGCCCCCGCGGGCGGCACGGTGACCAAGATTCTCGGCAAGGCGTCGGAGCCCGCCGTGCGCCTGAGCGCCGTGCTTGCCTCCAAGGAGATCGACGCCGCGTTTCCCGACGGGGCGACGCGCGAGGCCGCGGCCCTCGGGCTCGACCCGACCCCGGAGCAGTGGGCCGGGCGCAAGGAGCTGTTTCATCTTCCGATTTTCACGATCGACGGCGCCGACGCGAAGGACTTCGACGACGCCGTCTCGCTCGAGGAGCTGCCCGGCGGAAGCTGGCGGCTCGGGGTGCACATCGCCGCCGTCGCCGAGTACGTCAAGCGGGGCTCGGCGATCGACGCGGAGGCGGTCAAGCGCGCGACGAGCGTGTACCTGCCCGGGCGCGTGATCCCGATGCTGCCGCCCAAGCTTTCGGACCATTTGTGCTCGCTGCGGCCGGACGTGCCGCGCCTGACCGTGACCTGCTGGCTCGAGCTCGACCGGCACGGCGCGCCCGGGAGGGCGGAAGTCCAGGAAACCGTGATCCGGTCGGCGCGGCGGTTCACCTACGAAGAGGTGCAGGATCTGCTGGACGGCAAGGCCGTCGAGCGCGTTTCGCCCGAAGTCAAAGCCGTGGTTCTTAAAATGGGAACCCTCGCCAAAATGCTGACGAAGGCCCGCATGCGGCGCGGCGCTCTCGACTTCATGACGACCGAGTATTACGTCAAGATGGACGAGCGCGGCCTGCCCCTGCTCGTCCAGAAGCGCCCGCGCCTCGACAGCCACCGCTTGATCGAGGAGTTCATGGTCGCGGCCAACGAGGCGGTCGCGCGCACGCTGTCGAAGAGCAAGACGCCGTTCATGCGCCGCCTCCATGAGACGCCGGACCCCGCGCGCCTGCAGGCGCTTCAGGAGGAGATGGGCCAACTGGGCATCGTGGCCAAGACCTCGCTCGTGGCGCATCCCGTCGAGGGCCTGCAGAGCTTGCTCGCTGCCGCGGTCGGCCATCCTTTCGAGGAAACGGCCAATATCCAGGTCATCCGCAGCTTGAAGCAGGCGCGGTATTCCGCGGAGGCGGGCGGCCACTTCGGCCTCGCCTCCAAGGACTACTGCCACTTCACCTCTCCGATCCGGCGCTATCCCGATCTTGTCGTGCACCGCGCCGTCAAAGGCCTGCTCAAAGGCGACAAGACGAGCCACGTCCGGGGCATCGACCTGGAGGGGCTCGCCGTGCACTGCTCCGAGCGCGAGCGCGGAGCCGCCGAGGCCGAGCGCAAGGCGGTCGACATGGCGCGCGCCGCGGTCCTGGGGCGCTCCGTGGGCCAGATATTCGACGGCGTGGTCATCAACGTGACGACGGCGGGGGCCTTCGTGGCCCTTCCCGAGTCCGGCGCCGTCGGCCTGTGGCGGGGCTCCAGCGCGACGATCGGCCAGCGCCTGAAGGTCAAATTGACGGGCGTGGACGAGGCCCTCGGCCGCATCGAATTCGAGCCCGTGAAGGACTCCCTCCCGAACCAAATCCGCGTCACCCCCTGGCGCGGCAAGCGCAGGCGTTGACCTGAAATGAGGCCGTAACAGGGGGCGGCCATAATCGGTACGTCGGCACCCACCGACGGGAGTACACCGAGATGAACATCATGATGCTCGCCGCCGCCGCCGGGCAGGGAAGCAATCCCGCGCTTCCGACGCATGAGGGCATGCTGTTGGCGTTGTTCCTGGGAATCGCCGGGATGATGCTGTTGACCGCCGCCGCCCTGCTGGCCCGGCGCGAGGCGCCGCGCGATATCGTGCGTTACGCCCGCTCACACCGCCGCGCGAACGGTTTTTAACTCATCCCAGCGCGTCGTCCAGTGCGGGGAGCGGCTCTCGCAGCGCGCGCCCCAGGCGGACGAGGTGTTCTCGCCCCCATAGCGCACGGCGCCCGCCCCGAGCGAGGCGTTGAGCCGGTCCACGACGCGGGACAGGCGCGCGGAGCGCCCCGCGGAGCCGTCGTCGAAGAGCTCGTTTTGCGCGGCGTCCGCGGGCTCGAGTCCGGCCAGCACGACGCCCGCCTTCTTATACGCGCGTCCGTTCACGAACAGCTTCTCGGCTAGGGCCTTTGCCGCGCGGATTAAGGTCGGCGTGTCGTTCGTGGGGGGCAGCCGCGCCGAGGTCCCCTCTAGGACGGGGCGCCCGTCCACGCGCCGGCCGAGATGCACGCTGAGCTCGCCGGCGCGCAGGCCGTGGCGCCGCGCGCGCTCGGCGGCGCGGGCCGCGAAGGCCGCCAGCGCCGACTTCAGCGCCTCGAGGCCGTACACGGGCTTTCCGAACGAGCGCGAGACGGTCACGGATTGGCGTTCCGTCGGCGCGGCCGCCAGGGTCAGGCAAGGAGTCCCGCGCAGTTCATGGGCGAGCCTGAGGCCGCCGATGCCCAGGACGCTCCTGATCAGGGCGTCGCGGGCGCGCGCGAGGTCTCCGGCGGTTCTAATGCCATGAGGCGCCAGGCGAAGCGCGGAGCGCTGGGCGATGCCCCAGACGTGAGTCACGGGAGTGTCATCGAGAATCGCCTCGCGCGCGCCGGCGTCGAGAAGCGACAGCACGCCGCCCGCGCGCTTCGCCTTGTCGGAGCCGAGCTTGGCCAGGGCCTTGGTCGGGGCCAGGCCGATCGAGACGGGCAGGCCGGTCCACAGGCGGACCTCGGCGCGCAGCGCGCGGGCGCGCTCTTCAAGCGTCCGGTCGGCCGGGAAAGCGAGAAAGGATTCGTCGATGGAGTAGTTCTCGACGACCGGAGCGTGGCGCGCCAGAACGGACGACACGCGCTTGGACATGTCCACGTACAGCTCATGGTTGGCCGAGATCCAGGCGACCCCATGCTCGGCGACGAGCGCCCGCACCTCGAAGAAGGGAGCGCCCATTCCGATGCCCAGGGCCTTGGCCTCCTCGGAGCGGGAGATCACGCAGCCGTCGTTGTTGGAGAGCACGATGACGGGGCGCCCCTCGAGTTCGGGGCGGAAGACGCGCTCGCATGAGACGAAAAAGTTGTTGCAGTCGACGAGCGCGAACGCGGGCATCGCTACGGAGCGCGCACCACGTAGGCGACCACGCCCCAGATCTCGAGGCCGTCGTCCGCGCGCCAGCCCGGAGGCAGGCGGCGCGCCAGCAGCTCTCCGCGCAGCACGGCCACGACCACGCGTCCCGGGGCGGGAGGCTCCGCGCGGTCCACGATCAGCAGGTCGCCGTCCTTGACGTCCGCGTCGGGCGCCGAGCCCGCCGCGCGCAGGAAGAAGGTGGCGGCCGGGCGCTTGATCAGCCGCTCGTCGAGGCGCAGCCCCACGTCGTTGTAATCCTCGCTCGCGACGAACATGCCTTAGTATATTCGAACATACGTTCGAATTCAATCCCCAAGTTCCCGGGGGATTTAGAGGTGGCGCTCCGTCTGAGTTGAAGGAACCGCGTCGAGAGGGATACTCCTCCGGGCCTGGCGACCGCGCGCCGACTCCCTTCGGGCCATCCCTCCAGGCCCAACGGCGCGACCCCCACTGTACACGTGTACAGTCGCACACAAGGGGTGATGCGCGAAGTTGCGGGTGGTTCGTGGAGTCTCGCTTGGTCACGGGGATTATCATCCCGAAGGGAGCGGGCGCGCGGTCGCCCGGCCCGTAGGGATGATAATCCCCGGCGCCACGATGAGGTCCGCGAGAAACCGCCCGTCAATA
>JACQJQ010000198.1 GCA_016204945.1 Elusimicrobiota bacterium
AACATATATATGTCAATACCGCCCTCGCCTCCTCCACCTATCAGACGATCGACCTCCTCAAAAAGTTCCATCAAAATGGGTATCCTAGTCGTATGATCCTACTCCTCCTCTCCGTCCTCCTCTCCGTTCCCGGCCGCGCCGCCGCGCCCACGGTCAAAGACGCCCAGGCCTTCATGGCCAAGGCCGAAGCCTCGCTCGAGGCCCTCGGCCGCCGCTCCGCCTTTTCCTCGTGGATGCAGCAGACCCACATCAACTACTCCAGCGAGTGGCTCGCCGCCGACGCCGACCAGGCCTACTCCTCCGAGGCCGCCAGGCTCGCCCACGAGGCCCGCAAGTACGACAAGCTCAAGCTTCCGGCCCCGCTGAAGCGCAAGTTCCTGTTCCTCAAGCTCGCCGTCGTCTCCCCGGCGCCGCCCGACCCCAAGGAGCAAAAGGAGCTCTCCGACGCCAAGGTCTGGCTCGACTCCATGTACGGCAAGGGCAAGTATTGCCCGGCCCCCGATCAGTGCCGGACCCTCGACGAGCTCGAGGACGTCCTGCGCGAGTCCCGCGATCCCAAGGCCCTCCTCGACGCCTGGCAGGGTTGGCGCACCATCTCCCCGGTCATGCGCCCGCGCTACCGGCGCTTCGTCGAGCTCTCCAACAAGGGCGCCCGCGACCTGGGCTTCAAGAACACCGCCGACCTCTGGCGCTCCGGCTACGACATGACGCCCGAGCGGTTCTCCGCCGAGCTCGACCGCCTCGACAAGCAGCTCAAGCCGCTCTACGAGTCCCTCCACGCCTACGTCCGCCGGCGCCTGCAGGACAAGTACGGCAAGGACGTCATCGGCGAGGACGGACTGATCCCGCAGCAGCTCACCGGCAACATGTGGGGCCAGTCCTGGGAGAACATCTACGACATCGTGGCGCCTCCGAAGACGAAGCCCGCCTACGACCTCACCGAGCGCCTCAAGGCCAAGAAGCTCTCCGACAAGGACATGGTCAAGTACGGCGAGGGCTTTTTCACGTCCCTGGGCTTCGACCCGCTTCCGGCCACCTTCTGGGAGCGCTCCATGTTCGCCAAGCCGCGCGACCGGGAGGTCGTCTGCCACGCCTCCGCGTGGGACGTGGAGAACTCGCAGGACCTGCGCATCAAGATGTGCATCAAGATCAACGCCGAGGACTTCGTGACCATCCACCACGAGCTCGGCCACAACTTCTATCAGCGCGCCTACGAAAAGCAGCCCTACTTCTTCCGCGGCTCCGCCAACGACGGCTTCCACGAGGCCCTCGGCGACACCATCGCGCTGTCGGTCACGCCGGAGTACCTCAAGCAGGTTGGCCTCATCGACGCCGTGCCGGGCCCGGAGGGGGACATCGACTTCCTGCTCCAGCGCGCGCTCGAGAAGATCTCCTTCCAGCCCTTCGGCCTCCTCGTCGATAAGTGGCGCTGGGACGTCTTCACCGGCAAGACCAAGCCCGCCGACTACAACAAGGCGTGGTGGGCCCTGGTCCGCAAGTACCAGGGCATGAAGCCCGGCAACGAGCGCTCCGAGAACGACTTCGACCCGGGCGCCAAGTACCACATCCCGGGCAACACGCCCTACACCCGCTACTTCCTGGCCAACGTCTACCAGTTCCAGCTCTACCGCGCGCTGTGCAAGCAAACCGGGCACACGGGGCCGCTGCACCGCTGCTCGTTCTACGGCGACAAGGCCGCCGGCAAGCGCCTGATCGACATGATGGCGATGGGCTCCAGCCGCCCCTGGCCCGACGCCCTCGAGGCCGCCACGGGCTAGCGCGAGATGGACGCCACGGCGATCCTCGAATACTTCGCGCCGCTCAAGGCCTGGCTCGACGAGCAGAACAAGGGCCAGAGCGTCGGGTGGAAGGCGGAGTGAGCGTGATGGTCACGCCGTCGCGGCCGTCGGCGCCTTTGCCGAGATAACCCGCGCGCCTTGCCAAGCGGTGGAGTCGTGCATGGCATGCCAAAGATCGTAATGCTGCTGTAGGTTGAGCCAAAGCTGCGGCGTCGTGTGAAAGGCCTTGGAGAGCCGCAGCGCCATCTCGGGCGTCACGGCGCCGCGTTCGTTGACGATTTTGGACAAAGTCTTGCGCGAGACCCCCAAGGCCGCTGCCGCCCGTGAAACGGAGAGAGAAAGGGGCTCGAGGTAGTGCCGTTTAATGATCCCGCCTGGATGCGTCGGCGGCCGCGTTCTGACGCTCATGAGTTTTTCCTCAGTGGTAATCGACATAGGCGACGACATACGCGTCGCCGTTCTCGAATCGAAAAATTACGCGCCAGTTTCCTGAGATCCGGACCGACCAAAGCCCTTCAAGGTCGCCTCTGAGCGGGTGCAGAAAAGATCCTGGATAAGCCATATCGTTGATGGCGGCGGCGTGCTCGGGCCGGATTCCTCGCCTCGATCCGGTGGAAAAAATTCCTCCAGGCCCTTGTGCCGGAAGCTTTTGATCGCCACTAGAGTGTAACCTTTGAGGTTCCAGTTGTCAAGAGTCGCATGTCTTTATACGATCCGGCCCTCAAAAAAGTTGCACGCCATTTCAAAATACGACCTCAAAGCGGTATCCTACACGGGTGGGTCGGATTGACGATTTATGGAGAGGTGGCCGAGCGGTTTAAGGCACCAGTCTTGAAAACTGGCGACGTCTAAAAGCGTCCGTGGGTTCGAATCCCACCCTCTCCGACGATTTTGTACGTACCGGTCACATCCTTAACACTTCGTTCCGGGCACATCGTTTACACTTCACGGCATATCGATCCCAACTGGAGGGGATATGCCTTGGAGCGAGACGAGTGTCATGGATGAGCGAACGTGACGTGCCCCGGGAAATCTAGGCCAGTTTGAATTGCGGTTCCGGGTTGATGGAATCGCGGTGCCGCGCTTCCGCCGCAATCATCCGAGTGCCAGGAAGAAGTCCTGCAAATATCAGCGCAATTAAGACGGCCTTCATGTTCGGTGTGAAACTTTTTCGAGGGCCGATCGTCTGATAAGGGACGCCCTTGACGAATGCATATCTAGGAGGCATACTTATGCATATGAGAACAACTTTGATTCTTCGCGACGACTTGGTGGCCCGGGCGGCCAAATTGGCGGGGTTGGCTGAAAAGACGGCTTTGGTCCACGCCGGACTGGAGGCGCTCATCGAGAAAAAATCGCGCGAGAGGCTGGCGGCCTTGGGCGGCTCGGAACCGGGACTGAAGGCGCCGAGGCGCAGGCGGCCCTGATGTTGTTGGTGGACACCTCGGTGTGGGTGGAGCATCTCAGGCGTGGCGACGCCGAGCTGGCGGCGCGTCTTGAGGAGGGCGTCGTGATGACCCACCGGCTGGTGATCGAGGAGCTGGCGTGCGGCTTTATCGCGCGGCGCGGGGAGATTTTGACCTTGCTCGAGACGCTGCCGCGTGCTTCCGAGGCGGAGCACGCCGAGTTTCTCCATTTCATCGAGAGGCGCGGCCTGGCGGGGACGGGGCTGGGCGCCGTCGACGCGCACCTTCTTGCTTCCGCGGCGTTGGCTCGCGCGAAGCTGTGGACGAGGGATGGGGCGTTGGCGCGGGCGGCGGCCCGCATCGGGGTTGGACGCGCGGCCGATTGATTACCAGCGCGCTTGGCGCGCGGGCCAGGAGCCGGCGCGACGGAGGCGGCCGCCGGCGGACGAGCCAAGGAAGACGCGGCGCGCGGAGATCCAAAAGTAAGCCCGCTGCTTGAAGAGCGCGGCCAGCGCGCGCGCGGCCTCGGGCGAGTCCGCGACCAGGCCCCAGCCGGGCTCGCGGTGCGAGCCGTCCTTGCTGCCGCCCGTGACGCGGAAGTGCTTGATCCGCAGCGCCTTCAGATGCCGGCGCAGGGCCGCGTCGCGGCGGCGGTTGGCGGCGGGCGAGGATTTTTTGCCCAGGGGATTGTGCGCGGTGACGACGGCGAAGCGGACGGGGCGCCTTCGGCCGCGAAGCTCGGCGCGGAAGTAGGTGTGGAAGTAGGAGGTCGGGAGGCGCGCGGCCACGGGGCTATTCCTGCGTCGGCGGCGCGTCGGCGCCTTTGCAGGCGCTCAGGTGGGTCAGGAGGCTGGCGACCTTCTCGCCGCAGCGCTTGCAGTAGCCGGGCTTGTTGATGCGCCCAAGCGAGCGGTCGCCGGCCGCCTTGTTCTTGTGGTTGTAGCGGTTGACGATGTCCTTGATGCTCTTGGCGCGGTCCTTCTTGTCGCGGAGCAGGGGGCACTCCGGCTTGTGGTCGGAGAGCCTCGCGACGCCCACCGCGTTGCAGCGAAAGCAGATCTTCACCGCGTACAGTGTAGCCTATCCCCATTGGCTCCCGCACCTTGCCAGGGAGGGAAAAACGGTTTACACTGGGATCGGTTGCCGGTCCAAAGTTCCATGCTGCGTCTAACCTTCTTATGCCTGCTCATGCTCGCGGGACCCGCGCGGTCCGTGCCCGCGAAAGAGGAGTCCATGGGGGACTTCGCGCGGCATGTCCAGGTCATCTGCGAGAAGGCCCCCGCGCCGTGCTCGAAGCTTCGCGCGCTCCAGAAAGCCCATGAGGCGCTGCTCGGCGAGGCGAAGGCCTGCGGGCCGCGCTGTCCCGCCCCGGACATGGACCGGCTCCTGCGCCGGGCGTTCGATCAACTGCTCGACTGCGAGCGCGTCGTCAAGCTGCCGTCGTGCGAGGCGCTCGGCTACTGGATGATGGATCCCGGCTACGCGAGCGGCCTGCCGGACGTTGGCGGCTGGATCGCGTCCGAGAGCGGCCGCCTGGAGAAAGTCCTCGATCCCTTGGAAGCGGAGGCCGCGCGGCTGGAGAGGAGCCGGGACTCGCCGGGCAAGACCGACGAGATCGTCGCTTTGGCCGTCCGCGGGGGGCAGGCCTACGACGATTTCGCGGCGCTTTCCCTGTTGATCGACCGGGCCGGAGAGCCCGGGTGGGACGCGACGAAAGCGCGGCGCGCCAAGGCCAACGTCCTGGCGGAGCGGCTGGCCTCCCTGCGCGACCGGCTGATCGCCCTGGAGTCGAGCCATCGCCTCGCGTCTGTGTCGCGTTTCGACGCGAGCCTCGCCCCGATGGAGCCGGGGGGGCCCGGGCTGCGCGTCCCCCGCCGTTCCGAGGAGAAGATGGCGCGCCTTCTCAACGACCCCTTCGCGCGCCGGACGGCGGAGGAAGGCGTGGGTTTGCGGCCGCCCGAGTCGCCGCTCTCCGGTGCGCCGGCGCGCCGCGAGGGGACCTATATGCTGTCCGCCCCCCGCCCTCTTCCGGCCCGGCCGACCGTCCGGGAAGTGCCTCCGCCCGGCGCGTCCGAGTTCGAGGAAAAAATTCTCGCTTCCTTGACCGCGGACGCCAATTGGGTCGAGATCGCCAAGGCGGGCGGGATGACCCGGACCGTGGGAGATCCCATCGGCCGCGCGGGTCTCGTCCATCGGCAGGGCAAGGCGACCTGCGCGGTCGTCTCCCAGCAGGGAGTCCTCATGGAGTACGGCGTCCTTCCCGAATCCTCGGCGGACCGTAAAAAAATCGAGGCCGAGCTTGCCGGGAAGGCCCGCCGCGGCGGATACTTTTACGATGAGGGCACCTACTTGAAGCACAGCGGAAACCTTCTGATCGCGAGCGGCCTGCTCGTGACCAAGAGCGCGCATGCCGAGCCCGCCGATCTGGACGCCGCCGTCATGCGGGGCGGGATCGTCATCGTGGACGTCAACGGGGACGCGCTCTATGGGGGCAAGGGCTTCGTCGGCCATACGGTCATCGTGACCGGGGCGGAGCGCGCCCGCTGGGGCGGACGCGTGCTCGGCTACTACATCAACGACAGCGACCCTCCCTCCGGCTCGAGCGGCTCTAAAATCCTGATTCCCCGCGCCCGCTTTCTCAAGGCCTGGCGGGGCATAAAAGAACGGCAAATCATGGAGGCGCGGTAGCCGGGCTTGACGCGCGGCGGCGACGGGGGTATATAGGAAGCATGATCGAGGAAACGGTTGCCAAAATCGAGTCCGCCATCCGCGAGGCGCGCATCGCCGATCCCCGCAACAAGGCCGAGCTCATCGCCTTGCTCGAGGAGCTCAAGGCCGAGGTCCGGCGGGAAAAGCGCTCCAAGGACATGCTCGACGAGGCCGGCGCCCGCCTCCGGGAAGCGGCCCTGGAGTTTGAAACGACGCACCCGAAGCTGGCGGCCGTCGTGGAGGAAATCAGCATGACGTTGGCTAAAATCGGAATTTAAGGCGTTTTCCGGGGCTCCAAGTTCACGGGGTTTTGAATCAGCACTTGAACGACATG
>JACQJQ010000012.1 GCA_016204945.1 Elusimicrobiota bacterium
GCCCGCGGCGCCGTCGGCCGGGACCCTTTACCGGCGCTGGGAGATCCAGCCGTACCTCCGGTGGCGCCGCGCCTTGGGCGCTCGGCTGACTTCCGAGCTTTCCCCCTCCCTATCGCTGGGCGAGAACCGCGCCCGCCATCCCGGGGGCGGGGCGCCCGACCGCCTCGAGATCGTCGGCGAGGCGAAGCTCGGAGCGGCGCTCGAGTTCGGGTTCGGAAAGGCCGGGCGCGTCGCCTTGGGCGGGGTCTTCGACCTCGACACGCCCGGCAAGCCCTGGGACGGCGGCAGCGCCATGGCGCTGTTTCTTTTCTGAAACTTCTATTGCTACGGTACGTACAAAAAGTTCGGAGAGGGAGGGATTCGAACCCTCGGTACAGCTTTACGCCGTACAACGGTTTAGCAAACCGTCGGTTTCAGCCGCTCACCCACCTCTCCAGAAATCGGGAAAAGCTGAAAGACTATCGTAACTTTTTACTGCGTCCAAGACAATCGGCCAGCGATCTTCGACGACAAAACGGCTCAGTAAACCATCGTAGATATGGATCGTCTCGATTAAATTTCCCTCGGAAGCCGCGCGCGTGAGCAACACCTAGATCAGGCCTTTCGCTTGCCGCGGGACGGCGAGGTCGCCGTTGAGCGCCGCACCCCCGCATTGGACGACGACTCGCTGCGAATCTTGAGGTAGGCGCATACGAATTCCTCCATAAAACGAAAAGGACGGGACGAACCGTCGTTCGCCCCGCCTTCCTTGGCCGGTGCGGCGTTGCATGGCCTCGTTTCCGAGTCCCGCGTCGACCTCCGGCCGTCAGTCCTCCGAGCGGAGGCGCTGCCAGCGGGTTTGCTGAGGTGCCCCTCCGTCCACCCGCCGCTGACGAACGTCGCAACGCTCCGGCCGGTCTCGCCGAGCGCAGGCGTCATCGCGCCCCCTTGACGTCATGCGGCGCGCCCTTGAGCAGGTCGACGGCCTCCTCGTCTGAGATCTGGCTGAAGTCGCCATAATACTGCCCGATCGCCATGAAGTCGTCCGGAACGTCCAGACAGACCACTTCGTCGGCGCGCTTCTTGAGCAACTCCACTGTGTCAGGCGGCGCGACGGGCAGCGCGACCACGATCTTGCGCGCCGCCTGCCGCCGGAGCAGATCGATCGCCACGAACAGGGTCCGCCCCGTGGCGGCCCCGTCGTCCGTCAGAATGACGGTCTTGCCCGTGACGGACAAGGGATTCGAAGCTCCGCGGTACATACGATAGCGGCTGCGCAGGCTCGCCCGGATGCGCTCGATCTCCGAGAAAATATATTCGGATGGGATCGCCTCGCTCTCGATGACTCCTCTGTCGAGCACCTCATCCGTCAAGCTCACGGCGCCGATCGCGAATTCCGGGTTGGCGGGATGACCGATCTTCTTGGTCAGGATCACGTCGAGCTTCAAATCCAGCTCGCGCGCCAGCACGCTTCCGATCGGCAAGCCGCCGCGCGGGACGGCGAGAATGATCGCGTTCCCGGCGCCGCGGTAGCGCCCCAACTCTCGGGCCAGTCTTAACGCCGCTTCAAGACGATCGCGAAACATAGCGGCCTCCGTAATAGTCAGGTTACGCCAACGCGCAAGATGGCGCCTTGACGCGCAAGCGCCGGGCGCGAGCCGGCGTCAACGCGACGGGCGTCTCCCACCCCGGCCGCGCCTGGGCGTCCCGCTCCTTGATCAAAAGCCAGCGCCGCTCGCGTCCCGGCCCCGAGAAGCGCACGAGCGCGAAAAATCCCTTGAGGATTCGGCCTCTCAGTTGAAGGACGAGACGGCCGCGCTCAAGTCCGACGGCCGGGTCCGACGGAGCGATGGCCTCGTACTCCCCTTTGTCCCAAATCAGCACCGGCCCCGCCCCATACGAGCCTTCCGGAATGACGCCCTCGTAGTCCGCATGCGCCAAATCGTGGTCCGCGACCCGTATCGCCAGCCTTTTCTGCGCCGGATCGAGCGACGGTCCCCTCGGCACGGCCCATGACTTGAGCGCGCCGTCCACCTCCAGGCGAAAATCCCAGTGCAAGCGTTTGGCGTGATGCTCCTGGACGACGAAGATCATGAATTTCCCTCCGCCCTATTTTAAAAACCCGCAACGAAGCGGCCTCCCTTCAATGCTGAAGAGGGCCGTAACGTTGCTCCAAGCCGGCTGAAATATGGGATAGCGCGCGGGAGGAGTTATGCAAGTCAAGGAAGTGATGACGAA
>JACQJQ010000192.1 GCA_016204945.1 Elusimicrobiota bacterium
CTCCAGACCTACAATGTCGGGACTTGCCCAAGATCGCGGAAGACGTGTATCTCTTCGTCGGCCGGCGCATCCGAGAGGAGCGCAAGGCCCGCGGACTGACGATGGAGGAGCTCGCGTCCGCGGCGGGCATGAACACCAGCTTCCTCCACTACATCGAGACCGGCAAGAAGAAATCCAGCCTGCGCATGGTCCACGCCTTGGCCCGGGCCCTCGGCCTCGACATGGAGAGCCTGTTTCGCGGGATGCCGAGCGCCTCCGCTCCCGAGGAGGCCTCCATGCGCAAGATGACCTCGATTCTCCGCGACGCCGACGCGAAGACGAAGCGCCGCGCGATCGGCATCCTCAAGGCCCTGGTTCGCGGCGGCTGACGCCGTCTTTCCGGCCGGACGGGGCCGCCTCGAAGTGGTATCATCTCGCCTCCCATGGCCGGCAAAGAACATTTCGAGCGTCTGCAGGCCCTGATCGACCTCGAGCGCGAGGCCGAGAAGCAGGAGAACTTGCGTGAGCTGCGAAAGTTTCCGGTGTCCCAGCGCGAGGCGCGGGGCAAGACGGTCGGCGGCCTGATCGTCGACGGCGTCGAGGGGGGCATGGGCGGCCTGACCATGATCACGCTCTCGCGCGCGCCGCGCGGCGAGGAGCTTGCGCCCTTTCACGCGATGAACGCCGGCGACAACGTGCTGCTGACGCTGTCGCCGGGCAACGAGTTCGAGTCCGTCGAGGGCACGCTGTACAGGGTCGACGAGTACCGCGTGACGGTGGCGATGGGCCGGGCGGCGCCCGAGGAGGACATCCGCGGCCACTGCCAGATCGACCTGCTGGGCTCGGACGCGACCTATCAGCGCATGCGCAAGGCGCTCGTGACGGTCGCGGAGTCCAAGCGCTCGCGCCTGTCGACCTTGCGCGAAATCTTCCTGGGCGAGCAGGAGCCCGAGCGCGTCAAGGCCCCGAAGGTCATCTGGCTGAATCGGACCCTCAACGAGTACCAGCAGGACGCGGTCAAGCGCGCGCTCTCCGCCCAGGACGTCGCGCTGGTGCACGGCCCGCCCGGGACCGGGAAGACGACCGTCCTCGTCGAGATCATCCGTCAGCACGTCGCCCGCGGCGAGCGCGTGCTCGCCACGGCGCCCTCCAACATCGCCGTCGACAACATCCTCGAGAAGCTCATCGGCACCGGCCTGCGCGTCACTCGCCTTGGCCACCCTGCGAGAACCCTCGAGAGCCTGCGCCACGGCAACCTCGCCGCGCAGATCGAGGAGGACCCCGCGTACGAGGAGGTCAGGGAGCTCGATGCCTACCGCGAGCGCCTGATCCACCGCAAGTCGCGCCACGGGCGCGGCATCGCCCAGCTCGGCTACGAGGAGCGTCAACTGCGCGAGCGCGAGGTGGGAAAGCTCTGGCGCCAGGCCCGCGATCTCGAGGCCGACATCGCGCGGCACATCGTCGCCGGGGCGAACGTGGTGCTCGCCACGCACGCCGGCCTCTCCAAGCGCTACGTCAAGGGCGAGTTCGACCTCGTGGTGCTCGACGAGGCCTCGCAGGCCAGCGAGCCGCTGTCGTGGGTGCCGCTGACGATCGCGCGCAAGGCCGTCTTCGCGGGCGACGCCAATCAGCTGCCGCCGACGATCTACTCCAAGGAGGCGGCGGAGGGGGGGTTGGCGACGACCTTGTTCGACCGGCTCAAGAAGGTCCTGCCCGCCTCGGCGCAGACTTTGCTGCGCGTGCAGTACCGCATGCACGAGGACATCATGCGCTTCCCCTCCCAGGAGTTCTACGAGGGCAAGCTCATCGCCGACGAGTCCGTCGCCAAGCACGTCGCGGCCGAGCTCGCGGGCGCGGCGCCCTCGGACCTGACGAGCCGCCCGGTGACGTTCGTCGACACCGCGGGCGCGGGCTTCGAAGAGGCCTGGAACGACATGCTCGAGAGCCGCGAGAACAAGGGCGAGGCGGAGCTCGCCGTCAAGCTCCTGCGCGAGCTGCTCGGCTCCGGCGTCAAGCCCAAGGACGTCGCGATCCTGACGCCTTACACGGCCCAGGCCAAGCTCCTGAAGACCATGATCCGCGAGCCCGGCCTCGAGATCGGCTCGGTCGACGGCTTCCAGGGCCGCGAGAAGGAGGCGGTCATCCTGAGCCTCGTGCGCTCGAGCGAGGCCGGCCAGATCGGCTTCCTGTCGGACATGCGCCGCCTCAACGTCGCGATCACGCGCGCGCGCCGCTGCCTGATTGTCGTGGGCGACTCCGCCACCGTCGGACGCCACCCCGTCTACGCGCGCTTCATCGCCCACGCGGACGCGCTCGACAGCCACCGTTCGGCCTACGAATGGGCCGGCGCGTAGGGAACTTTTTCGACCCCTCAATCGTATGGTAGGTGGGCCGCCGGGACCGGCGGCCGAAAAAGGGGGGAACATGGACAACTTGCCGAAGCTGGAGGCGCGCGTGCGCCCGTATCAGGACCCGTCGGACCGGCCGACGAAGCTGATGGCCTTCGCGGAGCTGATGATCGCCGACGCCTTCGTGATCAAGGGCATCCGCGTGCTGAAGAAGGCCGAGCCGGGCAACGACGAGCCCTTCGTCGTCTTTCCGGCGGAGAAGGGAAAGGGGGCCATGGCCGACCGGTGGTTCGACCTGGCCCATCCGGTGACGGCCGAGGCCCGCTCGGCCGCGATCGGCCTGATCCTCGAACGCTACCGTCAGATCGCGGGCGGGCCGGCGCGGGCTTGAGGACGAGCGCGACTGTTGGCGCCAACAGTTGGGGGACGCGTCGCCGCGGGTTTACTTGAGCTTGTGGGCGCCGGCGGCCTTCATGCGCGCGCGCAGCCATAAGACGGCCGCCATGACGCAGACGACGATCCCGGCCGAGATCAGGGACTCGGCCGTATTGATGCGCTTGGCCAGGCCCTCGTAGGTGTCGCGCGTCAGGTAGCCGAGGTAGCCGAGCAGCAGGCAGCGCGGGATGGAGCCGATGAAGGTCCATAGGGTGAATTGCCCCAGGGGCAGGCGCAGGACGCCCGCGGCGGCCGAGATCAGGGAGAGCGGGACGATGGGCGCGGCGCGCAGCAGGAAGATCATCGTCGCGACGCGGCCCTTGAGGCGCGCCTCCATTTCCATGATGTCGTTCCAATCGAAGCCCAGGAAGCGGCCGAAGCGGTCGATCGTCGGCTTGCCGCCCCAGTAGGCGATCCCGAAGGCGAAATAGGCGCCGAGCGTGGAGGCGACCGCTCCCGGAAGCACGATCTTCGCGGCGATGGGGCCGAGAGCGCCCGACCAGGAGAGCCCGGGCTGGATGAGCAGCGCGCCGGCGCCCATGATGAACAGGGGGGAGGGGATCGGCACGATCACCGATTCGATGATCACGCCCAAAAACACGACGGCCGGCCCGTGAGCCTGCATCATGTCCATGATCCAGCGCGTGATCTCTCCTATCATCGGATGAGCTTAGCAAAACGCCGGCGCCAGGAGCGCGGAAAGGGGCGATAAATCGGTATAATCTAAGCCATTCTCCGTACGCGCGCGCGAAATTGATCCCCTCCCTCGAATCGAACACGACGCCGTCCGATGCCGCGTCTCTGCGCGGCCGCCTGCGCGACCTGCGCTCCCCCGCGGCCTTCGGCGCCGCCGTCGCTCCCGCGCTTTTGCCCGAGCGCCTTGGCGACCCGGCGTTTCTGCGCGAGCACGGCGTGCGCTACGCCTACGCCACCGGCGCCATGGCCAACGGCATCGCCTCCGAGGCCCTCGTCGAGGCGGGAGCCAAGGCCGGCCTCCTGTCCTTCTTCGGCGCGGCGGGGCTGCCTCCGGCCCGCGTCGAGGCCGCGATCGAGCGCCTGGAGAGATCGCTCGGCTCCCTGCCGCGCGGCTTCAACCTGATCCATAGCCCGAGCGAGCCCGACCTCGAGAACGCCGTCTGCGACTTGTACCTGCGCCGCGGCGTCCGGCTCGTCGAGGCTTCCGCGTTCATGGACCTCACGCCGGCGATCGTGCGCTACCGCCTGCACGGGATCGCCCGCGGCGCCGACGGCCGCGCGCGCGCGCCGAACAAGGTCGTGGCCAAGGTCTCGCGCGTCGAGGTCGCGGCGAAGTTCCTGGCTCCCGCGTCCGACAAGCTCCTGCGCGAGCTGGCCGCCTCGAACCTGATCACGAGCGAGCAGGCGGCCCTCGCCGCCGAGGTCCCGATGGCCTCGGACCTCACCGTCGAGGCCGACAGCGGCGGGCACACCGACAACCGCCCGCTCGTCGCGATGTTCCCGGCGATGGCCGCGCTGCGCGACCGCCTTCAGGAGCGCTTCCGCTTCAAGAACCCGCCGCGCGTCGGCGCGGCGGGCGGCATCGCTTCGCCCGAGGCCGCCGCCGCCGCCTACATGATGGGCGCGGCCTACGTGCTGACCGGCTCCGTGAACCAGGCGTGCGTCGAGTCGGGCAGCTCCGACCTCGTCCGCAAGATGCTCGCCGAGGCCGGCCAGGCGGACGTCGCGATGGCGCCCGCCGCGGACATGTTCGAGA
>JACQJQ010000186.1 GCA_016204945.1 Elusimicrobiota bacterium
CTTCAAGTCGATCGAGGACACGGTGGTGGAAGCGGTGCGCGGCGGCGCCGACCCGGTGCAAGCCCACCAGCGCGTGCGCTACGACATGATGACCAAGGCGGGCTACAAGCCCTGAGTGACTCGAACACCACCTGCACGTTCGACAGGCAGGACTCGTACTGCTCGAGGAGAAGGTGCGGCGCGGCGCGGTTGCCGCCCCTGGCATTGTCCTCGATCAGCCGCGCGATCGCGTCGAGGTCGTCGTTGCCGAGCAGCACGCGCAGCGCCTGCAGGTCCTTGCGGCGGTTCGCCATGAACTGCGGCAGGAGCTCCTCGAGCTCCCTAGCGAGACCTGGCGAGAACCACGACATGAGAGCGGTCGTTCACGCAGGCGCCATGCTATTCGCCTTTCAGCATCAACGCGGCATAGGCGAGCGCCGGGAGGAACAGGATCGCCCACCACGCCCACACGCCCGCGGGCGCACCCAAGGCGCCGCCGAACGTGACCAGAGACTCGAACGGAGCGCCCAGCAGACGAATAGGAAAGTCTATCCGCCCCTGGCCGCACGGCACCGCACGACTTGCCCATTCCCTGGTTCCCCGGCCCCGGTGTGACGGCGCACAATGGCGCTTGTGTCGTCTCGCGAACCACTATTGGTAAAATAGATGCTCTCGTTGATCGGATAGCCCGGTCCCGTCTTTTCCATGCCTGCCTCCTCGTCTTCCCCCTGTCCGCGGCCTTACGCTCACGCGGAGGCGACACCGCAACGAAGTCGGGCGGGCTTTAGCGAAAGTGCATGCGCCTGCTGTAATCCGTCCACGGCCTTGGCCGGCCGTCGTAACTTCCATCACGGTAATGGAGCCGCGAGATCCTCGGCCGTCCTCTCAGCGGCGTAGGCCAGAGGGTCATCGCACGATCCGGTCGGCGCGCAGGAGGATGGACGAAGGCAGCTCCACGCCCAGGGCGCGCGCCGTGGTGACGTTGACGACCAGCTCGAACCGCAAGGGCTGCTCCGCAGCGAGCGCTGCGGGAGCGATACCGCTCACGACGCGATCGACGAAGAAGGCCGCCCGCTCGGCGAGCTCGACCTGGCTAGGCCCGTAGGACAGCAGGCCGCCCGCCTCGACGAACGAAGGCTTGAGCGAGATGGTCGGAAGCCTTTGGTCGAGGGCGTGCCAGAGCAGCTCGCCGCTGTAGAGGAGCTGGTCATCGAGCACCAGGACCGCGTCCACGCGCGCAGCCTTGAGGCTTGCCATTGCCCCGGCGAACTCCGCCCGCAAGCGCACCGGCGTCCTGACCAACTGAGCACCGGCTCCTTGCGCGGCGGACGCCACGGCCGGCAGCACTCTTTGGTGCTCGGGGTTGGCGGGGTTGAGGATCACGCCGATGCGGGTGGCTTCCGGGACCGTCTCCCTGAGAAGCTGGAGTTGCTTGGCGGCGAGCGAAACATACGGGTAGGTAAGCCCGGTGACGTTCGCACCGGGATGCGACAGGCTCTCTATCAGCCCCACTTCGGCGGCATCCGGCACGCCCACCATGATGATCGGAATCGTGGAGGTGGCGCGGCGCGCGGCTTCGGTCGCCGCCAGGCCTTCGGTCAGGATCGCCGCTACCTTGCGGTTGACCAGTTCCGCCGCGTAGTACGGCAGCTTGCCGTAAGCCACCCCGGCGGCGCGCGTGTCGATGCGCACGGTCTTTCCGTCGATGTACCCCCGGGCGCCGAGGTGCTGGAGGAACGCCGCGCCCACGGCTCCGGTCCGGGTCGAACCGATCGTGCACGACTCGGGGCAAAGCATGCCGATCACCGGGATACCGACCGAAGGTTGCGCGCAGACCTGGGCAGCAGCGGCGAAGGACAAGGCCAGGACCAAGCAACGGCCTGTACGTTTGTGCACGGCGCATAATGCCTGTATGGCGGCGGGCGGGTCAACGAAGCGGCGGCGGCGCAGACGGTCGTTTCTCAAGGCGGCCGGAGCCGCCGCGACGCTCGGCGGCCTCGCAGGGATCCTCGCCGCGCGATGGGCGCCGGCCTTCTCCCAGGGAACCGTCCTGCACGTCGTACGGTGGACAGACTTCATCCCCGAAGCCGACATTGAACTCAGGGCACGGCAGATCCCCGAGGCGGAGAAGGCGCTTGGGGCACGCATAATGCTGGAGACGGTTCATCCCACCGACGTCCTGCCTCGCTTCGTTGCGGCAATCCGCTCGGGCAGCGGCCCGGATGTCTTCCATCTTTATTACAACTGGCCGCATTTGTATCGCAAGGCGCTGGCAGACGTCTCGGACGTCGCGGCGGGCATCGCTGACGCGCAGGGCGGCTACTACGATGTTTTCAAGTCCTCGCTGCGCGTCGGCGGCGCGTGGCTCGGTGTCCCGCACTCTGTGGTCGGGGTGGCGATCGCGTACCGCAAATCATGGTTCGAGGAGGTCGGCTACAGCGAGTTTCCGCGCACCTGGGACGAGCTGCGAGAGGCGACGGCGGCGCTGAAGAAGAAGGGGCGTCCGTACGGGCAGACGCTGAGCCACACCTTCGGCGACTCGGACACTTGGGTCTATCCCCTCCTGTGGGCCTTCGGCGGCGTGGAGACCGACTCCTCGGGCGAGCGGGTCATGCTCGCATCCACGGAAACCGTGGCCTCCGTGAAGTACATGCAGGCGCTGTGGAAGGAAGGGTGCGAAGAGAGCGGGCTCTCCTGGGACGAGACCCGGAACAATCGCGCCTTCCACGCCGGGGAGATCTGCGCCACACTCAATGGCACCAGCATCTACATCTCCGCCAAGCGTCAACCCGACAGAGTCCTCGACGAGCGCGGCGGCCCGCTTTACCTGGACATCGGGCATGCCTTTTATCCCCTCTCCGGCGCGGCGGGCCAATATCCGCTGTACTTTTCCAGCGGCCATGGCGTGATGAAGTACTCCAGCAACCGCAAGCTGGCGGGAGATTTCCTGCGCTGGCTGCACCGCCCTGAGAACTACCGCCGCTGGCTGGAGGCCTCAGGCGGCTACAGCGTGGCCGCTACTACGCAATGGGAGCAGGACCCCATGTGGTCCGGTTTCGACAGGCCGCTTCAGCTCTTGCGGCGAGCTGCCCGCAACGCCCGTATCTTCGGCTACCGAGGACCGCCGAGTGGCAATGCAACCGAGGCGCACTCGAAGTACATTATCGTGGACATGTACGCGAAGGCCGTGCAGGGCATGCCGGCCGAGGACGCCGTCGGGTGGGCGCAAGGCCAGCTGAAGACGATCTACTCGCGGCGGTAGCGGCGGTCGAAAAAAATAGGAAAGTCTATCCGCCCCTGGCCGCACGGCACCGCACGACTTGCCCATTCTCTGGTTCCCCGGCCGCGTGGACGGCGATGTGGCGCCGATCCCGGACGGTTTTTGGACTGCCGACTTGCCGCCAGGCGCGTTGAAGGCGTGGGACTATCTGAATCGTCTTGGACGAGACTATTACGCAACCCGGTTTCGTCCGCTTCTGAATCGCGATTCGCAGCCGGTATAGCGAAGGGAAAGATGAACATCGCAGGCGCCACTCAAGTAGGAAATTGATGGCTACATTAAAGGGCAAGGTCCTCTTCATCACCGGCGGCAGCCGGGGAATCGGACTCGCCATTGCGCTGCGCGCCGCACGCGACGGAGTGCGCATCGCGATCGCCGCAAAGACCGCCGAGCCGCATCCGAAGCTGCCCGGAACCATCCACTCGGCGGCGGCCGAGATCCGCCAGGCCGGCGGCGAGGCGCTGCCTATCCAGTGCGATATCCGCTTCCCGGATCAGGTCGAGGCAGCGGTCGGCCGGACCGTGGACGCCTTCGGTGGCATCGATATCTGCATCAACAACGCATCGGCCATCAGCTTGACGGGGACGCTCGATACGCCCGTCAAGACGTTCGACTTGATGAACCAGATCAACTACCGCGGCACATGGCTCGCGAGCCGCGCGTGCCTGCCTTACCTGCTGAAGGCCGAAACGCCCCATATCCTCACCATCTCTCCGCCGCTCAATCTCGATCCGCGATGGTTCGGTCCGCACACCGCGTATACGATCGCAAAATACAACATGAGCCTCACTGCCTTGGGCATGGCCGAGGAACTCAAGGGCAAAGTCGCCGTCAACGCGCTTTGGCCGCAGACGTGGATCGACACCGCCGCCGTACGGATGGTCGCCGGCCCTGACGCGGCGAAGCACTGCCGCAAGCCGGAGATCATGGCCGACGCGGCTTACGCGATCGTGACCAAGGGGCTCGGCTTCACGGGCAAGTTCCTGATCGACGAGCAGGTCCTGCGCGAGGAAGGCGTGCGCGATTTCGAGCGCTATGCCTGTGCGCCTGGCGAGCCACTAAGACGCGATCTGTTTCTCGACGGCTAGCCGGGAGGCGCGTATGGGCATCCTTGACTTGCTGAAAAAGCTGATGCCGGAAGGGGAACCGCCCCCGGCAATGGAACCGCAATGCGTCCGCGCCACAAGTACCTGACGATCCGCCTGCCCGCGGGATGGCGGTTCCTCAGTGCCGATCCTCGCAAGTTCGAGGCCTCGGGGCCGGGCGGCGCGTCAGCAGAGTTCTATGTTTCGCATCTTTACGAAGGCAGGCGCCTCATGAAGAGGGAGGAGGTCGAACAAAAGCGCAAGGAGATCAGGAAGATCCAAAGAATGCTGCTGGGGGACAAGTCAGCGCAGGAAGAGGTCCTTCCCGGCGGAGTCCTATGGATGGAAGCGAGCGACACCCAGGGCGAGACGCAGCGGTTGCAGATCGCGGCGCTCAATCCAAGCCCGCGCGCTGCGGACATCCCCTCACCGCTCAGCATGCACGTCATATGCAAAATGCCCGGAGCCTCGGCCGGCGGAGGATTCAGCGCCGAGCGGTTCGAAGCATTGCGCGCGGCGGTGCGCAACATGGAGTGGAACTGAATCCCGGCTCATGGGTCCGCCCGCCGCCAGGGAAGACCTCACCGACACGCGCTCCGGATACACGTACGCCGCGCGCTCGAGGAACGAGAGCGGCGTCAGCGGCGCGGAAGGCCGCATCGCCGCCAAGGCGGC
>JACQJQ010000187.1 GCA_016204945.1 Elusimicrobiota bacterium
ACAACGCCACCGTCATCTTCAGTGCCCACGGGATCTCCCCGGCCGTCCGGGACGAGGGCCAGCGGCGTGGCCTGCGCGTCATCGACGCGACGTGCCCGCTCGTCACCAAGGTCCACCTCGAGGCGATCGCGCTGGCCAAGCGCGGCTACACGATCGCCCTCATCGGCCACCGCGATCACGTGGAGACCATCGGCACCCTCGGCGAGGCTCCCGAGCACATGATCGTCGTGGGCAGCGTCGAGGAGGCCGAGACGATCAAGGTCCCGAACCCCGAGAAGATCGCCTACCTCACCCAGACCACCCTGTCGCTCGACGACACGCGCGAGATCGTCGCGGTCCTCAAGCGCCGCTTCCCTAAGCTCGGCGCGCCCAAGAAGGACGACATCTGCTACGCGACGCAGAACCGCCAGAACGCGGTCAAGGCGATGGTCCCGCACATCGACCTGCTCCTCGTGCTCGGCGCGCCGAACAGCTCGAATTCCAACCGCCTCGTCGAGGTGGCGCTCGCCAAGGGCGTCAAGTCGCGCCTCATCGAGCGCGCCTCCGACATCAAGGACGAGTGGCTCGAGAGCGTCAAGACGCTCGGCCTGACGAGCGGCGCCTCGGCGCCCGAAGTCCTCCTCCAGGAGGTCGTCACCCTCTGCAAGAGCCGCTACGGCGTCGCGAACATCGAGGAGCTCGCGACCGTCGAGGAGAACGAGCACTTCGGCCTGCCCTCCGAGCTCATCAAGATGCTCAAGGAGAAGGGGGCCGCCGCATGAGCCGCCCCGGCCAATGGCTGCAGCCGCGCCACGGCTCCAAGGACGCGTTCGACAAGGATTTCCCGGCCATTCATGCGGGAGGGCTGACGGTCGTCTGCCCCGGCTGCAAGGAGACGGTCACCTTGGCCCGGCGCTCCCCTCAGGCCAAGATCGCCGGCTGGTGCCGGAAATGCAATCGAGGTGTGGGATTATGACGAAGACCCTGACGGAAGAGCTGGTGATCGAGAAGATCCTCCCGGCCGGCCCGGAGCCGCGGGCACTGCCCCGCGAGGAGATCGATCTCGCGCGCATCCCCAAGCGGGCACCGCCCTCCAAGGGCCTCTGCCTGCGCTGCGGCGCAAACAAGCCGATCAACCGCCTGATGCTGTGCTATCCCTGCTGGGTCAAGTCCCAGCTCGAAAAGGACGGCTGGAAGGAAGGCCAGCCGCACCCCGACTCGTGCGGCTGCGAGGGCCTCAACGGCCATCCCGACCGGAAGTCCGTCGGGAACTGACGCCGAACGGCGTTATTTGAAGACGTTCTTCCGGTAGTGCGTGAGCTCGGCGATGGACTCATGCACGTCGGCCAGCGACAGGTGCTGCTTGCTCTTGGAGTACACGTACTTCTGCTCAGGGTACCAGCGCGAGACCAGTTCTTTGATCGACGACACGTCGATCGACCTGTAATGGAAGTAGTCGTGCAGGCGGGGCATGAACTTGACCAGGAAACGCCGGTCCTGGCCGATCGTGTTGCCGCATAAGGGCGACTTGCCCGGCGCGCACCAGGGAGACAAGAAGGCGAGAGTCCGCATCTGGGCGTCGAGGACCGAGATCTCCGAGTCCCGGCAGCGCTGCGTGAGGCCGGACTTGCCGTGCTGCTCGACGCACCAGGGGTCCATCCCGTGCAGGATCTCGTCGGGCTGGCGGATCGCGAGGCAGGGCCCCTCGGCGAGCACCTTCAGCTCGCTGTCGGTGACGACCGTGGCGATCTCGAGGATGAAGTCCTTCTCGGGATCGAGGCCCGTCATCTCCAGATCGAGCCAAACCAGGTTCTTCTCGTCAGGCGAGGGCATGCCGCATGATACCAAAACTAGCGCCGGGAGATCGGCAGGGAAGAGCGCGCGCCGCCCAGGAGCACCGGCGTCTGGTCCCGGTTGAGCTCGCGCGAGGCGCGCTGGGCGACCTTCTCGCGCACGAACGGAAAAAGCTCGCCCAAGGTGACGGTGCCGTCGCGGTCGCCGTCGGCGTCGCCGCGCATGCCCTTGAGCAGGAAGTAGGTGAACAGGCCGTGCTCCGTCGCGTCCAGGTCGGAGGTCATCTGGCTGCCGCTCGCGCCGGCGAGGACCGAGAGCTTCGGATCGAGCGCGGACGACTCCATCGTCGAAACGAGAGGGCGCGCGCCCTCGCGCGTCACGCTCCGGCCCTTGGCGCCCGAGAAGCAGCTGTCGAGCATGACAACGACCGCCTTGGCCGGAAGCCTGGCGAGCGCGGCGTAGACGCGGCTGAGCGCGTAGAGCTTGCTCGGAAAGTCCGGGTGCCCCTCGTAGGGGACGAGGAAGGACTCCCGCCCCCCCGGCTCGGGCGCGCCGTGCCCGGCGTAGTAGAAGAAGACCGTCGAATCCGCTGTCGCATGGCGGGGCAGCCAGTCCTCGAGGTAGGCCTCCAGGTCGCTCTTCGTCGCGGTTTCGTCGACGAGCACCTTCATGTTCTCGGGCGCGACGCCGGCGACGTTCTCAAGGTAGCGCGCCACCACCTCGGCGTCGCGCGCGGCGTACTTGACGCCCGGGATGGCCTTCTCGCGGTAGCGGCCGAGGCCGATGACGAGCGCCGCGTTGGCCTTTCCCGCCGCCCGGGAGCGCGGCGGGATGTCGTCCACGCCGATCTCCGAGACGACCTCCACCGCCGCCTCGGCCGCGGCGGGCTTCATGCCCACGCGGATGAGCTTGGCCGCGGCTTTGGCGCGCTTGGCGCCGGCGAACAGCTCGACGCGCAGATCCGCCGTGTCGGAAGGCACCTGCTCCGGAAGGCGGCACTTGAACGCGGCCTCGGCCGTGCCGCCCGGAGCGATCGCGCCCAGCGCGCGGCGCTCGCCTAGGCATCCGACCAAAGCGGGCTCGCCCGAGAGCGCGGCCTCGACCTCCGTCGCGATCGCGCGCCCCGAGTTCTCGGCGGCCACGCGCAGAACGACCTCCTCGCCGCCGTCGAGGACCAGGTCTCCCCCGGTCTCGCTGAGCTTGGCCGTCAGCTTCAAGCTCACGGCCTCGGACATGACCTCCACGGACTCCGCGACGGGCGCGGCCGGACGCGAGACGGGAAGGGGTTTGGGCGTCGGCTTCACGTCGGGCTTGGGCGGGGCGGACGCGACGGAGGCGGGCGTTTCCCGGAAGCGGGCGATCATGTACCCGCTGCCCCAGCCGACGAGCGGCACGCCCGCGCCGTGCATCGACCAGTAGCCGCCGGCGATCCCCTTGTCGAGATCCACCATGTCCAGGCTCCACTCGAGCCTGTAGCGCCCGTTGCCGATCGCCAGCCAGGAGCAGAAGGTCGTGTAGGTCAGCTTCGCCTCCTCCGGCGAGACGGCGACGACGGCGTCGCTTTCGGAGCAGAAGGTCGGGATGCCCACGTAGGTCGCGCGGGTCTTGAGGGCGAGCTTGACCTCCGACTTCTCCCGGTCGATGAAGCGCACGTCGGCCGTGCGCACGGAGGAGATGGTGCTCCGCCCGGGGATCGGTCCGCCCTGTATGAAGAAGCTGATGCCGTCCTTTTTCACCGCGCGCGTGCGCGGGTCGGCCGCGTGCACGGTGAAGTCTCGGCCCTTGGAGGAGCGGAAAAGCTCGTAGATCCCGCTCAGCAGGCGCTCGCGCGAGGCGGCGTCCGCCACCGTCTCACAGGCGGAGTCGCGGCACAGCGCGATGCTCTTCGGCCTGATCAGCTTGGCCGAGCAGGAACAGAGGAGGAGAGCGGCCACCGGCCACCCGAAGCGGCGTGCCATGGGTAATGTATATCTATTCGGAGCCCGTCTTTCCAGTCGTACTTTTCCGCGCTTTCTTGACACAGCCACCATCGTCTGTTAGACTTCGGAAACGCCGGGCCCGAGGCCCGACCGGAGGACACATGAACAGCAACCGTTTGCGAAATCTTTCCCTCACCCTCGTCTCGGCCCTGGCCCTGGGCGCCTGCGCGGGCGGCAAGCAGTCGCCGATCGCCGCCAACGCCCCCGAATGGGTCAACAGGGGCTCCGCCGCCATGAAGGACAAGGACGGCAAGCAAGTGTTCTACGGGGTCGGCATCACCCAAGGCGTGCGCAACCGCGCCCTGTCCGTCGCCTCCGCGGACGACCGCGGCCGCGCCGAGCTCGCCAAGATCATGAACTCCTTTGTCACCACCTTGACCAAGGACTACATGGCCTCGGTCACCGCCGGCGACATGTCCAAGTCCTCCGAGGAGCAGATGATCTCCTCGACCATGAAGAACTTCGCCAAGTTCACCCTGCACGGAGCGGTCCCGGTCGACCACTGGAAGGATCCGGCCGACGGCACCTTGTTCTCTCTCGTCAAGCTCGACATGGCCGCGGTCCAGGCCAGCCTCAACGAGTCCAAGGAGCTCGATCCCAAGGTCCGCGACTACGTGAAGGCCAACGCCGAGAAGGCTTTCGACGAGCTGGCGGCGGAAGAGGCCAAGCACTAAGATGCGCGGGCCCATCCTCCTCGCTGCGGCTCTCGCCCTTTCCGCGTGCGGCACCTCGGTGCAGCGCATGGACGAGGGCGCGGTCAAGGACGTCAGCGGGCGCTGGAACGACACCGACTCCCGCCTCGTGGCCGAGGAGATGATCGCCGACGCCTTGGCGCGCCCCTGGTACTCGGCGGCGCACCAGGCGCTCGGAAAGAATCCGACCGTGATCGTGGGCGCGGTGAAGAACCAGTCCCAGGAGCACATCAACACGGACACCTTCGTCGAGGACCTTCAGCGCGCGCTGATCAACTCGGGCAAGGTCGAGTTCGTCGCGGCCAAGGGCGAGCGCGGCGACGTCCGCGAAGAGCGCCTGGATCAGGACACCAACGCCTCCGAGGAGACGCGCAAGGCGCACGGCCAGGAGATCGGCGCGGACTTCATGCTCAGCGGCGCGCTCAACCAGATCGTGGACCAGGAGGGCGGCAAGGCCGTGGTCTTCTACCAGACCAACCTGAAGCTCCTGGACATGAAGACGAACAGGATCGTCTGGAACGGCCAGAAGAAGCTCAAGAAATTCGTCAAGCGCTCGAAGGCCGGCTGGTAGGCCCGATGGGCGTCACGCGGCCCCGCCTTTCCCCCCGGAGAGGCGGGGCCGTCCCTTTTCTTCTCGCCCCCCTGCTCCTCGCGGCCTGCGGGGGCCCCGGGGGCTCGATGCGCAAGGCCGTTAACGGGATGATCGCCGGCCGCGCCTACGACGCCGCCCAGGCGCGCATCGAGAGGGAAAAGGAAATCTCCTACGGCCGCAAGAACCAGGTCCTCTATTATCTCGATCTCGGCGCCGTCCAGCACGACGCGGGCAAGTTCAAGGACAGCGACGCGAGCCTCGAGAGAGCCGAGCGGCGCATGGACGAGCTCTACACGAAGAGCGTCTCGAGAGCCGCCGGGACGCTGATCCTCAACGACAACACGACCGAGTACGCGGGCTCGCGCTTCGAGCGCGCGATGGTCAACGTCTACCGCAGCCTCAACTACGCCTTCCTGGGCGACCGCGAGAACGCCCTGGTCGAGGTCCGCAAGCTCTCCCGCCTGCTGCAGGAGTACGCCGACGTCTACGGTCCCCAAAAAACCGCCTACAAGGACGACGCCTTCGCCCAATTCCTGTCGAGCCTGCTGTACGAGGACGACGAGCGGCCCGACGACGCGCGCATCGCCCTCGAGAAGTCGCGCAGGGCCTACGAACGCTACGCCGGCGCCTACGGCGCGCCGCCGCCGCGCCTCGAGCCCGTCGGCGACCCGCAGGGCGCCGGTGAGCTCGTCTTCATCCACTACAACGGCGTCGCCCCACGAAAGGTGAGCAAGAGCTTCTCCGTGGCCTGGCGCGAGGCCGCGTTCGCCGTCAACGCGGCCAAGGACGACGAGGCCCAGTCCGGCCGGGCGATCAACGCGCTCAACGCGGGCTTGATGGGCAAGGCGATCACCGTCGCCTTCCCCGAATACGTCCAGGATCCCTTCCAAATCGCCGGCTCGGCCGTCGAGGCCGCCGGCGTGCGCGCCGCGACCGAGCTCGCCCAGGACGTCTCGGCGATCGCCCGCAAGGACCTCGAGGAGGCGCAGGCGCTCGTGCGCACGCGCGCGATCGCCCGCGCCGCGATCAAATACATCGTCGCCAAAGCGGCCTCCGACGAGGTCGCCCGAAAATACGGGAGAAACTCCTGGCAGCACATCCTCGCCCAGGCCGGCGGC
>JACQJQ010000188.1 GCA_016204945.1 Elusimicrobiota bacterium
CTCGAGAAGACCTTGTCGAGCCTCGAGGAGGTCAAGGCGCGCGGCGCGCGGGTCATCGCGCTCGCCACCGAGGGCGTCGGCGAGTTCCGCGGCTGCGAGGCGGTCCTGCGCCTGCCGCCGGTTCCGGAAATCCTGTCGCCGATCGTGAACATCATTCCGCTCCAGTTGCTCGCGTACCATGTGGCGGACCTTCGAGGCTGCGATGTCGATCAACCCCGCAATCTGGCGAAAAGCGTCACGGTTGAGTGATCCGCGCGTCGCGGGGGCGCTTGCCGCCGCCGCGGCGGCGGCCGCGATGCCGTGGGGGTCGATCCGCGACGGCTACCGGGAGCGCAGGGCCGAGCGCGAGTTCCTGGCGCCGATATTCGCCGAAGCGCGGCGCGACCGCCTGACCTTTCCGCAAGTCGTCGTGACGTACCCCGCGTACGCGGGAAAGCCGGTCTATTGGGACGTGACCGTGGCTTCTTCAAGCACCTCTTACGCCGAGGGTCGTCCCGCCTGGCCGATCGTCTGGACCAATCCGGACCGCGTCAAGGCCCGGTTATCGTCGAGCCAGGAGCGGGTCTTGGCTCGAGTGGCCGCGGTCAGGGACGACGTCGTGTATCTCGACTATCTCGGGAGGCCCTGATGGAGCTTGGAGTCGATCTCGTCGAGATCGCGCGGGTGAAGTCGCTCGCGCGCCGCAACCCGAAGTTCCTGCCCCGCGTCTTCTCGTCCTCCGAGATCGCCTACTGCCGGGCGAAGAAGAACCCCTGGCCGCATTTCGCCGTGCGCTTCGCCGCGAAGGAGGCCGTCTACAAGGCCCTGGGCGTGGCGCGGGTGCCGCTGACCGCGATCTCGGTGCACCGGGGAAAGGACGGTCGCCCTTCCATTCGGATCAAGGGAAAGTCCGTACGCGGGCTAAAGTTGTCTTTGTCCCACGGCCGCGACCACGCGGTCGCCGTCGCCGTTCTCGCGCGCTGAGTCGATCGAATGTTGAGAGGGATCTAAGGTTGTTTTTCGATGTAGCGGCCCTCGACGTATTTATGAAGGACGCTGGCCATGAGCGTCTGATAGGGCATGCCTTCTTCGCCCGCTTTGTCGCGCAGCTTTCTTAGGTCGCCCTCGGTGAGGCGGATGTTCACGCGGCGGTTCTTGCGGAGCTTGTTGAGGGTATATCGGGCGTAGGCCTGATAGCGCTTGCGCTCGGCTTCCTGGTTGGGAACCGGCTTCCATTCACCGGCGTCGAGGGAACGGAGGAGCTCTCGCTCCTCGGCGTCGAGTTTGAGATTTTTGAAGGGACTGAGCTTTTTGGTCTTGGTCATTGTCGTCTGAGGTACATCCGCGTTGCCTTTCGGCTGGGGAAGATGGTTTTTAGAAATACGATAAGGGGTGTTTCCACATACGGCACATAGTACGCGTATCCGTCGATCTCAAGCACGAAGGCCTGCTGGTTGGGGTAACGGGCCCGGTTCCAGTGATCGATGATCATGAGATAGGCGCCTTGTTCGAGCAGTTCTGCGATGAACTTGAATCCAATGCGGCGTTCAGCCAAGAGCTTCTCATCTTTTGCCTGATCCCATAAAATCCGTTTGGGATGCCCGCCTAATGTAACACGATGTGTGCCTATTGTCAACATATCCCGATTCTCGGCTCGCTGAAGCTGTCCATCCATTCATACGATCGAGGGTGTCCGAAAGTTCCATCCCATGGCGGCATATGCACCGTTGATTTCTCTCGACCCGACTGTTAGTCTATAGGGATATGGGGCGCACCCTCGTGCTTAATCGCAGCTTCCGAGCCGTGGCCGTCGCCGACTGGCGGCGGGCGGTCACGCTCCTTTATATGGGCTTGGCCGAGGCGCTGGACGATCAACTGACCCCCTACGATTTCCAGGCCTGGGTCGCGGCCTCTTCCAATTGGGTCGAGCTGCCCGCGGGCTTCGTCTCCTCGCCGACGATGCGCTTCGCGAGGCCCGAGGTGATCCGGCTCGTGCGCTACGACCGGATCCCGCACCGCGAGGTGGCGTTCACCCGGCACAACGTTTTCGCGCGCGACCGCTATAAATGCGCCTACTGCGGCAAGCGCAAGCCGAGCGACGAGCTCGACCTCGATCATGTCGTGCCGCGCTCTCGCGACGGCGCCAACGAATGGACGAACGTCGTGACTTCCTGCAGGCCCTGCAATTTAAAGAAAGCGGATCGCCTGCCGGACGAGGCGGGAATGCCGCTCAAGCGGCATCCGGTGCGGCCGCGCTGGACCTTGCTGGGCAGCCTCGTGCCGCACCCGCGCGCGCACGTCCCAGAGAGTTGGAAGAAGCTCCTGTCTCAAGAAGCGAAGTGAGCATAAAACCCCTCGAGAAGGCGGAATTGCGCGCGTGCCTCGTTGAGCGCGAGTCCGGCGATCATAAAGGAGTTTTCGGGCACGTGCTCATCGCGGCCGGCTCCCGCGGCATGGCGGGCGCGGCGATTCTGGCGGCGCGCGCGGCCCTGCGCTCGGGCGCGGGCCTCGTCACGGTCGCGGTTCCGGCCGGCGTCGCGGCGGCGGTGGCGGGCGCCGCGCCTTCGGCGATGACCTTGCCTCTTCCCGAGAACGCGGCCGGCGCGTTCCGCCCCGAGGGCGCGGACCGGCTCAAGGAGTACGCGAAAGACAGGCGCGCGACGGTGCTGGCGATCGGCCCGGGCATGACGACGCACGCGGACGCGGGGCGCTTCGCGCGACGGGTCTTGTCGGAGGCGCCGGTCGCGGCGGTCGTCGACGCCGATGCATTGAACATCCTGGCCCGACAGGGCATCGACGGCGTCGCCCGGATGCTCAAGGCGCGCGCGCA
>JACQJQ010000191.1 GCA_016204945.1 Elusimicrobiota bacterium
GCCGCCCCCGGCCCCGCCGTCCGGCGCCGCCGCGCCCGATCTGAGCGTCGGGCGCGGCCAGGTCGCGGCCAATCGCGCGCTCGAGCTCGCCGCGGCCGGCGGACACAATCTTCTGCCCGTCGGCTCGCCCGGCACGGGCAAGTCCATGTTGGCTCGCCGCCTGCCCGGAATCCTGCCGCCCCTGACGCCGGCGGAGGCTCTCGAGGTCACCCTCGTCCAGTCGGCCTGCGGCCGCGCGACGCCGGGCCTCGTCGGGGAGCGCCCTTTTCGCGCCCCGCATCACGGCGCCTCCGCGGCCGCCTTGATCGGCGGAGGACCCTCCGCGCGGGCGGGGGAGGTCAGCCTGGCCCACGGCGGCGTGCTGTTCCTCGATGAACTCGCGGAGTTTCCCCGGCCGACCTTGGAGGCCCTGCGCCAGCCCCTGGAGGACCGCCGCGTCGTCGTCGCGCGCGCGCGGGAGACCGTGGAGTATCCCGCGCGCTTCACGCTCGTGGCGGCGGCCAATCCCTGCCCCTGCGGCTGGCGCGGCCATCCGCGCAGGACGTGCGTGTGCTCTCCCCTGGCGATCGGCCGCTACCTGGCGCGCTTCTCCGGCCCCTTGATCGACCGCATCGACCTGCAGATCGAGACTCCGTCCGTCGCCTTCGGCGACTGGGCGGACGCGGGTCCGGCCTCGAAGGCCGCGGGAGATTCGTCCGCGGCCGTGCGCGCCCGCGTGTCCGCCGCGCGCGCGCGCCAGCGCGCGCGGTGGGGCGAGTCCTCCGCGCCCCTGAACGCTTTCGTCGACGCCGCCGCCTTCCGCCGCGACGCCCTCGTGCTTCCGGAGGCTTTCGACGCCCTGGCCGCCGCCGAGCGCAAAACGGCCTTGTCCGCGCGCGCTCTCGACCGCGTCCTGCGCGTGGCCCGCACGATCGCCGATTTGTCGGAACACGACGCGGTGGGGGCTTCCGACGTCCTGGAAGCAGCCTCTCTGCGCGGTCTCGACCGCCTGCGGTCGGGCCTGGACGCCATGAGGCCCTCCTCAGCGGCGTCCGTGCCGGGCCCGAAGGGTCCCGGCCTGGAGGTCGCCGCTTGAAGAAACTCATGCTCGTCGCCGCCGTGCTGTATGGGACGTATTGGTACGCCAGCCGCCACATGTCTTTGGCGGGGGCCTTGGCTTACGCGAAAAAGAACCCGCAGGCGTCCTGGGCTCCGGCCGCGGACTATTACGTCGGCCTCGCCTACTATCAGCGCGCCGAGTACGCGAAGTCCCAGGAAGCGTTCACCCAGCTCCTGACGGACTACGCGACGGGGCCCTACACCGCGAAGGGGCTTTTGCGCCTGTCCTCGGCCGCCGAGGAAAATCGGGATTACGCCGCCGCGCGTCAGTCCTTGGAGCGCTTCATCGAGGAGTTCCCCGGTCATAAGGACAAATCCGTCGCCGAGAAGCGGCTGGAGATCATCAAATTCAAATGAACGCTCTTCCCCCGTTCTCCCGTCTCGTCGCGGACGCGATGGCGCGCCGCGGCTTGGGGCTGCGCGAGCTCTGCCGCCAAGCCAAGCTCGACCCCTCGTTTTTGTCGAAGGTGCTGGCCGGCAAGCGCAATCCTCCGGCCGAGGAGGAAGTCCTGCGCAGGATCGCCGCGGCGCTGGAGACCGACGCCGTCGCGCTGCTCGTGGCCGCCGGCCGCATCCCGGCGGAGTGGAAAAACCTGACGACCAACGGCGAGCTTCTTCGCCGCGTCGACGCCATGGCCAATCCCGCGCCCGCCCGCAGGCTCATGCCGCCGCCCGCGAAGCCGTTCAACGAGGAGCTGCTTTAGACCGTGAGCGCCTCCTGGACTCCGCGCCAGCGCTGGGCAGCCCGCCTCAACGTCGAGACGCCGCCGCGCCGCGCTTGGGACATTCTGGAGTCCCTGGGTCCCGGCGGCCTGGACGCTTCCGACGACGCCGATTGGGCGCGCGTCAGCGAGGCGAAATTGGAAGACGCCGCGGGGTGGCGCCGGGCCGCTCTTTCTTTCGACGTCGTCGATGAAGAGCTCCGCGCGGCGGAGCTCGGGGCCCGCCTGATCGTTCGGGGCGATCCGGATTACCCGGACCTGCTGGCCTCGATTCACGATCCGCCGCTCGTTCTGTACGTCCAGGGCCTCCTGGGCTCCCGTCCGCCCGTCGCTTTCGTGGGCACCCGCGTCCCCACGCCCTACGGCCGCCGCTTGGCCCGCCGCCTGGTTCGGGACGTCTCCTGCCGCGGCTTGACCATCGTCAGCGGGCTCGCCCGCGGCATAGACGCGGAGGCGCACCTAGCGGCCCTCGACGCGCGGGGTCCGACTTGGGCGGTTCTCGGCGCGGGCCTGGGCCATGTGTATCCCGCGGAGAACCTTCCCTTGGCCCGCCGCATCGTCGCGGAGGGCGGCGCCGTGATCTCGGAGAGGCCTCTCGGCGCCCGGCCCGCGCCCGAGCTGTTTCCGCGTCGCAACCGCATCGTGGCCGGCCTGTCCTGGGCCGTGGTCGTGGTGGAGGGCCGGCATAAGTCCGGCTCCCTGATCACCGCCCGCTTGGCCGCCGAGTGCGGCCGCGAGGTTTTGGCCGTCCCCGGCCCGGCTGACTCCGTCATGTCCGAGGCCCCCCACCGGCTCATCGCCGACGGGGCCAGGATGGCGGCCACGGCGCAGGATATTCTGGCCGCTTTGCCGGAGGGCATGCTCCTTGAGTCCCGCGATGCGGCCGTCCCGGTTCCCGCGGCGCCTCCGACGGAAGAGGAGGCCAAGGTCATGGCGTTATTGGGCGCCGACGCCCTCTCCTTAGATGAACTGGTTCAACTCTCCGGGCTTGACACCATGCGCATTTCCTCTATAATGTTCGGGCTGGAGCTGAAGGAAAGAGTATCCTCCGTCCCTGGACAACGCTATGCCCAAAAAGAAGCCCGCTGAAAAGAAGCCGGTCAAGGCCGTAAAGGCCCCAAAAACCGCTAAAACGCCAAAATCCGTCCGCACGGGCCCGAGCCTCCTGGTCGTCGAGTCGCCGGCCAAGGAGCGGACGATTTCCCGTTTTCTGAAGGGCGAGTTCATCGTCAAGTCGTCGTTCGGGCACGTCCGCGACCTTCCCGTGCGCAAGATCGGCGTCGACGTCGATGGAGACTTCGCGCCTCAATACGTCGTGCTGCCTCGCGCCAAGAAGATTCTGGCCGAGTTCAAGTCCCTGGTCTCGAAGGCCGCCTTGGTCTACCTCGCGACCGACCATGATCGGGAGGGCGAATCCATCGCTTGGCACCTGGTGGACATGCTCAAGCTGAAGGCCGGGCAGGTGAGGCGCATCACCTTTCATGAAATCACGCCGACCGCCATCAAGGCGGCCATCGCCGAGCCGCGTTCGATCGACGAGAACCTCGTGCACGCCCAACAGGCCCGGCGCGTGATCGATCGCCTCGTCGGCTACAAGCTCTCTCCGCTGCTGTGGGCCAAGATACAGAGCGGGCTGTCCGCCGGCCGCGTGCAGTCCGTCGCGGTGCGCCTGCTGTCCGAGCGCGAGCATGAGATCAAGGACTTCGCGTCCGAGGGCTACTGGACCTTGACGGCCGCGCTCGAGAAAGACGGCGCGCCGCCCGCGTTCGACGCCAAGCTCTTGCTGTGGAAGAGGGAGAAGGTCGAGACGACCCGCACGTACGACCTGTTCTCCGAGCAGTATCGCGTCAAGGCGACGACTTTGCGCACGGCCGCGGACATGGACGCCGTTTCGCGGCCCATCCAGGGCGGCTCGTTCAAGGTCGTCAAGGTCGAAAAGAAGGAGGTGCGCCGCCGCCCCCCGCCTCCCTTCTCGACGTCGACGCTGCAGCAGGCCGCCTCGCAGAAGATGGGCTTCGCGGCCGAGCGGACGATGCGGATCGCCCAGTCGCTCTACGAGGGCGTGGACCTCGGCGGGAAGGATCCGGCCGGCCTCATCACCTACATGCGCACGGACTCGTTCTCCATCGCGAAGACCGCGGCCGCGGAGTGCGCGGCGTTCATCAAGGACGCTTTCGGCGCCAATTACGTCCCGGCCGAGCCCCCGACCTATCAGACGAAGTCGCGCGGCGCCCAGGAAGCCCACGAGGCCATCCGTCCCACGAGCGTTCTCTCCGCCCCCGA
>JACQJQ010000197.1 GCA_016204945.1 Elusimicrobiota bacterium
GATCGGTACCACGGTCTACTCCCCAAGTCATTCGAGCTACAGAAGAACTTTATGGTCGCGAAGGCGAATATCGGTGAGATTGAAATTGTCGGGTGAACCGGGTGGTATTAATCCCGCCACCATTTCGATGGGGTCCTGGGATTGAAAAACAGGCAAATCAAAATCGTTGGGTTTTTGGTCCGCCGATGATATAGTCTCAGTTACCACCAGTTCGCCGTTTTTGATCCGAGTCCACGCCATTGACCAGTTCAGCGAAAAAGACGGGAAAATATATACTTTTTCCGCGGCTGGAGTAGGCAAGGATTCCAGACTGGTGGTCTTTACGTAGCGCCGTCGCCGCCAGTTTAAGTATGAAGCCCCTCGCCCTACGAGGGGCTTCGTCATTGGTAGAGGATTCGGAACCGACGACGCGTGTGCCCATAGGGGTGACGTGCCCCGCTGATCCGGGTAAACCGAGACCGGCGGCGCCGATCAAGCCCTGGCCGCGGGCGCGGGGCGCAGCTGCGCGACCATTCTGCGGAAGCAAGGCAGGTCGAGGCTTTGCCGGGAATCGGACCAGGCATGGTCCGGATCGCCGTGCACCACGACCATTACCCCCCGCGCGCCCGCCGCGGCGGCGGCGCAGGCCAGGGGGGGCACGTAGCGCCGCGCGCCCGCCGCATGGCTGGGGTCCACGATAATGGGCAGGGCGGTTCGTTCGCGCAGAACGGCCACGGCCCCGACATCCAAGGAAAAACGCGTCGATGTTTCAAAGGTCCGGATGCCGCGTTCGCAGAGGATGAGGCCGCAATCCTTGTGGCCCGCCGCCCACCGCCCCAGCGCGACATACTCGGCGGCCTGGAGAAATTCTTCGATGGTGGCGCCGAAAGACCGTTTGAGCAGAACCGGCTTTCCCAGGCGATGACGGCCCGCCTCCAGGAGGAGATCGGAATTCTGCATGTTGCGCGAGCCGATTTGCAGGACGTCGGCGTAACGGGCCACGAGATCCAGGTCTCCGGCGTTGAGCACCTCGGTGACGATCGGCAGTTTGGTGAGTTCCCGCGCCCGGGCCATGTGCTCCAGACCGGCCTCGCCGAGCCCCCCGAAAGCGTAGGGCGAGGTCCGGGGCTTGAACGCGCCTCCCCGCAGCGCCGAGGCCCCGGCTTCCTTCACGGAAGCCGCGATTTCGCAGATCTGCGACAGGCTCTCGACGCTGCAGGGGCCGGCGATGACGCTCAGCGGGCCTTCTCCGATTCGTTCGCCGCCGGGCAGTTCCACGGAGAGATCGGCCTGGCCCGGTTGGCGTCCGACCAGCCCTCTCTCCAAGGGCACGACGGCGACGTCACGGACGCCGTCGAGGTCCCGGAATTCGGCGGCGATCCCCGCATCCGCCGTTCCGTCAACGCGGATCGACAGTAGATTCGGCCCGTGCCAGCGGCAGCGCGGGCCGGGATCGCGCAATCCCAGGCCTTTGAGCAGGCTTCGCAACGAACGCGGCGGGCGGCCGTCCTCGATGGAAACGATGACGACGGCGTCTTTTGAAGGGGTCATGAAGCGGCCTCCGGTTTTCCGTGGGTCCGCGCGACCGATGCCACCGCTTCGATCTCCAGCAGCAGTTCAGGCCGGCAGACGTCCGCCAGCATGGGGATGACTGGGAATTCCGGCAACCCCAAGAGTTTAAGCATTCGTCGATAGCCCCCGTAGACTTCGGCGTTCGCGCAAAAGAGCGTCGCCGAGCAGAGATCCTCCAGCCTTCCGTCATATTTTTCCAGGATCGCCGCGATGCTCAGGAGAGTCTGGACGGTCTGGCCCTGGACGTCGCCGCGATAGACGCTTTTTCCGCCGCCATCGATGCTGGCCGTCCCGGAAATATATATCCTCGTCGTCTTTCCCAAGGGCACGGCCATCCCCCGGGAGAAAGCGGAAGAGTAGGAGAAGGCGCGGCCTTGAAGCGGCGTTTCCAGGATCGGCTCGGGGCGCGCTGTTGGGGAATCGAACGCCATCAGGTTCATCGTGCACTCCTCGTCTTTTTGACATCCCTGTATCCCGGTGCTGGCCGGGAATATCCGGGCGTTTCTCCCGAAAAAATCCTTGCGCGCGTAGACGGCGTTCCGGACTTCATTGAAGCTTCCGTACCAGTCCAGGATGCGGCGCAGATAGATCCAGGTCCGGAATACCTGGGAATAAGAAAAACCCTGAGATCGGACGACGGCCTGGGCCTTCAGGAGCATGCGTCTAGCCTGGAGGGACGGGTCCGGGGAATCGGCTCCATGCTCGTCGCGGCCCGTGACCGCGGGCACGTAGAGCAGGCGGAAGCCGGGAGTTTTCCAGAGCCGCGCGCGGCCGTGTTCCCCCCAAGACACGGAGGTTACGGCGTTCTTCTTGCGCGATCCTCGGGTCACGCCCCAAAGCTGAAATCCGGCCCATTCGGAGCCTTCGAGAGGCCGGCCTTGGATATAGGTGAACGGCGTTGAGCCGTCGAGGCCGCGTTTCAAAAAAGCGCGTTCACGCGCGGCAAGGACCTCGCCGGCGGCTTCTTGGAGCCCGTAGATCTGTTCCTGAATGGGCTCCACGTCGTGGAGAGCGAGCCAGCGGGCCAGGGCGGCGTAAAGCCGCGGCGCGGAGTCTTTCGCCGAACGACCCGGAGCCGCGAGGCCGGTCAGGTAGTGTTCGGCGAAGGAGCCGTGATCGATGATGCGGGCGTCGAGGGAGCTTCCGTCCTGGAGCAGCCGTTTTTTTCTCATGGGGCCTCCTTCGCGCAGCGAAATCCGACGTCCTGATGCCAGTAGGAGGGATTGCTCCATAAGCGCCTGGCGCCGCGCGTGTCGTAGCGCGCCCGTCCCGGCAGGGATCCGGTCCAGCCTCCACCGCGGATGACCTTCCGCGTCTGAGTCTCGCGGCCCTGTTCCGGCCGGGCGGAACCGTCCGCGAGTTCTCCATACCAGTCCGCGACCCATTCCCAGACGTTGCCGGCCATATCAAGGCAGCCGTAAGGGCTGGCCCCGTCCGGATACCGCCCGACCGGGACCGGGCCGGCCTCGGCTTCGAGCCCGCTGCGGCTGCGGGCCGGATCCCAGTCCGACCCCCAGGGATAAACCCGCCCGTCGCTTCCGCGGGCCGCCTTTTCCCATTCGGCCTCGCTGGGAAGCCGCTTGCCCGCCCAGCGGCAATAAGCCTGGGCATCGGCCCACGTCACGCCCCTCACCGGAATATCATCCTGCGAGTTTTGGCCTTCCTTGGCCTGCCGCAGAGATTGTTCGGCCGCGCGCCAGAGCATGAAATCCGGGGCCGCCATCCGCCCCTCCTCGCCCCGGAGCTTCCGCAGGGGGCCGCCGTAGCGGGTCTCGTAGAGCCCGACGATCTCCGCGGCCGCCGGCGCGAAGTATCGAAACCAGGGCCCCTCGAGCCGTTCCTGCCGGCCGTTTTGGGTCGCGAAGCGGAAAAAATCGGCGTTGGTCACTTCCATGGCGTCCATGTAATACGATGGAAGCTCGACCTCGCGCGGAGGCGCCTCGTCGGCGTTGCCGTCCCGGGAGCCCATGGCGAATGTCCCCGCCGGGACCAAAACCATCCCCGCCGGAGGCGCGCCCCGCGCCGGACTCCGGGTCAGGAGCAAAGTTCCCGTCAAGGCCGCGATCAAGAGCGTCGTCATGGGTCTTTGGCGCAGCGAAACCCTAAGGTAAAAGTCCTGAAATCGGGCTCGCGCGAAGAACGGGACGCGCAACGCGTCGAGCTGGGGTAGTCCTGGGAACTTCCTCCCCTCACCACCCTTCGCAGGCCGGCCGACGGCCCGGACGGATTCCTGTCCGCCACCCATTCCGCGGCGTTGCCGGCCATGTCTTCGCAGCCCCACGGGCTTTTCCCATTGGGAAAACGGCCGACCGGCGCCGGATAGACGTACCCGTCGCGCTCGACGCCGCGCGGTTTGGAGTCCAGGCCTTTTCTTTCACCACCCGTGTTCGCCCGCCCCCAATCCCACCGCTGCCCCCAGGGCCAGCGCCTGCCCTCGCGGCCCGCGCAGGCCAGTTCCCACTCCGCTTCCGTGGGCAGCCTCTTGCCCGCCCAGGCCGCGTAGGCGTAGGCGTCGAACCAGTCCACTCCCACGACCGGCCTGTCGTCGGCCCGGAACGTATCCGTTTCGTGCGGCGCCAAGGCCGCATAGTCCCGGTTCCGAAGAAGGGGATTGAACTCCTTCCAGTAGCGGGGGGTATGGTCCTTGTCCGCGGGCTCATCGGGATGGCATAGACGATGATCCCCGTTCGCCCGGCTCCAAGCCAGAAATGTCCGGTACTGGCCGTTGGTGACCTCGTAGCGGTCTATGGAGAAGGCCTTCAGGCTCACGGCGCGACGCGGGCGCTCCTCCGGAAGCTCCCAGCCGGGACGAGCGCGCGCCAGAACGGCGTCGTAGGGATGGAGAGGCTTCTTGCCCGGCCATTCCTTGGGAACATCGGCGTGGGCCGGCCCTTCGGTGCCCATGAAAAAATCTCCAGGTGGGATCGAGACCATCGGCGAGCGGTCGCGCAGCTCGCGCGAGTCTGAGCTCGAGGCCGGTCCGGCCGCCAGGCAGACGGAGCACCAAGCCGAAAAAACGGCTCGGAGGGTCGCGCTCATTCGATGCTCATGAGAAAATCGACCAGATCCTGCAGTTGGCGCGCGCTCAACTGCGAGGTCCCTCCATGAGTGTCGAGGCCGATTCGGGCTCCGGAGGACCGAAGAGCGTCGAGTGCGGGGGACATTTTCGAGTAGAACGCGGTTGCGTTGAGCCCGATTTCCCGCCGTCCGGGACGTTCCCCGACTCCGCCCAGCAAGGGCTCGTATTTGAATTCACCGAGCCCTGCGTGTCCGGGCGTGGCGACCACCTCGGCCAGCGTCCGCGCCAGTCCGTTATGCAGGAAGACGGGCGGCCTGTCCCAGAGCCCGCGCAGCTGAAAGGAAGTGAAATGGCCTTGGACGCGCTCCACGCGCCCGGCGTCTCCGGGCTCGAGGTCCCGGGAGACGCCTTGGATCGCATCGAGACGGTTCATTCCGATGAGGGTCGAGGAGCCGTCGCGGGCGGTCAATAGGACCGTGGGCGCGAAGGCCTGCTCCGGGTTGTCCGGCAGATCCTTCTTGGCGAAATGAGGCGGAGGGTGGCACGAGACGCAGCCGACTTGGGGGTCCGCGTAGATTTTTTTTCCGCGCGCCACCGAGGCGACGCGCGGATCGAAGGGATTGGGCAGCAGCCGCGGCTCGTTGATCTGCCATTGCCCGATGAAGCGCTGAAGATCCCGGAGCGTGAAGGCCTTGCCGAAATAGCGCAGGGACTGGCGCCGGAAGAATTCGTTGCGGCGTTCTTCCAGATCGGAGCGTTCCGCCTCCGAGGGGTCGCCGGAGAGCGGCAGATCTCCGGAGCGAGGCAGAATGGCATGGGCGTAGACGTCGCCGAAGTTTCCCTGAGGCGTCGCCGCGCGGAAATCCTCCAGAAACGTCTGTTCGACCATGGCTTCCCGCGGCTGCTCGAAGGCGGTGAAGGTCCCCTCGTAGTAGAGGGGCTGGATCGCGAAGAGCCCGCGGAGCTGTGGTACGCCCATCGTGCCCGCGACGAACTTCCGGGATTTATTCCCCCGCCGGGACATGTATTCCTGCCCCAGGACTTGATGCGTTCCCCACGGCCGTCCGTCGTTGGTGTCGCCGCGGTGGCAATGGAAACAGGAAACGTCGCCGTCCGAGGAAAATACGGAGCTATGGACGAACAGTTCGCCGCGTTCGGCGTCGGTATCCGGGATGGGCCGCGCCTGAATCGATGGATCGATCACGAACTCGCGCGTCCGGCGGCTGCGACGGTCGATGACGGCGAGGGTGCCGCCAAAGTGGATGACCACGAACACCTTTCCCGCGGCCGGCGTTCCCTCGGGGCCCGCGGCGATGCCCACGGGCTCGAGTCCCGCGCGATAGACCGCCGTCGGCCGCAGGTAATCGCTCGGCTCGACGGCGGTCGGGTCGATGGTCCACTCTTGGACCTCGTGGCTGGCGCGCATGCTGACGAAGAGCCGGTCGTCGGCCACGGCCATGCGCTCGGGCATGGCGCCGACCACGCGCATGAGATCCGGAGGGATGTCGCCCTTGACATCGCCGTAGGTCGACTCAGCGGTGTCCGAAGTGTAGCGCACCCAGGAGCGATGCGCTTCGTAGCGGTTGGCCGAAAGCAGATAGGCGGGCGTCCCCGCCGAGGACGAATCGGACCGGGGGATATTCAAGGAGCCGAGATCGATGAAGACGATGTCGTTTTGCATGTCGCGGAAGCCCATCTCCGCCGTCTCGTCCACGGCGTCGAACGGGCCCAGGACCGCTTGCCGGCCGCGAGGCAAAATCTCGCCGCTGCCCGTGTCGCGCCAAACGGAAAACTGGGCGGCGGGATGCTCGGCGTCCCAAGTTTCGCCGCCGAACGGATCGCGCTGTTTCGGAACGCCGAAGCCGATTCCTTCGGTGGCGACGATCAGGTAATCACGCTTCGTCCGCGGGGAGGAATAGACGGCGAGGGAGTCGACCGCGTTCTGGACATAGATGGCCCCCACTTCGCGGGCGAGGCCGGTGTCGATCACGGAAATGTCCTGCGTGCCGGTGTTTCCCGAGAAAAGCAGGCGGCCGTCGCCGCTGAGGGCGAGGGTTTTCGGCTGGCTGCCGGGGTTGCCGACGGAGATGCCGGGGCCGTCCGCGGCGGAGTCGATCCATTGGGCGATCGCCCGATAATCGGGATCGGAGCCGGGGTCCGGGAAGACCACGACGCCGTCGTGGGAGCGGTAACGCGGAGAGCGATCGGCATAGCCGCCGTCGCGGCCGCGCGTGACGGCGCGCAGCAGAAGACTTGCCCGCGACTTGCCGGGGGTCGAGTGCTCGAGGGCGGAATGCAGACTCTCCCGCCGTTTCGGCCCGGCGTAGTAGCCTCCTTGTCCGTTCGAGTGACAGGCGGCGCAGCGCCGGACAAGGAGCTCATGTATTCCAGGCCGGCCGTCGCCCCGGCCGAAGAACGCCTTGTCGTCGAACCCGCCGAGCTCTCTCATCGCCGCGCGGAAGGAGGGGCCCTGAACGTGGACGTCGACCACGAACACCTGGTCCAGATAGCGGTTGGCGACGTAGAGTTTCTTCCCCGTTTTGTCGAAGACGGCTCCCTGGCAGTAGAAGTCCAAGGGGATTTCGCCGATGACGGCGTCGAGCCGGGTGTCGATGACGCTGGCGAAATTGGAGAAGCGGTTGGTAACCACCAGGAAGCGTCCCTCCGGATGCAAGGCGAGGTCCCAGGGACCCAGCCCGGGAGGGCCGGGCTCGTCCGCGGGTTTGAGGGGGATGCGTTTGACTATTTTTTGGGCGGTCACGTCATAGACGGCGACCTCGCTTCCCGGCTCCAGTTCGGAACCGAGCAGGCCGATGTAGACTTTTGAACCGTCGCGCGACACGGCCAGGTTGTGGGGCCGTTCCCTTTTCGGATGGGGCTGCGGATTGGGATACGGATTGCCCACGGGGGCGAGGTTGGCGCGCCGGTAATTACTTCCCTGGGCCCAGCGCGCGCCGGCGAGCTTGCCGAAGCGGGAGGGCGGCGCCGACTCGGCGTGGGAAAGGCACGCGGACAGGATCGCGACGATTCCTCCCGCCCATGCGGCCCGGCGCTCCAGTCTCATAGACTTTTCAAATACGCGGCCAAATCCGCGACGTCTTTCTTCGCCAAGGCCCGGGTCTGTCCGTGCGCCCCGCGGGGATCGTGATGCGTGAAGATCTCCTCAAGCGTTTTGGCGCGGCCATCGTGCAGATAGGGCGCGGTCCGGTAGCACTCGCGAAGAGAGGGCGTATCGAAGAGCGGCGAGGGGTCGCTGGCCTTTCCCAAGCCGAGATCGTGGAGTTTGAGATCCGTGTACAGCGGCGCGGGGTGGCAGGAGGGGCAGCGAGCTCGGACGAAGACGTCATGTCCCCGGCGGACCGATATTTTTAATTCCGGCGCCCGGTAGGGATTCGGCGCTCTTTTGGGGCGGCTCAGGAACGTCATCAGGGCCTTATGGTTCTTGGGATCCGGGAGGAAGCCGCCGAAGCGCTGGCCCGCGGCCACGGCCGCGTCCATGTCCTCCCTGACGGCGGTCCACATCGCGGGAGGGGAGTCATGGATGTCATGAAGGGATTTGACGTTCTTCGGGTTGCCCACCCCGTCGTTGGGCAGGTCCCAGTTGAGACCGTCGATCGTCGCGTCCTCCTGGTGGCAGCTCGCGCAGCTGAACCATTTTTGAAAGGTGATCCGTGCGTCGTTGAAGAGAAGCTCTCCTTCGCGCCATTCGTCTTTGGCGGCCGGAGGCCCCAGAGGAATGGTCGCCTTGAGCGCGCCGCTGCGCGCGTCGAGGATCGTGACGGTATCGCTGAAAAAGTTGGCGATCAGCAGTTCTTGCGACGCTTCGGCCAAGGCGAGTCCTCGGGGCCCGAGGCCGCCGCTGGGCAGGCGCCGAGAGATCTTCAGGCGCTCCATAATCTCGACGTCCTGTCCAAGACGCTCGATGTCCGCATCCGGCGTACGTTTCATGAGGTCCAAAGCCTTCTCCACGTCCACGATCGCCACCTCATGGACTCCCGCGAGGGAGACGTACAGGCTGCGCGCGTCGGCGGAGAGGGTCACGCCCCAGGGGTTGGCGGCTCCTTCCAGCAGGCGGTCGAGCAGCAAAGTGACGCGCCGGCCGCCGGGTCCCAAATCCACGATGGAGAAGCCGTTGGCATGGATCCAGCCCCTCTCCATTTGCACCGCGACCTGCGGTTCTCGCGAGACCACATGTGCCGCGAAGACCCAGCGGCCGTCCGGCGAACCGGCGAGCTGGCGCAGGATGGCGGCGGCGGGCAGTTCCACGGTCCGGACGGAGAGATTTTCGGCGTCTATGATCGACAGGCTCCGCGAGAGGCCGTTGGAAACGGCGATCGTCGGCCGCCCCGGGATCAAGGAGATGAAGCGGGGGCTGCGCCCCGTTCGTATCTCAGAGAGGCGCCTGCCCGTCGCGGGTTCGATCACGGAGACGGTGTCGGAAAGGGAGTTCGCCACGAACAGTTTCCGGGCATCCGTGGAGAGAGCGACGCCGTAGGGTTCATGGGAAGCGGGAAGGGAGCGGATGACCCGGCCCAAGGACAGGTCGACGACGTCCACGCGATCGCCATGCGTGCTGCTGACGAAGATCAGCTTGCCGTCGGGAGAGACCGCGGCGTGGGAAGGGCGCGGGCCGACCACGATCTCGCCCAGCACTCGCCTGCCAGGGAGGTCCAGGACCGAGATCGAGGCGGCGTCCTGGTTGACGACGTAGGCCTTCAGTTCGTCGGGAGACAGGCAGATGCTGATGGGCGAACGGGGAGGCGGGACCGCGCCCGCCTGGAGAACGGACAGGAGCGGGCCGATGGACGCAAGCGCCAGCCGGAGCGTTCGGTTCATGGGCGCCGCAGCCACTTGATGTAGTCGCCGAGCATGCGCCACGAAGCTCGCTGAAGGACGATCTCAGAATCCGAGCGACGTGGAAAAAGATTGCGGTGCGGGCACGGCCTCTAAGTTAAATTATAGGACGTGGCCGAGCAATGATTCGCCGCAGGCCCGCGAATGATCTCGATCAGTCGGCTTTCGCGGGTTGGGCGCGGCATCGCTCGAGCCGCGCCCTGTCCAGTATGGAGATCGTCTGGCCCGAGCAGGCGATCAGGCGGCGGCTCTTGAACCGGCCGAGGATGCGGATGGCGGTTTCCGTCGTCACGCCCGCGGCCTCAGCCAGGAGGCGCCGGGGGACGAGGACGGGCCGGGAGGCTCCGGGGTTGGGGGCGCGCGTCATGTCCAACAAAGCGCAAGCCATCCGGGCCGTGGCGGGCTCGACCGCCAGATCCAGCGCCAGACGCTCGGTCCGCCGCAATTCCGCCGCGAGCCGTTGGGCGAACTCCCGCATGAGTTCCGGGTTGCGCTGGAGGCACTGAAGCACGACGCTTCCGACGAGGAAGCAAAGAGTCGTTTTTTCCGTCGTTTCGGCCGCGGAAGTCCAGGGGCTTCCCGTGACGAGGGAGTCGATGCCGATCGCGTCGCCCGGGCCCTGCAGCCTCAACACCTGGGCCTTGCCGTTCGTCCCGGATTTATAGAGCCTGATGCGTCCGGAATTCACGCAGTAGACTCCAAACGCGGGGTCGCCTTCTTGAAAGAGCAAGTGTTCGCAGCGAAAGGAGCGGACCGTCTTGCCGGGCTCGAGCTTTTCCAGTTCCGCGTTGGACAGCGAGTGGAACATGCCTTCGGCGCGATGAGGGCAATCCGCGCATTTGAGCTGGCCGCTCGGGGCTGAAGCATTCATCGGTTTTGCCGGCCTCATTATACCCTTCTTCTGGACAAGGACGCGGCCTTGCGGCGTCAACCCCATGTCCGAAGTCATTGACAGGCGCCGTCGTTCACTGATAGAGAGTCTGCGGAATGATCAGAATCGCCCGCCCGACGAGGATTTCGGGAAGCATCGCGGTGCCGGGAGACAAATCGATCAGCCACCGCCTGCTCATATTCGCGGCTTTGGCGCGCGGACGCAGCGAGCTGGCGGGGTTGGCGCCCGGCCGGGACGTGCGCCGGACCCTGGAGGCTTTGAAAAAACTCGGCGTGGCGATCGAGGAAGAAAACGGACGCGCCGTCGTCCTCGGACGGGAGGGGTGTTTGGCGGAGCCTTCCGCGCCGCTCGATTGCGGAAATTCGGGCAGCACGGCCCGGCTGCTCTGCGGAGCCCTGGCCGCGCAGCCTTTTTTTTCGGTTCTGTTCGGAGATCGCTCCCTGAGCGCGCGGCCCATGGCGAGGGTCGCCCGCCCGCTGCGTTCCATGGGCGCCGGAATATGGGGTCGCGCGAACGCGGGCTTTCTGCCTCTGGCGATTTCCGGGGGACGGCTCGAAGGGGCGAGCCATACGCTCGAGATCGCGAGCGCTCAGGTAAAAACGGCGCTGCTTCTGGCGGGTCTGGCGGCCGAGGGCGTCACCCGGGTCCGCGAGCCGGCGCGTTCGCGCGATCACTCGGAGCGCCTACTGTCCTTTATGGGCGCGCGGATATCCTCGCGCGAACGCGACGTCTGCCTGCGGCCGAGCCGGCTCGAGGCGGTCCGGGTCGCCGTCCCTGGCGATTTTTCCTCCGCGGCCGCGTTCGCGGTCTTGGCCGTTCTCCATCCGAGAGCGGATTTGGAGATCCGTCGCGTCAATCTCAACGCAACGCGAACGGGGCTTCTGCGCGTCCTGCTCCGCATGGGCGCCAGGCTGGACATCGAAGTGGAACGGCGGCGGCCCGAGCCGGTCGGCAGGATCAGGGTCAGAAGCTCGGAACTGCGCGGCGTGGCCGTCTCTCCCGAAGATGTTCCATCCCTAATCGATGAGATTCCCCTGTGGGCGCTGGCCGCGACCCAGGCGCATGGGCGCAGCGTCATCCGAGGCGCCGCGGAACTGCGCCGAAAGGAATCGGATCGACTGACGGCCACCGCCGCCTGCCTGCGGGCGCTGGGAGCGCGCGTGCACGAACTTCCCGACGGCTTGGAGATCGAAGGCCCGACCCCGCTGCGGGCCGCCGCTCCCGGCCATTTCCGCGATCACCGCATCGTGATGATGACGGCGATCGCCGGCGCCCTCTGCCGGGAGGGAGTCGGCGTCTCCGGCGAACGCTGGGCCGCCGTTTCCTATCCGGATTTCTTTCCGGACTTGATGCGGGTGATGGGATCATGAAGAGGTTCGCGGTGCTGGGTTGCCCGATCGGGCACAGCCGTTCGCCCGCGCTGATGAACGGGCTTTTCCGGCGCTTGGGGCTCGACGCGACCTACCGGGCTCTTCGCGTCGAACGCGGCCGACTGGCCGAGGCCGTGAGAACTTTGGGCGCGCTCCGATTCGTCGGAGCCAATGTGACGATCCCGCACAAGGAGGAAGTTCTCCGTCTTGTGGACTGGCTGTCGCCGCAAGCCCGCGGGATCGGGGCGGTCAACACCCTGTTCTGGAGGAGCGGACGGCTCGAGGGACACAATACCGATGCCGACGGATTCCTTTCGGCACTACGCGGGGCGGGATTCCGACCGAGGGGACGCGGCGCGCTCATTTATGGCGCGGGCGGCGCGGCGCGGGCCGCGGCCTACGCTCTTCTGAAAGGCGGCGCGCCGCAGCTCCATTTCTCGGCGCGACGAAGTTCCCAGGCTCGCGCCGCGGCGCGCCATTTCGGACTTCTCTTTCCCGAGGCCGACGTCGGGACGGTGGCCTGGGACGAAAAAAGCGTCGCGCCCGTGCTGAAGCGGAAGCGTCTCATCGTCAACGCCACGCCGTTGGGAATGGGCGTCTTGAAGGCCGCCTGCCCCCCGTTGCCCTGGAGCGCGCTGACCGCCCGGCACCGGGTCGTGGATCTCGTCTATCAACCCGAACGGACCCGGCTTCTCACGATGGCCCGCGCCAAGGGGGCTCGGGGGATGAACGGTCTTTCGATGCTGCGGCATCAAGCCGCCGGAAGCGTCGGCCTGTGGCTGGGGCGGCGGGCGCAGGCGCGCGCGCTGCGGTTTTGGAAGGAGAACCCGACATGCGGTTTCTGACGGCCGGAGAGTCCCACGGCAAGGCGCTCGTCGGAATCCTCGAGGGCCTGCCGGCCGGGTTGGAACTCGGCACGGACGACATCAACGCCCAGCTTCGCCGCAGGCAGGGAGGCTACGGCCGGGGAGCCCGCATGAGGCTGGCGAATGACGAGGTCGAGATCGTCGCGGGGCTCTGGAGGGGCCGGAGCACCGGAGCTCCGTTGGCGCTGATGCTGGCGAACGGCGGTCAGGCGAATCCGGAGGAGATGCCCGCCAGGAGCAAGCCGCGGCCGGGCCACGCCGACTATGCGGGAGCGGTGAAGTATTCTTTCCAGCATGACTTGAACGCCGTCAGCGAGCGGGCCAGCGCCAGGGAAACGGCCATGCGGGTCGCCATCGGAGCGGTCGCGATGAAGCTGATGCGCGAATTCGGCGTGGAAGTTTTCGGCCATGTTCTCGCCATCGGAGGGCTAGCGGCCCGTCCTACCGCCATGGGGCGGTCCGGACTTCGGGGATTGCGGCGGCGGCGGGACGGCTGTCCTTTTTACTGCCTGGATGCCCGGGTCAGGCCGAGGTTCCAAGCCGCGGTCGACGCGGCCCGGCGCGCCGGAGACACTTTGGGAGGGATCGTCGAAATACGGGCTTTCGGGGTTCCTCCGGGGCTCGGCAGCTACGCGCAGTTCGACCGGCGCCTGGATGCGCGCTTGGCGTTCCACATGCTCAGCATCCCCTCCTGCAAGGGCGTGGAGATCGGAGACGGGATCGAATCGGCGAAGCGGACGGGCAGCGGAACTCACGATCCCTTGCTCATCGAACGCGGCTGTCTCCGCCGCCCGTCCAACCGCGCGGGCGGCATAGACGGGGGAGTCAGCAACGGGGAACCCGTCGTGGCGCGGGCTTTTTTCAAGCCGATCCCCACGCTGAGAAAGCCGCTTGCCACCGTCGATCTGAAGACGGGCGCGGCCTGCGCGGCTCCTTACCTGCGCTCGGACACGGTCGTTCTGCCCGCGGCTTCGGTGATCGCCGAATCCTTGACGGCCTTCGTCTTGGCCGAGGCGTTTCTGGAGAGATTCGGCGGCGACACGGTGGTTCAGGCGAGGCGGGCCTATGGACTGTGGAAGCGGGAGAATCCGCGCTGCGCGACATGAGATTGCTGGATCGCAAGCTCTTTCTGACCGGCATGATGGGCAGCGGAAAGTCGACCGTCGGACGCTTGCTGGCGCGGTGGCTGGGGGTCGATTTCCGCGACTTGGACGAGGAACTAGCGCGGCGCGGCGGGCTGTCCGTGGCCGAGATATTCAGACGCCGGGGCGAGGCGCACTTCCGGAGATCGGAGAAGAGGCTTCTCCGGGAATGGGCCGGGTTGGGGCCCTGCGTCATCGCGACGGGCGGCGGAACTTTGACGGATCCCGACAACCGGAGGACGATGGAGGCGAGCGGCCTGGTGATCCTCCTCCACGCCGATGTCTCGACCCTTGTCCGCCGGCTGGAAAAGCGCGCGCATCTTCGTCCGCTCTTGCGGGGAGGTCCTCTGCGCGCGCGCCTGCGGGAGCTTTGGTGCGAGAGGCGGGCGGGTTATGAAAGCGCGGCCCTGCGCGTCGACTCTTCCGGATCGGACCCGGAATCGGCCTCCCAGCGGGCGCTGCAGGCGCTGCCCTCCAAGGCCGAGACGCTGTGGGCCGGGCGGGAAAACGTCACGGCCGGACTCAACTTGCTGCCGTTGCTGGGGCGGCGCCTGGCCGCGGACGGCCGCCCGAGTCCTTCCTTCGTGGCGACCCACCGCTCTCTCTACGAGCGACATCGGCGCATCCTCGAAACGAGCCTGCCGGAGGGCTTCTCCGCGGTGCTGCTGTCCGAAGGCGAACGGATCAAGAGCCTGCGACACATCGTCCGGATCTACCGGCGTCTGGCCGAGGCCGGGGCCGATCGCCGCTCTCCGCTGATCGCTTTGGGCGGGGGAACCATCGGGGACGCGGTCGGTTTCGCGGCCGCCACGTACATGCGCGGCCTTCCTCTCTTCCAACTGCCCACGACTTTGCTGGCGCAGATCGATTCCGGTCTTGGCGGCAAGAACGGGTTCAATCTGGCCGGCGTCAAGAATCTCGTCGGGACGTATTATTTCCCTCGAAACACCTATCTGGACCTGGCGTTTTTGGTCACTTTGCCCCCCGCTGAGATCGCCGCGGGAATGGCGGAAGCCGTCAAGGCTGGGGTGATCGCGGATCCGGACTTGCTCGACTTCATCGAGGAGCACGCGCGGGACATCCTGGACAAAAAACTGCCCGTGCTTTGGGAGGTGATGCGCCGCTCCGTCCGCGTCAAGCTGAAATTGGTCGCGTCCGATCCCCGCGAGCGGGGAGAGCGCCGGAAATTAAACCTCGGCCACACGCTCGCGCATGCGCTCGAGGCCGCGGCGGGTTTTCGGCTTGGGCACGGACAGGCGGTCAGCTGCGGTCTGGTGCTCGAGACGCGCATCGGAGAGACGCTCGGAGTTTCTCCCCGAGGCCTTTCCCGCAGGCTGGCCCGGATTTTGGGGAAGTTCGGTTTGCCCACGGGGCTGGGCGGCGCGAAGGCCGTCGATCTGGTCGGCAAGATCGAACTCGATAAAAAACGGCGCCGGGGAAAAACCGTGCTCGTGCTTCCGGAAAAACCGAGGGGCGTGGGCGAGTTCGAGATCGAGGATGCGGCGCGGCTGCTGCGGATGCTGCGGGGGCCTCGCCGATGACGATCAAACGGCGCCTGCGCGTGCTCGTGTTGCATGGGCCCAATCTGAATCTCCTCGGTGAGAGGGAGCGGCGGGTTTACGGCGACGCGACTCTGGCCGCCGTCAACCGGGACATCCGCCGCGAGGCGC
>JACQJQ010000190.1 GCA_016204945.1 Elusimicrobiota bacterium
CCTCCGGACAGCAGTGATCTACGGGGTCATCTCCGACGTCCACTCGAATTACGAGGCGCTCGGCGCGGTGCTCGACTACCTCGAGGACCTGGGCGTCGAGGGTTGGATCTGCTGCGGGGACCTGGTCGGCTACGGTCCCGACCCGGATGCCTGCCTGGACCGCGTCCGCGGCCTTAAGAACCTTTCTTCCATCTGCGGCAATCATGACCTGGCGGTGCTCGACCGCCTCGACCTTCAGTGGTTCAATCAGTACGCTCGCGCCGCCGTCGTGTGGACGCGGTCTCATCTCTCCGACGCGAACCGCATGTTCTTGGAGGGGCTGACGGCCCGCCTGGAGACGCCGGACTTCACCTTGGCGCACGGGACGCCGCGCAACCCGCCCGAGGAATATCTGCTCAGCCCGCTGCAGTTCCGCGACAACGTGCCCTTCGTCAAGAAGTGGCCCCTGTTCGTCGGGCACAGTCACATGCCGCTTCTGTTCCGCTACGCGGGAGCGGACGCGGAGAAGGTCGACCAGCATTTCATGGACGACAAAGAGGAATCCCTGCCGCGCGGCGCCGGCGGCGTCGCGGCGCCCGTCGCGCTCAATCCGGGCTCGGTCGGCCAGCCGCGCGACCAGGACAACCGCGCCTCGTGCGGGCTGTACGATTCCGGCAGGGGAACCTTCCGGGTTTTTCGCGTTCCTTATGACATCGCCGCGGTGCAGGGGAAGATCCGCGCCGCCGGCCTTCCCGAATACCTCGCCCTTCGTCTCGCCTACGGGCAGTAGCGTGACGAGGCTCCTGGGCTCGAAGCGCACGCTTCTTCCCGCCCTCATTTCGATACTTGTTTTCGGCTTCTGGCTCCGCTGTCGCGCCGCGAACCATCCCTACATCAGTCAGTGGGACGAGGCGTATCATGCGCTCGTCGCGAAGAACCTGGCGGCGCATCCTCTCGAGCCGACCTTATACGAGGAGAAGGTTCTGCCCGCCGACGACCGCGAATGGACCAAGGCGCGCGTCTGGCTCCACAAACCGCCCCTGCCGTTGTGGCTGATGTCCGCGGGCATCGCGGCGTTCGGCGAGAACGAACTGTCCTTCCGCCTCCCAGCCGTCGTCCTGGACACTCTGGCCATACTGCTCGTCTTCCTTCTGGCCGAGGAGTTGTTCGGCGTCGCGCGCCGTCCGGCCGGGCTCGCCGCCGCCGCGCTCTATGCGGTCAACCCGCTGATGATCCGCCTGGTGTCGGGACGCATACCCGACGATGCGCCTCACGTCGTCAACGCGTTCTTCATCACGCTGACCGTATATCTTTTCGCGGTCTCGGCCCGCCGGAACAGTCGCGTTTGCGCCGCGGCCGCGGGCCTCGCGCTCGGTCTTGGGACGCTCTGTATGTCGGCCGTGGCCCTGCTCGGCCTTGCCGCCGCCTTCCCGCTTCTGCTCTCCGCGAGAGGCGTTCGCGGGACTTTTCGCCTTCTCGCCGCCGCTTCCGTCGCCTTCGCCGCGGCGGCCCTCCCCTGGCCGCTGTACTGCGCGAGCCGCTGGCCGGAGCTGTGGCGTCATGAGTCCGCTCTTCACCTGAGGCACCTGTTCGCCGCGATCGATGGGCACGCGCACGCCTGGTGGTGGTATTTGAAGATACTGCCGGCGCATTACGGCGGAAGCGCCTCGTTGGCTTGGGCGTCCGCGTGCGCCGCGCTCGCCTACGCGGCGCGGGAGGCGGCGAGAGGGAAAGGGGGCGGTGTCGCGGCGGCGCTTTGCTGGGCGCTGATCCCGTACGTTTTCTTTTCGGCGATCGCGACGAAGCTCTACTCCTACGTCTGCGTCGCGGTTCCCGCGCTTTGCCTGCTCGCGGGCCTCGCGGCCGCCGCGTTGTGGGCGGAGCGCGCCGGCCGCTTCGGAGCGGCGGCCTTGGCGGGACTGCTGGCCTTCTGCGCGCAGGCGGGCCTCGTCGCTCGGGAGAGGGCGAGCGCGGATTATTCGGCGTGCCCTTGGAACGAGCTGTACGATTACCCCTCGTTCCGCCGCGCGATGCTCGACCTGCGCGGCTTGCCCGGCCGGAAAGTGGTTCTCAACGTGGGAGACTTCAAGATGCCTCAGGCGATGTACTATTCGGGTTCCCCCGCGTACGCCGACGCGCCGGATGCCGCCCTCGTGCGCGGCCTGATCGAGAGGGGCTTTCGCGTCGTCGTTCTGCTCGATGAGGGAGGACGCGGGAGCGAGGCCGTCGCCGCGTTGAGGAAATCCGGGCTCGCCGGAAAAATCACCGTTCTGCCCCTGCCCGCTCCGCGCGGCGGCGGCTTCAAGCACCCCTACGAGGCGTAGGCGGCATGGGTTTTTTGCCGCGTTCGTCGCCGTGTGTTTGCGCTTGCATTCATCCGGACCATGTTTTAGAATCTTGCAACGGTTGAAAGGCGGAGAAGAGGGATTGAGTGCCTGGCACCGGACGGTTTAGGGAGGTCTAATGACCCGCTTGCAGACCCTTGTCGCTTTGGCTCTGGCGTTCGCGGCCGCGCCGTCCCGCGCTTTCGCCGGTCCCGAGGCGCTCGCGCTCGGCGCGGATCGGGCCTTCGCCGAGGCCGCCTTCTCCCGGCTTCTGCCGGCGCCCGACGCCGGACGTTGGACCGCTCGGACGCAGTCGCCCCCGGCCTTGGCCCAGGCGGGCCCCATGGTGAACGGGATCAGCCTGTCGGTGCTGGCGCAGGGAGGCGAGCCCGTGCGGGGCGCGGCCGTCCAGGTCGGCGATATCGATCTCGAGGCGCTTTTGAACAGGCAGCTCAAGAGTCCGCTGAAGTACAACATCGGCGGCAAGGACGTTTGGGTCAGCGGCGCCTTCGATCGCCAGCAGAACGCCTACGTGTCCATTCTCGTGGACGGGTCCGAGGCGCGGTTCTTCAACGTCCGAGGACTGCTCGAAAAAGAGGAGGAGGTCGTCTCCGGGACGGCGAAGTACAAGCTTTACCTCGCTCCGAACGCCATCAACCAGATGAAGAGCGAGATCATCCTGGAGAACTCCGCCAACGAGGATGATAAGATCCGCATTACCCTCAGGAAGATGCTCGACGGCGTGGGCGCCAGCGGCGCGGCCGTCTCGGTCGCGGGGCGGAACTACAAGGCGTTCTACACCGATGACATCAAGGCCGGCCGGGCGGACAAGACGGCGAGGACGTTCACGTTCATCTTGACCGAGGCGAGCGGCGAGATCCACGTGTTCCTGATTCCGGCCGAACTCGTGTCTTCGGACAAGATCGTGGTCTTTAAGATGTTCCAGGACGCGCGCGTCGGGCTCACGCAGAAGGACGGTAAACTCAAGGTTTACGAGAACCCCTGATCCCAGGGGCGGCTCGAAAGCGGCGGATCCGAAAGGGTCCGCCGCTTTTTTTTGGAGTGGGCCATTTGTCGCCCGGGAGGTGGGACCTCAGGCCCATGCCGCGCCATCGGGCGAGTGCTAGCATTAATCAAAGAGGATCCCATGAAGAAAAACCAGACTCCAAACGGCCGCAAGCACGGAATGCGCTCGAAGGTCGCGAGCGCGGACCGCTTGAAGACGACCCTTACTTTCGAGCCCGCTTCGCAGGCCTATCTCTGGACCACCGACCGCGGGCGGTCGCGGTTCGTCATTAAGCATTGAAGACGGGCCTGGCCGCCGCGGCGGCCGCGTTCGCCCTCCTTTCGTCGGTTCCCTCCCGAGCGGCCAATCCCAGCCTCTCCGAGGATTTTCGCAGCATGACGCGATGGCTGAGTCACGAAATGGCCAACGGCTTGGCGTTCAACGCCGGTTCGACGTTCGACCCGCCGCGCGAAGTGCGGGGCTGGGCGCTGCAGCCGGATTTTTCTCTCGGTGTCGGCCGCATTCCGTTCAATAAGGGGGATTTCCCGACCTTGACCGTCCCGGCGCTCGACGAACAGGGCGGCTCCAATATTTTTCCCAACCAGGTGATTTTCCCGAACCTGGCCCTGCATCTGCGCATGGGGCTGCCCTGGCGGGGGGACGCCTATCTCCGGTTCGCCGACGCGACGACGCCCCCAGGCTACAAGATTTCCCCGACCATGACCGCCCAAGTCCAGACGAACTCCTACGGCTTCGGCCTGCGTCAGCACCTCGATCTTTGGGATGAAGCGTTGCCGAAGGTGGCGCTCGGGGCGCATTACAACCACGTGCGCGGGCGCACGCGCCTGAAGGGCGCTTTCAACGTGGACGTGGACGAGACCTTCCGCGCGGACAGCGAACTCAACGGTGAAATCGACTGGAACCTCAACAGTTTCGGCCTGACCGCGGTCGCCCATAAAAGCTACGAGGCCTGGACGCCTTTTTTGGGCTTGGGATACAACTACGCCACGGGTTCGGTGCGCTCGAAATTGGAGCTGAAATCCCGGACCTTTCTGATCTCCGACGTGCTCGGCGAGAGCAGCGAGCATCCCGAGCAGAGCCAGGGCCGCTGGATCGCGGGCGTGCAGTACGCGCGGCCCACCTGGAGCGCGTTTTTCAACGCCGAGCTCAAGGCCCTCGGCCAGCTTCAGTACCGCAGTTGGATCGCGCAGATCGGCGTGGCCCTGCCCTACGAGATCGGCCGCGGCCCCAAGATCATCTACAGAAAGCGCGCGGCCGTCGAGCCCAAACGCGCGCAAGAGGATGAGAAACCCGCGCCGTCCCCGAAGAGCCGCCGCCCTGTCGAGCCGAAGAAGCCGGAGCAGGCGCATCCGGACATGATTTTTCTTCAGTGATGAACAACGATTCATTGCCCCGCCGCTGTCTTTCCGCCGCGTTGAGCGCGGCTCTTCTGTCTTCTTCTTGGGGCCCCGCCGCGTATTCCGCGTCCGCGCAGCAGGCCGCGGGCAAGGTCTCGGCCGTTTCCGCCGTTCCCCGGCTGGGCGCGGTTCCGGCGAGTCTTGGCGCCGGGCTGAGTTCCCCGCCCGCCTTGCCGTTGTCCGCGCCGTCGTCGTTGACCTCGTCCTTGCCCGCGCCGACCATCGACGCGTCTATTCCCAATCCCGACCCCGCCGTCCCATCCGCGCTCGAGGCCGTCGAGCCTTCCGCCCCGGGCGAGGCCTTCGGCCGGGCCGCCGCGGAGGATTTTTCGCGTCGGGCCACCGGCGAGGCTCTGGCCGACGGCGGCGAGAGCGTCGTCGAGCCTTCGGCCGCCGGCGAGCCGGCCGAGGTCCGGTCCGCTTTGCCGCCGGCGCGGCGCGCGCAGCGCGCGAAAGCCGCGCCGGCCGTCCACTGGCGAGCGGCGACGGACGAGGCGGTCGCCGCCTCCCGGACCGGGCTCTCGGCCGGTGAAACGGTCCTCGCCGTCGCCGCGGTCTCGGCGGCGCTGCTGACCGGCGCGCTTTTCCTCTACGCGGCCGCCGTTCCGGCGGTCTTCGTCGCGGCGATGTGGCGCGGCCGCGCGGTCGACGACGCGCGGCTGGCCTCGGTTCTGCGCGACATGGTCCTCGACAAGCGCTACGGCCTCGACGCCAACGCCGCGGCCTTGGTCAGGCCTTACCGCCCGGATAACCGCTACAAGGACTTCACGTTCGCCTTCGCCTCGCGCGGCCTGATCTGGGTCCGCCCCGAGCTCGCCGCGACGCCCTGGCTGCTGCGCCTGGTTCTCATTCACGAACTGAAGCACATGGAGCTCGGCGCGCCGCGCGGCCCGCCGCGCGGCGCCGTCAGGGGCCTGTGGTCGGCGCTCGTCGCCGAGGCGCGCGCGCACGCGGCCTTGTTGAGGGGGCCCGGCGCGCTCAAGCAGCTCAAGGTGTCGGGGCTGCAGCGCGCCTTGACCCAGACCCGGATGTCGATGCGCCTCGGGCGTCCCTACGACGTGCTCGTGCTCAACCCCGACGTCGAGGAGCTCGCGGATCCCGCGCTCTACGACAGCCTCTCCGGCGGCTCGGCGCGCGTTACCTTGCTCAAGGACGGCGCGCCCGCGCAGACCCTGTCCAAGGGGCGAGGACGCTTCCGCGCGATCGTGCTCGGCGGCGCCGCCCGCGCCTTGCCGAACCCGAAATCCAAGGAGCACCTCCGTCTGCAGGCGGTTCTCAAGCAACTCGACAGCCTTTACGTGCTGGCGACCCGGCTCGTGGTTCGCGGGGATGCTTTCGAGGGAACCACCAGGATCGGCGCGTGGACCGATCTCGTCGACCGGGCCCGGCGGCTGCGCGAAAACGGCTCGCGCCGCGCGAGGCAGGCGTTCGAGGCCGAGGTCGGCAAGCTTTGGCGGCAGATCGTGTCCCAGCGCCTCAAGGGAGTCGGCATCTCCGGACTCATGAACGGCCTGTACGGCGGCCTGCGCGACCGGGGTTTCGCCTTCCTCTCTTTCGCTCCCGGCGAGCGCGGAGTCGCGTCCTGGGAGCGGCTTCTGCGCTATTGGGAGTCCGCCGACGGCGGGCAGTTCCGCGTGACCCGGGTCGATCTCGAGGATGGCGGCCACCTGCTGATCCTGCGCAAGGTCGAGGCCCGCGTCGGCCTGTGGCTGCGTCCGACTTCGGGCGGCCGCATCACGATTTCGGTTCCGAACGCCTCGCTCACGGAGGAGGGCCGCGCGGCCGCGCGCAAGTCGCTCGAGGAGGCCGGTTTCGGCAGGCAGCTCCGGCTGTTCGAGAAGATGGAGGTCGTCGTGCGCCATGTCTTCGGCGCGGACGCGGGCCGCCAGGAAATCTACGTGACCGTACCGCGCCGCTATGAGAGCGTCATCCGAAAATACGCGGGCGCGGGCAGCGAGATTCTCGACTCGCGGTCGGATTTTGAGACCCACCTGATGGATTCGGCCGACCTCCAAGGCGTCAAGCCGGTGTGGCGGGTCGGTATCACCGGCGCGGCGGGCTCGATCTTTTGGATCGACACCGGCGCGGACTCGACGCACGCCGACTTCGGCGGGCGCCTCGACGTCGTCGATATGGTCGACGAGGGCGGCGAGGACTGGATCGGGCACGGCACGCACGTCGCGGGCATTTCGGTTTCGGGCAACGAGGGCTTTCTCGGCATGGCGAAGGGCGCGACGGGAGCCATGGCCAAGGTCTTTTCCCGCGACCAGGCCGGAGCCTCCGACGGCAACATCATGGCCGCGGCCGTCGTCGCCATGAATAAAATCTTCGACGTGATCAGTCTAAGCCTCGGCAGCCGGGGCTCCTCGGCCGATAATCTCGCCGAGCACTTTTCCCAGTTGACCCATCGCAAGAACGCGGCCGGCGAGTTCCCGATCGTCACGGCCAGCGCCGGCAATGCCGGACCGTTCGACGGCACCTTGAGCCAGCCCGCGGCCGGCGTCGACGTCATCGCGGTCGCGGCGGCCGCCAAGAGCAAGGACGACGGCGCGCCGGAGATCGCCTTCTACAGTTCGGTCGGCCCCGATGTCGACCGGCGCTACGCGATCAAGCGCTACCGCTTCAAGCCGGACATCACGGGCATCGGCGGAGACGTGACCACCGCGCCGGGCTCGAGCAACGTCTATAAGGACGGCGTGTACTCGGCGAAGTCGAAGGACGCGTCCCGGGGGCCTTCCGATCTCGAGGACGGCAAGCATACCGGCATGTCCGGTACCTCCATGTCGAATCCCGCGGTGGCCGGCATCGCCCTGCTCGTCAAGCTCGCGATGCGCTCGGCCGGGGCGGTTACCCCGTTCGTGGCCGGCAACATGGCGTTCGCGGTGAAGTCCGTGCTGATGCGCACGGCCAAGGACATGGGCGCGCCGCCCTGGTTCCAGGGCGCGGGCTTGGCGGACGCTTGGGCCGCCGTTTCGCTCGTCGCCGAGTCGGGGACGCGCGCGCTCGGCGCGTTGTGGCGCCGCATGACGGGCGCGGCGCGCGCGCCTGTTTCCGACGCTTGGGGCTGGCTTGAACGTCTGAAGGCCGTGCAGGACGCTGAAGATCGGGCGTTCAGCGTCGCCGAACTTTCCAAGAACGAGTTCCGGTCGCGTCAGGAAGACGAAGTCCCCGATGAGCCCTCCGAGGAGCCTTTCGACCGCGCGGCCGCGGGCAACGCCGCGCAGGCCGAGGTCGTCCGCCGCTTCAACGCCGCGCGCGACGCCGAGACGCCGGCCCTGCTCGAGGCTCTGAAGGATCCCATCTGGCTCGTGCGCATGCGCGCCGCCGCCGTCCTGCTGAACTTCAGGGCGCCGGCTTCGGCCGCAGCTCTCGCCGAGTCCGGCCTCGGGGATCCGGACCCCCGCGTGCGCCGGATGGCGCTTCTGGCCCTCGCGGAGACTCCGGCGCGCTCCGTGGACGCCGCGCTGCGGGGGGCGGCGGCCGAGGGCGCGTGGGACGTCGGCGTTTACGCCGCCTACGCGTTGGCCCGCCGCGGCGACCGCTCGGCGCTTGCGCGAGTCGTCCAGGAGCTCGCCAACGCGGACAAGCGCGCGCGCTTCACATCGGCTTGGCTGCTCGGCCAGATCGGCTCCCAAGCGACCGCCGTCGAGGCCGAGGGCCTGTCCGCGCGCGCGCGCGACCGGGGCGAGCGCGGGAACGTCCGCCATCTCGCCGCGGCGGCCCTGTTCAATCTTGCCGACGCCGCGCCCGAGGCGATCAGCGATCGCGTCGTCATGGACCTGCTGGACGCGGCCGGCCCCGAGAATCTCGCGTTGACGCGCACGATCGCAAAGATCTTTCCGGTCGCCGTCAAGAGCAGGGCCATGGTCGTGCGCATGCGCGCCGAGCCGCTGAAGCCCGTCATCACGGATTTCGTCCTCAGGAACCGCGGCGCCATCAACAAGCCCGGCGCGCTGAGGGAGCTCGTGCAACTGCTCGCCCAGGTCGCGGATGTTCCGCTCGATGCGCCGACCGCGCCTTTGGATCCCGTGGGCGTCGGCGTCGCCGGCGTGGATGCGGCGATGGGCCCGATGGATCTGCTCGTTTTCCCGCCGCGCGGCGCGGAGGATCACGGGTTGGACGCCGCGGAATTGGCGCTCTACGAGACGACGCTGAAGGCGTCGTTGCCGATGTCCCGCGCGCTGTGGCTGGCCGTTCCCGAGCATAAGATCCATGCGCTGACGATCGCCCTCCAGCATCGAGGCTGGACCGTGCGCCGCTCGCTTCCCTATTACCCGCTCTCGAATGTTCCGGCCGAAGCGGGGGGCTTGGCGATCGACCTTTCCGAGGGCGAGCCGTCCGGCGAGATCGCCGCCGACGCCGACCTCTCGCTCGTGCGCGTGCGCGCCGCGGCCGGCGTGTCCGAGGCGCGCGTGGCGGCCGCGCTGGAGCGCGTCGCCGCGGCGGCCCGGGGCCGCGGTCCGGTCGTGATCGCGCTGACCTTGGGCTCTCCCGCGGCGGACGGCGGGACTCTTTCCGAGCTGATCGGCCGACTCGTGGCCGCGGGCGTCGGCGTCGTGGTCGGAGCCGGCAACGCCGGCCCCGGGCCCGGCACCGTGACCGCGCCCGGCGATTCCGGTTTGGCCGTCGTCGTCGCGGCGGCGAGCCGCGCGGGCCTGCAGTTCTACTCCTCGCGCGGCACGCCCGGGGCGCCGCGGCTCAGCTGGAGCGACCTCGTCGATGACCTCCGGCCCGGGGAGCCCGTCGTCCTGGCGGCCGCCGCGGCGGCGGATGCCGCGGCCGTTCCTCCCAAACTGTTGGGCACGGCCGCGGCGGCCGAGCGCACGGCGGCGAAGCTGGCGGCGCTTGCGCGCGTTCTCTCCTCGGGCATGGCGGCGTCGGGCCGCTCCCTGCCCGAGGGCTGGTTCCTTTATCTGGCCGCCTTGGTCAAGCGCACGGCGACGGCGCTCCCGGGTTATTTCGCGCACGAGGTCGGGGCGGGCCTGTTCGACTCATTGGAACGGGCCGTCGACGCCCTGCGCGGGCGCCTCTCGGACCCGGAGGCGCTCGTTCGCGAGGCCAAGGCCCTCTCGGATGAGAGCCGGAAGCCCGCGGTCCCGCCGGCGGCGTCCGCGCGCTAGAAGCCGGCGAAAAGCGCGGCCGCGTTCGGCGCGTCGGGCGTCCGCGGCGCCCGGCTCGGATCCCGGTTGGGATCGGGGAACGGGTACTGGAACGGGTATGGATGCGGGAAGCGCATCGGGTAAGGAAGGTCCCAGGACGGGTGAACGTCATGGCGCGTGATCGCTTTGAGCGCGCCGTTCGGCGAGCAAAGCACGGAGGGGTTGTCCGTGATCCCAGCGGCTTTTAAGCAGCCGATCGGACCGTCGTCCACGGCGCCGGAGCACAGCAGGGCCGGGTGCTGGGTCAGTCCCCGCGCCGCGCGGAAGCAGTCCACCGGCGCCGTGGAGCGCGCTCCGGCGCACAGCAGGGCGGGGTAGTCCGTAAGCCCCTTCGCCGCGGCGAAGCAGTCCAGCGGCGCGTTCGACCCGGCGCCGGCGCACAGCAGCGCCGGATAACTCGTCGCGTTTTTCGCCGCGGCGAAGCACGACAGCGGCGCGTTCGATTCAGCCCCCGAGCACAGCAGCGCGGGATAGTTCGTCACGCCCTTCGCCGCGGCGAAGCAGGCCGTCGGCGCGTTCGATTTCGCCCTCGCGCACAGGAGGGCCGGAAAACCCGTCATGCTTTTCGCGGCCTTGAAGCAGTCGAGCGGCGCGTTCGACGCGGCGCCGGAGCACAGCAGGGCCGGGAAGTTCGTCAGGGCTTGGGCGCCGGGGAAGCAGGCGGCGGGGGCCGCCGTCGCGGCGCCGGCGCAAAGCAGGGGCGGATAGACGGTCAGCGGCTTGGCCGCCTCATAGCAGCCGACGGGTCCCGTCGCGGCATGCGTCGAGCACGATAACAGGGAAAGGATACCGATGAGCGCCTTCATCTTTCCTCCAAGCGTCCGTTCCAACAGCGCCGAGTATACTGATTTTTGTTCATATGGAACGAATGATAGAATGGCCCGTGCTTTTTCGCGCCCTTGCCGTCTTTTTCGTCGCCGCGTCCACGGCTTCAGCGGAGAATCCGTCCGCCTTATTCGACGCTCACGGCTGCCGCTCCTGCCATAAAATCGGCGCGCGCGGGGGGAACTCCGGCCCGGATTTGACCATGGTCGGCCATCGCCGCCCGCGTCCTTGGCTCGAGCGCTGGCTGGCGAGCCCGCGCGCGTCCAGGCATGACGCCATGATGCCGGAACAGGGGCTGGGCGACCGGGATCGAGCCGCGCTGGCGGAGTTCCTGTCCGAGCAAAAGGGCCAGGCCTGGGGAGGGGCTCGTCCATGGAAAGCCTCCGGCGACGGACGCGTCATCTACGCGCGCGCCGGCTGCGTCGCCTGCCACGGTCCGGCCGGCCGCGGCGGCCACCCCAATCCCGGGGGGCGCGGCGGGATGATCCCGCGTCTGGGCCCGTTGCTGGCGACTTACAGAAAAGACGAGCTCGTTTCCAAGCTGAAGCGGGGGGCGGTCGCCGACGCGGAGGACGGCCGGGTCGCGGCCGTGGACATGCCCGCCTGGGGAGGCGTCCTGAGCGACACCGAACTCGGCGCCCTGGCGGACTATCTTTTGACGTTGGCCGAAAAAGACCCCGAGGACGACTTCTAAAGGATATGAGCGACCTTCACGAGTGGCTGAGCCTCCTGCTGCGCTGGACGCATGCGATCACCGGAATCATGTGGATCGGCCAGACCTACCTATTCAACTGGATGGAGAAGGCGTTCGACCCGCCGCGGGACGCGGCGGCCAAGCCGAACATCGCGGGCGAGCTGTGGATGGTGCATGGCGGCGGGTTTTATCTCGTGGAGAAGCAGAAATGGCCCGAGGTCATGCCGCGGGTCCTGCACTGGTTCAAGTGGGAGGCGATGCTGACCTGGCTGTCGGGCTTTTTTCTGCTGGCGCTGACGTACTGGGCAGGCGCGCCGCTGCTGGATTATGGCGCGGATCTGCCGCGCTGGAAGGCCGTTCTGATCTCGGCGGGCGCGCTCGTCGGCGCGGTCGGGGCCTATCGGACGATCTGGCGGACGCCGTTGGGACGCACGGACGCGTCGGGCGGGATCGCGTGGTGCCTGTTTTTGCTCGCCGCCGGCTGGGCGCTGATGCGCGTCCTCAGCGACCGTGCCGCCTATCTGCACGTGGGAGCCATGATGGGCACGGTCATGATGACGAACGTTTGGATGACGATCATCCCCAATCAAAAGAAGATCATGGCGCTTGCCGAGGCCAAGGGCCCGCCGCGCCCCGAATTGGCGCTCGAGGCCAAGCGCTGCTCGAAGCACAACACCCTGATGTCGATGCCGCTGCTTTTTTTGATGCTGAGTACCCACTATCCCGCGATCACCTTCGGCGGGCCGCATCCGCTGCTCCTTCTCGCCGTCCTGCTCCCGCTCGGCGCCTATGCGGCTCATCTGATCCGAGAGCACGCATGAGCGATCGCGCCGGCGTTCTGCGTTGTCCCAGCTGCGGCGCCCCGACCGCGCCTGAGGCGCGGGAGTGCGCCCACTGCCGCGCCAACCTGCATCCGATACGGTGCCCTTGGTGCTTCGGATGGACCTTCACCGAGGCCCGAGATTGCGCGTATTGCGGCTCGCAGGCGGCCGAGGAGGCGTCCGCCGCGGCCTGTCCGGGTTGCCGCGAGCCGTTGTCGACGCGCTCGCTCAAGCGCGCGCGCCTGTCGGGCTGCGTCCGCTGCGGCGGCGTGTGGGCCGACTCCGCCTCGTTCCGGGTGATCTGCGACGATCGCGAGACGCAGGCTTCCTATCTTGGCGAAGGTTCGCCGCTGCCCGCCCCGGCGGCGTCCGATCCGTCGTCCTCGCCGATCGCCTACCGCCCTTGCGCGGTCTGCGCCGAGTTGATGAACCGATTCAACTTCGCCGGCTGCTCGGGCGTCATCATCGACGTATGCAAGCCGCATGGCGTTTGGTTCGACCCGGACGAACTGCGCCGCATCGTCGCGTTCATCCGAGGCGGCGGCATGGACGTGGCGCGCGCCAAGGAGCAGTCGAGGCTGGAGCACGAACGGCGCCGCCTTGAGCGGGCGATGGATGACCGCTTAAGAGCATCCGACGGATTCCAATCTCCAGGGCTCGACTCGGTCGCCTCCGCTCGCGATCTGCTGCGCTTCCTGCTCGACAATAAGTAAGGGCGCGGCGGCGCCCGGCTAGGGCTCGAGGTAGGTGCGCAGGCGCTTGCGCCAGCCGGGCAGCCAGCGGGCCTCGTCGTTCTCGGGCGGGCTGTTGGCCACTCGGCGCGTGAGCGCCGCGTCCGCCGATTCGGCGAAAGCCTCGACCGAAGCCTGGCCCGGGGAGGCATCGGCCATGCCTTCGAGGACCTGGAGCAAGCCCCAGCCTTGGCCGTTATAGCGCTCGGCGAGGCTGACGCCCTCGCCTTTGAAGTTCACGTAGTCCATCAAGGCGTACACGCCGTTGGGCGCCGCCGCGACGCGCTCGAAGCGGGCCTGGAGCTTCGGGCGCTCGGAGCTTGGGGCGGCCTCGAGGATCTTGGGCAAAGCGGCCTCGAGGCGGTCAGCCGCGTAGCGCGCCTGGACGCCGATGGAATCGGCGAGCAGCCGGCGCAGCTCGTTCATGCGCGGGCTGCGGAATTTGGAGAAAAAATCGTCGCGGTCGTTCCAGGGGCAGGGCGGCTTGCCCTGGAGCCAGGCGGGCAAGGTCCGTCCGGAGCGGACCAGCGCGTCGAGCAGGCCGGGAAAGCTTTCCGTGAACCGTCCGGGTTCGTTCGCCTTGTACCAGATGAAGTGGCCGATGCCCAGCGAGGCGAAATTCTCGCCTTTATTCCAGTGGGTCAGCCCGTCGATCGTTCCGCCGCTTTCGTTCTTCCATATCTTCATGCCGATGGCCTCGGCCTCGGCGTCGCCGAGGCGGATGCCGGCGTGAGCGCGCGAGGACGCGGCGAGCAGGGCGGCGCAGAGAAGGGCATGCTTGACCATGCGCCTATTTTAGCATCCCGCAGCCGGGTCCTGCGGGCCTAAACGCCTAGGCCCTTTCCCGACGGCGCCGGGGGCCTTTCGGGCCTTCGCTCTTCTTGCGCGCGGTGGTAGACTTCCAGCGTGAAACACCGCGCTCTCCTCATCCCGCTTTTCCTCGCTTGCCGCTCGTTCTCCCTGGGCGCGGTCGCCGCGATTCCTCGCCTTCACGGCGCCTCTCCGGCGCCGATCGTTCCCGTCGCGCCCGCGCTCGGCGCCGTCCTTCCAGCGCCGCCGTCGGCACCGCTTCCGCTGCTCCCGATGCTCTCGCCGTCGGCGCTCGACGCGGCGCGCGCTTTGAACGGCGCGCTGTCCGCCGCGGAGGCCGAGGGGCGCGAGCCGACGCCCGCGCTGTCCGCCGTCTTCGACGGCGCCGTCGCGGCGGCGCCCGGAGAGAGCGCGTCGTTCGCGGCGCCGGACGCGTTCGTCCTCGAGGCGCGGCGCCGGTTCGCGGAGCTGCGCCGTTCCGAGGGCGGGGGCGGCGCGCGCGCCGCGGGCGCGATTCCGAGCGAGGAGGAGATGCGGGGACGCATGGACCGCCTGCCGGCGACGAATTCCGAGCGGATGCGGTTCATGATCGAGCTGTTTAAACTCGCCGGGGCGAAAGACGCCGACATCGTCCTGCAGGACGCGGGATACGGGCGCAGCAACGTCATCGTGACGAAGAAGGGCCGAACCGAGCGCGTGATCGTGGTCGGCGCCCACTACGACAAGGCCAGCGAGGGGCTCGGCAAGATCGACAACGGCACCGGCGCGACGATGGTCGCCAACCTCTATCAGGCGCTGAACGGCGTCCAGACGGACGCGACGATCGTGTTCGTCGCGTTCGCGCGCGAGGAGGAGGGCCTGTACGGATCGCAGGCGTACGTGGATTCCCTCGACCAAGCCGCGCGCGGCCGGAATGACGCGATGATCAACCTCGACACGCTCGCGGTAAACGGCACGTTCTCGTGGAAGAACAACTCCACGCGCGCTTTGCTCGACCGCCTGGCGCGGGTCTCGCGCGACAGCGGCCATGAGCTGAAAGAGGACGTTTTGGAGGGCGGAGACGCCGACTCCTCGACTTTTCGCGACGCGGGCATTCCCGCGGTCACGATTTACGGCGCGTCGCAGGACGTCATTTTCGACATCATTCATTCCGAGCGCGACACCATGGCCGCGTTCAGCCTCGCGCACTACCGGAACGCCTACCTCCTCGTGCTCGAAGCGATCAAGTCGCTGGACCGGGTCCCGCTCGGCTCCGTCGCGCGCGGCGACATTTGACGCGCTTTCTTGAGCCGGAAAAGTCCGCCGTGTAAACGAGTATAATCGCCGCCATGCCCGCGCCCAAGGTCGCGTCCATCGACTACGCGCCTCCGGCTGACGCCTCCTCCGGAGACTGCGAGGTGTCAGTCGTCTTCGAGGACGGAGGCGGCTCGACCTTCAAGGCCGCGACCTTCGACCGGGCCGAGGCATGGATGGCCCGAGCCAAGCGGCGGGCCTGGTGGTCCGAGCCCGTCCTGTTCGTCGCGAGCCTGGATCGCGAGACGGTGCGCGCCGCCGTGGACGCGATGGCCGCCGAGATGGGCGGTTATTGGCTGCGCTATTATCATCGGAGGAAGGCGTGACGCGCGCCTCGGAGGCCGTCGCTCATATCGAACTCGCGCACCTATCGGACCCGGCGCGGCCGGAGCACTCGTGCGGGGTCATCGAGGTCTACTTGAAGGACGGCCGCCAGTTCACGCTGCTCGCCGCGACGCCCTCATGGTTCAAGGACGCGTTGGGGGGCCTCGGACTCAGGTTCTATTACGGACCGGCGGTGCTGTTTCTCAAGGCGATGGACCCGGCCGTCGCGCGTAAGGCCGCCAAGGACATGCTGGCCGAGAACGAACAACTGCTCGTCCGCTACGACACGCCGCGCCGCACCCTTCCCGACGTTCTCGCCGCTTTTCGCGCCGCGCACCCATAGGCTTCCCGCTAGGCCTAGCCGGCAAGTCCAATGGCCTTTTGCGCGTGGGACCAATGCCGAGGTTTCCTTGGGACCTATGACCCCTCTGCAGGATCGGATGCGGAGATATAATGAGTCAGGAAGCATGGACAAGGAGATCGCCCCGATGAAGCGCTTTCGTTCCGCCGCCGTTCTCGCCCTCGTCGTTCTGTTTTCCGGCGCGAGTTCCTATGGCGCCGTAGGAATGATCGGAGCCGGCCTCGGCCGCGCAACGCGCCTTTCCATGATTCCGGTTCTCTCGCCCTCCGCGCCGAATCCCGCCGCCGTTCTTTCCGTTCCCCTGGCCGTTCCGGCCGCGCTGCCGGCTCCTGCGCTCATCCCGGCCGTTTTCGCCGTTTCGCCCGCGGTGGAGAGCATTTCGATCGCGGCCGGCCCGAGGATCGCCGTTGAGACCATCAATGCCCGCCTGCCGGCCTCTTTTTTCGCGCCGAAATCCATCGAGAACATGGCCATCGAGTCGCGCGGCCTATTCGACGGAGCGGCTCTCCGGTTCGGATCGTCCTCCCGCGGCGTCCTCAAAAAGGATATGCCGTACGACGAGGTGGACGAGAACGGCAACCCGTCGCCGCGGGACGGGGGCATCGACGACCTCGGCAACGCGAGCCGCGGCGGCGGAGGCGGCCCCGATGATCGTTCCGATCCGGATCAGAGCGACCGCGGCGGCAGCGTGCTATGATCGCCTCGCCGATGTTCATCGTCGAAGACGACGATCATTTCCGCGAGACTTTCATCGACGTCATGTCGCTGCGCGGCATCGAGGTGACCGGGGCGCGCACGGGCGACGAGGCGATCAAGGTCCTCAAGCAGAGCCGGCCCTCGATCATCATCATGGACGTCCAGCTCCCCGACGTGCACGGCTTCGACCTTTGCCGCAGGGTCAAGCGCCTTGACAATCAGAAGGACACCCCGGTCATCTTCGTGTCCGCCTCCACCCGCTACGCCGACCCGCGCGACCGCGTCGAGGGCCTCCTCGCCGGCGCGGAGCAGTTCCTGCCCAAGCCGATCACCGTCGAGAAGCTGTGGGGCGAGATCGAGCTCGTGCTCAGCGAGCACGGCAAGCCGCACTAGCGCCTACGCGATCGTGACTTTCCTGTCCAGGTACACGTCCTGGATGGCGTTGAGTATGCCGACCCCGTCCTTCATGGGGCGCTGGAACGCCTTGCGGCCAGAGATGAGCCCCATGCCGCCCGCGCGCTTGTTGATGACCGCCGTCCTTACGGCCTCGGCGAGGTCGGTCGAGCCCGACGAGGCGCCCCCGGAGTTGATCAGGCCCGCGCGGCCCATGTAGCAGTTGGCCACCTGGTAGCGGGTCAGGTCGATCGGGTTGTCGGTCGTGAGCTTCTCGTAGACCAGCTTATGAGTCTTGCCGAAGCCCTTGATCGCGTTGTAGCCGCCGTTGTTTTCGGGCAGCTTCTGCTTGATGATGTCCGCCTGGATGGTCACGCCCAGGTGATTGGCCTGGCCGGTCAAGTCGGCGGAGACGTGATAATCCTTCTCGGCCGTCTTGAACGCGTTGTTGCGCGCGTAGCACCATAGGATGGTCGCCATCCCGAGCTCATGCGCGCGCGCGAACGCCTGGCTGACCTCCCAGATCTGGCGGCGGGACTCGGTCGAGCCGAAGTACACCGTGGCGCCGACGGCGACCGCGCCCATGTCATAGGCCTGCTTCATGCTGCCGTACAGAGTCTGGTCGAACGTGTTCGGGTAGGAGAGGAGCTCGCTGTGGTTGAACTTCAGGATAAAGGGGATCTTGTGCGCGTACTTGCGCGCGACCGCGCCGAGCACGCCGAGCGTGGAGGCGACCCCGTTGGCGCCGCCTTCGATCGCCAGCTTGACGATGTTCTCGGGGTCGAAGTAGATCGGGTTCGGGGCGAAGGAGGCGCCGGCCGAATGCTCGATGCCCTGGTCGACGGGCAGGATCGAGACGTAGCCCGTGCCGCCGAGGCGGCCGTGGCCGAGGAGGGCCTGGAGGCTTTTCAGCACCGGCGTGGGGCGGTCGGAGAGGGCGTAGATGCGATCGACATAATCGGGGCCCGGGCTGTGGATCAGCTCTTTCGGGATGGCGGCGCACTTGTGCTCGAGAAGCCCGGCGTCGGCTCCGAGCAGCTGCTCGATGTTCGTGGTCATTTCGGCGGTCCTCCTGTTGAGTTGGAAAGAGGGGGTTATTATACGAAAGACTCGTCCCTCTATTTCCCGCGAGCCACGCGAAACAGGGACAGGCCGGCGCGGGAAGCGGCGGGCTTCAGGCCGTAGCGTTCAAGCCGGGCGCGCAGGTTCTGGTCCTCCAGGGCCAGGCCGCCGACGTACACGGCCTCCCCGGCCGCGGCGAGGGAGTCGAGCCGGGCGCGCAGCGCCGCCTCATCCGCGTAGTAGCGGAGATTCACCGGACGACGGCCCGCGAAGTAGGGGATGTAGACGGCGCCGTTGCCGCCGGCGAGGATCCAGGCCTCGGGCGGAGCGTTCGCTTTGATCCACTCGGCCTCGACGAGGTGGGGATTGTTCGCCGGGTCCGAGGCGGGGCGCACGACGAAGGCGAGGTTGTAGGCGAAGGCCGCCAGAGTCCACGAGAGCAGGGCTCCCAGGCGCCGGCGCGGCGGCAAGGTCCGCAGTCCCAAGGTCGCCAGCGCCCAGAGCGCGGGCAGGTCGCTCACGCGGTAGACGACGGTATAGGGCTCCCACGAAATGAAAAGAAGCGCGTAGCCCGCGAGCCATGCCGACCAGAAGACCGCCTCGCGGCTTCTCTCGGCGGCTCCGCGCGCGGCCGCGGCGATCGGCAGGAGGGCCAGGATGACGCCGGCGAGCCGGAAGGGCTCGGGGCGGCCGACGAACTCGA
>JACQJQ010000199.1 GCA_016204945.1 Elusimicrobiota bacterium
ATCCCGCATAGAGCCTGTCAACCCCCGTTTGTTGGATAGGCGCCCGATTCCCTCGGGCGCAACCCACGATACAACGCGGATGACAGGCTCGTCTATTTAATCTAATATGCGCGCGTGGCGCGCTTGATTCCCGCCGTTTTGGCCAGCATCGTCCTGGGCGCCCACTTCCTGCGCCGGGGCGGCTTGACGATGGTCGGATTCTGCCTGGCCGCGCCGATCTTCGTCCTGCTCGTGCGGCGGCGCTGGGCGCTCAGGACTTTTCAAGGCTTTCTCGGCTTCGGAACTCTCATTTGGATCTCGACGGCGATCGGCCTGGGCAAGGAGCGCATGAGCATGGACCAACCGTTTCTGCGCATGGCCCTGATCATGGGAAGCGTCGCCGTCTTCACGGCGCTGTCGGCCTGGCTGCTGGGGCGCAAGGCGCTGCTCGAGCGCTACCGGTAGCCGCTTGGGCAAGGGGCCCCTGGTCGCGTGCGTGGAGCTTGAGCGCTTCGACGAGACGGATATCGCGGCGGTTCGCCGGGCGTTTTCCGCGGCGCCCCCCTGCCCCCTGGCGCAGGCCTGGCGCCCCGCGCCCGAGCCGGACTTCAGGCCGGCCTCGGCGCGCGTCGGACGGCGGGAGAAGTCGCTCCTGGTTTTCGCCGAACTGGCCGACGACGACGTCCACTCCGCGGCGACGGGGTTCAACCAGCGGCTGTGGGAGCTCGGGGACGCCTTCGAGATCTTCCTGCAGGCCCCGGGCGCGGCGCACTACGCGGAATTTCACGTCGCCCCCAACAACCAGCGGCTGCAGCTGCGCATCCCTATCCCGCGCCCCCATGACCTCCCCCCGGAGCGCATGATGGTCGCCCAAAAACTGTTCGACAGCCGCGCGTGGATCGGCCGCGGGTGGCATGTCCTGGCCGAGATTCCTTTCGAGTCCGTGGGCGGCAGGCCGACGCGGTTCTCCTTCAGCCGCTACGACCGCGCCCGCGGCCGGCCCGAAGCGGTGCTCTCCTCGACGTCGCCGCACGCGGCGGCGGATTTTCACCGGCGCGAGGAGTGGGGAACGCTCGCTTACCCATGAAGCACGATCTGCGCGCCGTCGGCCGCGGCTTCCGCCTGGAGGGGACGTTCGAGGGCGCGGAGAGCTGGGGGCAGGGCCACATCAACGACTCCTACCGCGTCACGTACCGCCGGGGCGGCGAAAGCGTGCGCTACATCCAGCAGCGCATCAACCACGCGGTCTTCCGCGACCCGCCCGCCCTCATGGACAACATGAGGCGCGTCCTGGATCACCTTCAGGCGAAGCTGGGGCATCTGCCGGACGCGTCCCGGCGCGTCATGCGGCTCGTGCCGGCCAACGACGGGAAGCCCTACGTCCGAGACGAGGATGGGAATTTTTGGCGCGCCTACCGCTATATTGACGGCGGCCGCACGCGCGAGGTGGTCGAGAATCCGCGCCAGGCGCTGGAATCCGCCAAGGCTTTCGGCCGGTTCCAGGCGCTTCTCGCCGACCTTCCCGGGCCTCGGCTCCACGTCACGATCCCTGATTTTCACCACACGCCCAAGCGCTTCGCGGCGCTGGAGGACGCCGCGGCGCGCGACCTCGCCAACCGCGCCGCGCGGGCCCGTCCCGAGCTCGAGTTCGCCCTGGGCCGCAAGGCGATGACGAGCGTGCTCGAGGACCTGCTCGAGAGCGGAAACGTCCCCGAGCGCATCGCCCACAACGACACCAAGGCCGACAACGTCATCGTCGACGAATCCACCGCCGAGGGGCTGTGCGTGATCGACCTCGACACCGTCATGCCGGGGCTGGCCCTCCACGATTTCGGCGACATGGTGCGCACCGCGACCAGCCCCGCGGCGGAGGACGAACGCGACCTCTCCCGTGTGCGCATGCGTCTGCCCATGTTCGAGGCCCTCGTTCGCGGCTATCTCGCCGGCGCCGGAGAGCTGCTTAACGCCTGCGAGAGAAAGCACCTCGCCTTTTCGGGGAAGCTCATGGCCTTCGAGGTCGGCGTCCGCTTTCTCACGGACTTCCTGGCCGGCGACGCCTACTTCAAGGTCCGCCGCGAGGACCACAATCTCGACCGCTGCCGCGCGCAATTCGCGCTCGTGCGCTCCATCGAGGAGCAGGAGGAGGCCATGAACCTCCTCGTCGAGCGGCTGGGCGCTTAAGCGGCGACCGGAGCGCGCCCGGCGGCGGGCAGCGGGTGGGTCAGGCGCGCCCAGCAGTCCGAGCTCTCGGCGGCCACGATGTCCGCGGCACGCGCCATGTCGTCCGCGCGCTGGGCCAGGCTTTTCTGCACGACGCCCTTCAGGTCGTCGATGTCGTACAGGTAGACGCCCTCGGCCCGGGCGACTTCCGGAGCCACGTTGCGCGGCATCGCGATGTCGATGATGAACAGCGACCTTCCGCCGCGGCGGCGCGACAGGGCGAGCGCCGCCTCCCCGTCCAGCAGATAGCGGTCGGCCCCCGTGGAGAAAATCGCGATGTCCGCCTGATCCAGCCGGTCGAATCCCTCCGCGAGCGAGACGGGCTCGCCGCCGAGCTCGGCGGCGAGAACCTGGGCCTTGTCCAGGCTGCGATTGCTGATGTAGAGCTTTCCCGCGCCCTTGGAGCGCAGATGCCGCACCGAGGAGGCGGCCATGGTGCCCGCCCCGAAGACCACGACGACGCGCTCCTTGAGATCGGAGAAGATGCTGCGCGCCATCACGGCGGCCGCGCCGCCGATCGAGGCGATGCCTCCGACGATGCGCGTCTCGTTGCGCACCTTTTTTCCCACCATCAACGCGCGCTGAAAGGCGAGGTGCCCGTAGCGGTTGACCGTCTTCTCGCCGCAGGAGCCCTGATAGGCCGCCTTGCACTGGCCAAGTATCTCCGTCTCGCCCAGTATCCAGGAGTCCAGGCCCGCGGCGACGCGAAAGAGGTGATCGACGGCCTGGGAGCCGCGCCGGACATAAAGGGAGGAGGAGACGTCCCGCCCCGCGCGGCGGGCGAGCCACTCCACCACGGCCTGCTCGCCGTCCTTGTCCGGCTGGCAGTAGATCTCAAAGCGGCTGCAGGTCGAGAGGACGACGACCCCCTCCTGCCCGGTGGCGGCCTTGACGATGGAGTTGATGCGCCCCGCCTCGTCCGGCTTCGGGGAAACCGCCTCGCGGATCTCGACGGAGGCCGTCGCGTGATTGAGCCCGACCACCAGCCAGTCGTTCATCATCTCGGACGTTTGCGTGGCAACGAAGCGGCCAGCGCCGGCGCCGGAAAAACGACGAATAGACGGGCTTCAGCCCGGACGAACGCAAAAACGCGTCATGGACGCGCGATTTCGCCCACCTCGCCTCAGCGGCGGTGGCACTCGATGCAGACTTCCTGGCGGACGTTGCCTGCGGAAACGGCGCTGACGTCGTGGCCGGCATGGCACGACATGCAGCCCACCTTGCCCTCCTCAAGAACGATCCCGGGGTTCGCGGCCGGGTCGACGTATGAGCCGGGATCGCGGCGAAAAGCCGCCATGTAGTCGACGCCCACGGGATGGCTGGCGTTCGGATTCGGACCGAGGGCCGCGAAGCGCTCCCCCCCGGGGAAGCCGCCGTGAGCCTGGAGACTGGGGGCGACGGCGCCGTCATGGCAGGACATGCAGAGGCCGGTTCTGGAGCCGCCTGCCTGCTCCGATTCGCGCGCGAAGAGAGACGAATCGCCGCCGCCCTGCGTCTGCCACAACGGCTGCGGAGCGCGCGCCGGGTGCGCGAAGTGGCAGGACGCGCAGGCGAGCGCGGAGTGCCCGGCGCTCAGCAGCGCGCGATGATCGCCGACGGCGTCGCGCAGATCGGAAAAGCCGTCGACGGAGCGCGGCGCGCGCGTCATGAGCGCCGCGACGAGCGCCGACGCCGCGAGAGCCGAGCAGATAAAAAACCGACGGGGCCAGGGATGAATCATCGGGGCGCTCCTGCGCCCGCAGTATAGGTCCGGCGGCGCTTATTCGCCAGGCCCGCCTCCTCTCCGCGTGGCTGAAACGTTGCGAGGCAGGAAGAACGTCCATGCGGCGACTGCGTCCAGACCGTCTGCTCCGGCGTTTGACCGTCGTCTGGCGCGGCTCCTCGCTGGCCCGACAGACGTTCATCGCCTTCTACTCGTTCACGGTGATCGTGACGGCGATCACCTTCATGCTCTACATACAGGACACGCGCGACAGCGTCATCGAGATGGAGCGCGCGACGATGACCAGCATGTTCCCCGTCATCGAGAAAGTCATCACGGACGCGATGCTCCGCCAGTCGCGCGGCGCCATCACGCATCTCTTCTCCGTCCATAATCATCAGGGCGCCGACGAACGCATGTTCCTCCTCGACTCGGACAAGATGACCGTCAACACCCAGGACCTCGCCGCCGGCGCTAAGCCCCGCCGCGAGACGTCCCGGGCCTACGATCCCGACAAGCATATCGTCATGGACTTTCCCATTCAGAACCGCAGCGGCTGCGTGCGCTGCCACGGGGCGAACGCGGGGCCCCTCGGCTACGTCCGCCTCGTCTCTCCCAAGCGCGACCGCCAAGTCGTGGCCGAGGCCAACCTCAAGGGCCGGCTCATCATACTTTTCTCCTCGTTCCTCATCGTCGGCCTCTGGACGCTCATCGTCGTGCGCCGCGTCATCGACGAGCCCATGGGACGCATCATATCGGCCATGCACCGCGTCGCGCGCGGCGCGCTCGACACGCGCGTCGACGACCTCCCCTCGGGAGAGCTGCGCTCCATCGCCCGCGGCTTCAACAACATGGTCCGCCTGCTCGAGAAGGACCGCCGGGAGATCGTGGACCTGCACCGCAGCCAGGTCGCGCACCTCGACCGTCTCGCGGCGCTCGGCGAGCTCTCCGCGCACCTCGCCCACGAGGTGCGCAACCCGCTGACCGGCATCAGCTCCGCGATCCAAGTCATGCAGCTCGAAACGCCGGTAGACAGCCCGCGCCGGGAGGTCCTGGGCAAGGTCCTGGTCCAGCTCAACCGCATGGAGCAGACCATGGGAAATTTCCTGCGCTTCGCGCGCATGCCCGAGGCGGTGCTGCGCCCCTTCGAGCTGCGCGAGCCCTTGGAGCGCGTGCTCGACCTCGTCGAGGCCCGCCTGCGCACGCAGAAGATCGAGGTCAAGCGCGACATCGCCGCGAACCTGCCCCGCCTCAAGGGCGACCCCGGGCAGATCGAACAGGTTTTTCTGAACCTCTTCATCAACGCGGCCAACGCCATGCCCCGCGGCGGGACGCTGTCGGTCAGCGCCCGCGCCGAAGCGGGAGGCTCCCTGCTCGTCGAGGTGCGCGACACGGGCAAGGGCATCCCCGGCGCGGACTTGGAGCGCGTCTTCCGCCCCTTCTTCACGACGCGCGAGAACGGCAGCGGGCTCGGACTGCCGCTGTCGCGCCAAATCATCGTGGCGCACGACGGGGAGATCTGGATCGAAAGCGTTCCCGACCGCGGCACCAGCGTCTTCGTGCGCCTGCCCGCGGCGGCGGAGGTTTAGCATGGCGGCGAAGATTCTGATCGTGGACGACGAGGAGCTCATCCGCTGGTCCTTGTCCCAGGACCTGGCCAACTCGGGCTACAAGACCGTCGTCGCCTCCAGCCTGGCGGAGGCCGAGGCCGCGCTGGAGACCGAAAACCCGGACGCCGTTCTCTCCGACCTGCGCCTGGACCGCGACAGCGGCCTGGACGTGCTCAAGGCCGCGCGGCGCGCGAACCCGGAACTGCCGGTCATCATCATGACCGCCTTCGCCGATTTGGCCAGCGCCGTGGAGGCCCTGCGCGAGGGCGCGGCCGACTACATCGCCAAGCCCCTCCAGCTCGCCGGCCTCAAGATCACGCTCAAGCGCGTCCTCGAGGCCGCCCAGTTCAAGCGCCGCCTCGACCGCGCGAACCAGAAGGGCGTCGACAAGTACAACTTCGCGTCGATCGTGGCCGAAAGCCCGTCCATGAAGGACGCGCTCGCCATGGCGCGCAAGATCGCGGGCAGCCCCTTCGGCACCGTCCTCATACTGGGCGAGAGCGGCTGCGGCAAGGACCGCTTCGCCCGCGCCATCCACTACGGCAGCCCGCGCGCCTTCGAGCCCTTCATGGAGATCTCCTGCACGGCCATCCCCGAGAATCTCCTGGAAAGCGAGCTGTTCGGCTACGAGAAGGGCTCCTTCACCGGCGCGATCGGCCAGAAGAAAGGCCTCTTCGAGATCGCCGACGGCGGAACGGTCTTCCTCAACGAAATCGGCCACATGCCGATGAGCCTGCAGGGCAAGATCCTGCGCGCGCTGGAGGACAAGACCTTCAAGCGCGTGGGCGGGCGCGACGACATCACCGTGGACGTGCGCGTCATCGCCGCCACCAACGAGGACCTTCCCCGCGCCGTGGCCGAGGGGCGCTTTCGCCAGGACCTCTACTACCGCATCAACGTGCTGAGCATCGCGCTCAAGCCCCTGCGCGAGCGCCGGGAGGACATTTTGCCGCTCGTCAACCGCCTCCTGGGCAAGCTCAGCGTGGAGATGCTCAAGCCCAAACCGGTCCTGACGCCGGAAACATTGGCGCTGTTCCAGGATTACAAATGGCCCGGCAACGTCCGGGAGCTGCGCAACGTGCTGGAGAGAATGATGATCCTAGACGAATTGGAGTTCCACCCCGTCGCCGCCGCCCAGCCCGCGGCGGCCTCCGCGCCCGAGGCCGAGCCCGGCGCGGGCGTCGCCCTGCCCCCCGAGGGACTGCGCCTGGAGGACGTCGAGAAGGATCTCGTCGTGCAGGCCCTCAAGCGCAGCGGCGGCAACCAGCAGAAGGCCGCGCAATCGCTGGGGCTCTCGCGCGACGCCCTGCGCCGGCGCCTCGAGAAATTCGGCCTCAAGGACGCCATCGGCGCCCTGGCGCTTCTCCTCCTGCTGGCGGCCCCAGCCCCCGCCCTCGATTGGTTCGGCGGCAAGAAGGCGCCCAAGGACGCCTTCCGCTCGGCCCACGAGGAGAAAGCGAAGGAATTGATGGGAAAATCGAACCCCCACGCGCCGGTGAGGTCGGGCGAATGCTCCAAATGCCACGCCGACGGCAAGGACGCGGCCAAGCTCACCCAGGAGCTCAAGCCCCTGTGCCTGTCCTGCCACGCCGACCGCGCCGAGGACTTGAAGAAACCCGTCGTCCATTCCGCCTTCAAGGACATGGAGTGCAACACCTGCCATCAACCCCACGCCTCCGACGACGCGCCCCTGCTGAACTCGCCGGTCAACGAATTGTGCGCGACCTGCCACGACCCGACCGCGGAACCCCTCGCTCCGGCGCACCACGGCATCAAAGTCTTCGAGGGCCGGTGCACGGACTGCCACAACCCCCACGCCTCGAAGAACGCCAAGCTCATCGTCGAGGGCAAGGAGCACGTTCCCTTCGGCTCCCGCTCGTGCGAGATGTGCCACGCCAAGACGACCGCCGACGGCAAGCCGGCCCTCAAGAAGCTTCCGGAGGATTCCTGCTTCGTCTGCCACTCCGACTTCCGGAAGCTCCACAAGAACCCCGTCGTCCACCCCCCCTTCTCCTCGGGCGACTGCACGACCTGCCACAATCCGCACGTGAGCGGGCGCGGCGCGCTGATCCGCCGGCCCCTGGCCGACATCTGCTTCGGCTGCCATGACGAGGAGCTCAAGGACGCCCACCCGGTGGCCCGCCACCCGACGTCGCGCGAAGGGAAGGCCGACCCGCGGCGCGAGGGCAAGCCTTTCAACTGCGCGTCCTGCCATGAGCCTCATGCCAGCCAGACCCCGAAACTGATGCGAGGCAGCATATTCACGATGTGCGAGGAGTGCCACAAAAAATGAAGAACCTGATCCTTGGCCTTGAAATCCTCCTGGCGGCGTCCGTCGCCGTCCCAAGCGAAGCCGCCCAGGCTCCCGCCGTCTCGACCGCCGCGCCTTCCATCCAGGTCGTCTTTCCGAATCCGCCCGACAAGCCGCGGGTCCGCTTCGTGCGCAGCATCAAGAACATGCACGACCTCAAGGGGAGGAAGGAGAGCTTCTTCGAGAGGATCATGTCGTTCCTCGCGGGCGGCGACGTGACCATGCCCTTCTTCTCGGGAGCTTACGGCCTCTATCGCCGGGGCGGCAAGCTCTATGTCAGCGACACCGGAGCCCAGCACCTGACCGTCCTCGATCTGGACGGCTTCAAGATGAGCTATATCGGCGAGACCGGCGAGGACAGCCTGCGCTCGCCGATCGGAGTCGCGGTGGACCCCGACGGCACGGTGTTCGTGACCGACACGGGCGACAACTCGGTCAAGGCCTACTCGCCCGACGGCAAGCTCCTCTGGAAAACCGACGTCCTGGGGGCCGAGGGCGGCAAGCTCAACCGCCCCGCGGGGCTCTCGCCCACGCCGGACGGCAACCTGATGGTCGCCGACAACGGGAACCGGCGCCTCGTCGTGCTGTCGAAGCAGGGCAAGTTCGTCAAGGAGCTCTGCGTCAACGCCAAGAAGGACCCCTTCGCCCTCGCCAACCCCAACAACGTCTGGGTGGATAAGGACGGCAGCTTCGTCGTCAGCGACCCTCTCGCCGGACGGGTCCATGTCTTCACCTCGACCGGAGGCTTCATCGGAGGCTTCGGCGAGCCCGGCGACTCTCCCGGCTACCTGGCGCGCCCTCGCGGCGTGGCGGTGGATTCCGACGGCAACATCCATGTCGTGGACGCCGTCTTCTCGCGGGTGCAGATATTCGATCGCGAGGGGCAGCTCCTGCTCTGGTACGCCACGCCGGGATCCCGGGAAGCCCAGTTGGCCCTGCCCTCGGGCATTTTCATCGACCAAGACGACGCGATCTACATCGCCGACACCAAGAATCAGCGCATCCAGATCTTCCAGTACATCAAGTATCCGCCGGAATCCGCCGCCCAGGCGCCGCCGGAAAAGAAATGAGCCTTCCACGCGTTATCGCGCATCCAGAGCGCGCCCCCGCGCAGGCGGACGACCGCAGGCCCTTTTAATCGCTCCTCCGGGAGAAAACCGATGGCCGATTCGTTGCCGTCGGGAATGTCGGCGAGTAGTCGCCGACGCACATCCTCAGGAGGAGAAAAATGAAAAAACTCATAGCGGTGGCGGGACTGCTCGCAGTCTGTCTCGTCATCGTCGCCAAGTCGCACGCGTACACCCCGACCTCGGGGACCAAGATCGGCGGTTCCAAGCATGACTTCACCGTCAGTTATGTCGGCGCCAACGGCAACACGACCCCGGCCATCACCCAGTGCTCGACCTGCCATGAGATGCACAGGCCCGCGAAGATGGCTCCGCTGTGGGGCCGCCAGGACCCGACCGCGACCGGCTGGAAGGTGCAGTCGCACGACGTGGTCTACGACCTCACCGACCCGGCCAACAGCGGGAAAATCGCCGCGAGCGACTTCGTCAAGGCCCGCTCGGGCATGTGCTTGTCCTGCCATGACGGCGTGACGGCGATCTCCAACGGCGTGACGATGGCCGTCGGATCGAAGAACTTCGGGCGCGACCTGTCCGAGAACCACATGCTCGGCGGAGAGCGCGGCGCCACCAGCGGCGGCGTCCCCGTCGATCCGGCGATCTTGGCCACGCACGACCAGGTCCTTCAGGCGGACGGCGTGACGGTCAAGTACTACATGGGCTGCGGAAGCTGCCACTCGATGCACGACAGCAAGACGAACCTCAAGCTCGTGCGCAACGCGGCGCTCGTCACCGGCCCCGTCTGCTTGAACTGCCACAGCACGAAGTAATCCGAATTAAGACCCTCGGACGTCCGGGGGTCTTTTTTGGACGCGGATTTCCGTTTTAAGTTGTTCGGCTGAAGTTGTTCGGACCGAGTTGATGATGATCGCCGCGCATGATGAAGAGTTCTTCCTAATATCCCGCTTCCAGGAGCTCCGCTGGAAGGCGGGCCTGCGCTGCCCCCGCTGCCGCCACCAGAACTGCTCGGTCCACGCGCGCGGCAAGAACGGCCGGCGCAAGCTGCGCTGCTCCGGCTGCGGGCGCACCTTCAACGACCTGACGGGCACGCCGCTGGCCCGCACGCACCTGCCGCTGGCGGTATGGGCCAAGGCCGCGCGCCTGATGGCCGCCGGACCCCAGACCTGCTCGGCCCTGTCCGTCAAGCTCGGCATCAAGCTCGCCACGGCCTGGCGGGTGCGCAAGATTTTGACCAACGCGCTGAAGGACGCGGACCTCCGTCAGGCCCTCGTCCCCGAGGACCACGCATGAAACGCTCGCTCCTGCTGCTGATCTTGGCGTCCGCCGCCGTCGGCGCGGCTCCGCCCGCCGAGGCCCCGCCGCCGCAGTGGCCCCCGGCCCCGGCGAACGCGCGCCTGCGCTTCGTCTCCGCGATCGAGGGCCCGCGCGCGGCGGTTGCGGGCCGGCTCGGCGGCTTCCTGCGCCTGCTCATCGGCCTCGATCAAGCGGGCGAGCTCGCGAGCGACCGCCTCATCAAGCCCACGGGCGTCTTCGTCAGCAGCGGGACGGTCTTCATCGCCGACCCCGGCGCTCGCGGCGTCCTGCGCTACAACGAGGCCGACGGAAAGGGCGAATGGTGGCCGCGCTCCGCCGGGGCGGGTCTCCTCAGCCCGGTCAGCGCGGCCGCGGCCGCGGATGGGCGCCTCTTCATCCTCGATTCGCTCCTCAAGAAAGTCTTCATCCTCGACCCGGAGGGAAACGTCAAAGGAGAGCTCGAGGGCGATCCCCAAGGGCTGGGCCAGCCGGCCAGCCTGGCCCTGTCCGAGAAGCGGATCTACGTCAGCGACGTCAAGAACCACCGCGTCGCGGTCTACGGGCTCGAGGGCACCTTCCTCCAGTCCTTCGGCCGCCGCGGCGCCGGTCCCGGCGAGTTCAACTTCCCCACTTACCTCTGGTACGACAAGTCCGCGGGCCAGCTCTGGGTCAACGACTCCGGCAACTTCCGAGCGCAGTGGTTCGACGCCGACGGCCGCTACCTGGGCAAGATGGGCGAGAACGGCAATCGCCCGGGCTACCTGGCCCGGCCGCGCGGGATCGCCCGCGATTCCGAGGGGCACGTCTACGCGGCCGACGCGGCCTTCGACGCCTTCCAAATCTTCGCGCCCGACGGCCGCTCCCTGCTCTTCGTCGGACGCGCCGGCGGCCGGCCGGGAGAATTCAGCATGCCCGGCGGCATCTTCATCGATGAGCGCGACCGCGTCTACGTCGCCGACACCCAGAACGCCCGCGTCCAGATCTTCCAGTACGTCAAAGAGGTCCAGCCATGAAAAACCTGTTTCTCTGCGCCGTCATCCTGCTGACGGGAGCCGGCCGCGTCCGCGCCCTGTCCGTCATCAATTCGAAGCACGACCTGTCGGCGGCCAGCGCCACGACGGGCCCCAAGGCGGCCGCGGAAACGCGGACCTGCATGTTCTGCCATACCGTCCACCGCCCCGCCCAGCGCAGCCAGCTCTGGAATCGCGCCGATTCGGCGGTGCAGTTCACCTTCTATTCATCGAACTACCTCAACAACTATCTGGGGCAGGCGACGCCGACGATGACGGATCTCAAGGCCTCGAAGACCAAGCTGTGCCTGTCCTGCCACGACGGCGTCACCGCGCTGGGCAGTCTCTTCAACATCGCGCCCAACACCCTCGAGATGACGGGCGCCATCGGCTCGGCCTCCGTCATCGGCACCGACCTCTCCAACGACCACCCCGTGCTCTACGACGTCAAGCCCGGCGCGGGCCCGCCCACGCAGCCGGGCACGGACGCCGAAATCCAGCTGCCCCCGGCCGGCGACGCGGTCAAGGTCTATGGAGCGACGAACCGCGTCGAATGCACCTCCTGCCACGAGCCGCACGACAACACATTCGGGAAGTTCCTGGTGAAGTCCAACGCCAACGCGGCGCTGTGCACCTCCTGCCATCAAAAAACCGGCTACGTCTCCAGCGCCCACGGAACCTCGAACGCGGCCTACGCGGCCGAGGGCGCCGCGACCACGGTGGGGGAGTATTCCTGCCGCGGCTGCCATATGGCCCACGGCGCCTCCTCCGCCCAGGCCTACATCCTGCGCGGAGCCGAGGAGAACACCTGCTACGGCTGCCACGGCGCCCCGGCCCTGCCCGGCGCCAAGAGCGTCAAGAATCTCTTCGCCAAGGCGTCGAAGCACCCCGTCGAGACCGTCGCCGGCGCGCACGTCAATCCCGAGCTCGACGGCGCCAACCTGAAGACGGGAAGGCGCCACTCCGAATGCTGGGACTGCCACAATCCCCACCGCGCGAAGACCGGAACCCACGCCACGCCCGGAAACGCGATCGGCGGCGCCCTCCTCGGCGCCTGGGGCGTGGAGCCGTACTACACCGGGGCCTCCTGGATCGCCGCGACCTCCTTCACGCGGCAGGTCTTCAACGACGCGACCAACTACAAGGAGTACCAGCTTTGCCTCAAGTGCCATTCCTACTACGCCTACGGAGCCACGCCGCCCGCGGGCTACACCGACCAGTCCGCCGAGTACAACCCCAACAACCGCTCGGCCCATCCGGTCCGCAACTCGGCCAACGTCCAGACGGGCGCCGTCGCGCCCAAGGCGCTGGCCGGCGCGCAGCTGTCGCCGCCGTGGAACACGTCCTCGAATCTGGGCAACCAAACCATGACCTGCTCCGACTGCCACGGCTCGGACGTCGCGAGCGATCCCGCCGGCCCGCACGGCTCCGCCTCGCAGTACATGCTCAAGGGGCCCAAGCGCTACTGGCCCAAGAACGCCGCCGGCGCGCTGTGGACCCTGGCCGACGTGAAGAACAACGCGAACTCGTGGTCCACGAACCTGTTCTGCGCGAACTGCCATCCGCTCTACGCGAACGGGGCCTGGACCAACAACGTCCACGAGGAGGAGGATCACAGGAAAGCCGGGGTCTCCTGCGTCACCTGCCATGTCGTCGTCCCGCACGGCTCCAAACGCTCGCGCCTGATCGGCTACAAAGCCGATCCGACGCCGTACAACTACGGCGGCGCGGGGACCTACGACAAGCTCGTCATCGAGGGCTTCCGCAAAGCCTCGACCCGGACCGGCTACGACAAGGACAACTGCAGTTCGAAAACGACGGGCTGCCACACGGGCTCGGGGACCTTTGAGCCCTAGGCGCCATGCCGATCTCGCGCCGACGCCGGGCCGCCGCGCTGGGGCTTCTCATGACGTTGACGGCGGCCCCGGCGCGAGCCTTGTCCCGCTCCGCCTCGCTGCTCTGGCGCTACGACGACATCACCGCGCGCGATCCCTCCGGCTCCCGGCACCGAAACTCCTGGTACCAAGGCTACAGCCTGGACCTCGGCGGGGTCCTGCTGCACCCGTTCGTGGGGACCTTCCAGACGGGCGGCAGCTACACCCAGGGGGCGGACATCAACACCTCCGTCAACGAGGACGTCTCCGACATGCGCGTCATCGCCGGGCGCGGCGCGCTGCAGCCGCTGCCCCCCGCGATCCGCCGCTTCTTCACCCTCGACCCGAATTATTCGCTCCAGCTCACGAAATACGCCGCCACCTCGGCGGCGCCGGAGCACACCTACACGAACAAAACCTGGGGCTACAGCTCCAGCCTCAATCTGCCGCGCCTGCCGTCGCTCAACGTCTCGCGGCAGTACAACACGCTGCGGGATCCGGACGGCCTGAGCATGATCGACCAGCGCCTCAACATCATGCGCGAGTCGCTCTACTACCGCATCAAGGACGTGAGCCTGAATTTCAGCCAGGAGCGCACCCGCACCGACGACCGCGGCAGTCCCGTCTTGATCCCGCTCGAAACGACCCAGCGCGGCTCCTTGGACTATGGACGCAACGAGATCAAGGGCCTGGGCCTGCGCTCGCTGACCGTGCGCGCGGACTATCTGCGCCTGGCCCGGGGCGAGGACGACACGCTGAAGACCGTCAACAACCTTCTCAGCGCGCGCAGCCGCGACTTCCGCTTCGGCGCGTGGACGAACGTCCTCAACTACTGGAACGACGCCCAACGCGACATGCTCCAAAGGACCACGCAGGTGTCCCATAACGCCCAGTGGACCAGCAATCGCCCCGTCCGGCGCGGCTCGCTCACCAACAGCCTGTCGGCGAACGCCTCCACGGGCCGCGCCGGGTCCAGCCGCGGCGGCAGCGTCGCCCCGGGCGTCAACCTCGGCTTCTACGACGGCCGCCTGCTGACCGCCACGAACGGCCAGCTCGGCCTGAGCCGGTCGGCCGCGGGCGACAAGACCTTCAGCGACGCGCTGGGCGCCCGCGCGGACCTCAAGCCCCTGCGGACGCTCAACCTCTTCATCGAGGCCCGGACCAGCGGCGTCGAGCCGCTCGACTCCGGCGGGACTGGGGGACAACGCACCAACCGCTACAGCCTGGGCGGCGACCGGAAGTTCTCCCTGGGCGAAACGACCCTGCGCTACGACCGGACTGACCAGCGCCAATTCTCCTCCGGCGGCCGCTCCGTCAGCGACCAGGTCAACCTCAACGGCTCCGCGATCCCCCTCGCGCGCCTCACCGCCACGGCGGGCGCCAACTATACGACCACAAAGAGCGATTCCGGCTCCCGGACGGAGTCGCAGAACGGCCGCGTCGGGCTCGACTACTCCTTCCGCTGGGGCCTGAAGCTCTTCGTCAACTCCAGCTTTTCCGCGGAGGATCAATATTCCGCCAACTGCGGCGCCGCCTACGCGCTGGGCAAGACCGCGCTCAGCCTTCGATTCACCCAAACGCAGTATTCATCTTCATCGTCGTATTCGTACCTGAGCGTCTCCCTCTCCCGCGCGCTGTGAGAGGAGCCCTCGGATTGCTATCATGTCGCGACATTTCGTGGAGGATACAATGAAGCTGCCCTGGACGCTCGCCGCCGCTCTCGCCGCCGCCCTCAACGCCTCGGCCGGAGACCTGACCGGAACCGTCGTCGAGAGCATGAATTCCGGCGGCTACACCTATCTCCTCATCAAGACCCCCGCCGGCGAGAAGAAATGGGCCGCGGTCACCAAGGCCAGCGTCAAGAAAGGCGCCACGGCGACCGTCACGAATTCCATGGACATGAAAAACTTCGAGAGCCCGACGCTGAAGCGCAAGTTCGACGTCATCGCGTTCGGGATGCTGGGAGACGGCTCGGCGGCTCCGGCGGACGCCCAGGCCGGCGCGCCGGCCCACGGCGGCCGCGCCGAGGTCAAGGAATCCATCAAGGTCAGCAAGGCCGCCGGCCCCGACGGGCGCACGATCGAGGAGATTTACGCGCGCAAGGCCGCGCTCAAGGGCAGGGACGTCGTCGTCACCGGCAAGATCGTCAAGTACAACGCGGGCATACTCGACCGCAACTGGGCTCACCTGCGCGACGGCTCCGGCAAGGCGAGGGACGGCAGCGACGACCTGACCGTCATCCTCAAGGACGCCGCCGAGCTGGGCCGGGTCGTCACGGTGCGCGGAAAGATCGTTCTCGACAAGGATCTGGGCGGCATGTACCGGTTCCCCGTGGCCCTCGAGGACGCCGTCCTGGTCAAGTAGGCCGAGCGCCGCGTCAGCGCAGCAGGATGTCCGGCATGTCCTCCTGCAGAAGGCGCCGCGAACGCACGGCCGTCGCCGCCAGCAGGGAGTCGAGCGGCGCGTAGTCGTCGGTCATCTCCGCGACGGCGGACATCTCGGCGGCGTCCGCCGGCCGGGGGGTCAGCTCCAGGGGGAGCATCGCCGCGACGGCCTCCCGCGCGTCCGCCGGCGCCGACGACGCCGGCGCGTCCAAATGTCCGTCCGCGGCGAAGAAGAGCACGTTGAAGAGTCCCGGCGCCGTCTGCGCGCCGACGAAGACCCTCACGTTCGGGAACACCCGGGCCAGCGTCTTGTAGGTCGCGCGCCACGGACGTCCCTCCGGACCCAGCACCCCGGAAACCAGGTTGACCGCGAGCACCCCCTCCGGCGTCAAGGACCGGCGCATGCGCGTGAAGGCCTCCACGGTGAAGAGATGGCACGGAGGCGACTCCGAGCCGAAGGCGTCAAGCACCATGAGGTCCCAGCGTTCGTCGCGCGACTCGAGGAGGGCGCGGGCGTCGTCGACGAAGGTGCGTCCCCGGGGAGCGTAGCCGAAGTGCCGGCGGGCGGCGCGCACGATCTCGGGATCGATCTCCACCGAGTCCACCGTCAGCCCCGTGCGCTCCAGGGCCCGCGGCAGGAGGCCCGCGCCGAGCCCCAGGACGAGGGCCGTCCTCGCTTTCGGGCGCAGGGCGCGCGTCCATTGCAGGGCGCGCAAGTAGACGGCGGCGCTCAGTCCCGTCGACTTGTCCATCTCGGACTGGTTCGTCCCGTTGACCAGCAGGCAAAGACGCTCCCCCGCGTCGAACACTTCGACTCGGCCGTAGGCGGACTCGACCCTCTCGAGCACCGCGCCGTGACGTCCGCCGCCCGCGCGCACGGACAAGACCAGGAACGCCGCGGCGACGATCGCGGCCGCGCTCGCGCGCCGCGTCGCCAGCCACAAGCCCCAGGCGCCCAGACCCGCGAGCGCGGCCGCCGCCCCCAGCAGGATTCGCGAACCCGGCCAGAGCGGGATGAGGACGAATCCCGCCAAGGCCGCCCCGACCACGCTGCCCAAAGTGGACACGGCCCAGGCGTCTCCGGAGCGCCGTCCCGCGTCGAGGGCGCTCGTCGCGGTCAAGCGGGTGACGACGGGACCCATCATTCCCAATAAAACCAAGGTCGGGCCCACGAGCGCCGCCGCCGCGGCCAACGCCCCGAATTTAAGGCCAAGCGGCGCACTGGCGCGCAGGACCGGCTCGCGCAGGACGGGGATGATCGCGACCGCCGCGCCCGCCGCCAGGAGCAGGCGCGCGAATAGAACAAGGTGCGGGTCGCGGTCGCCCAGCCGACCGCCCCAGGCGTAGCCGGCGGCCAGCGCCACCATGGTCGTCGTGATGAGAGCCGACCACGTATAGATGGACGAGCCGTAGAAGGGGCTGATCAGGCGCGTGCCGACGATCTCGACGACCAAGGAGCACAGCCCCGTGGCGAAGAGGCTGGTCATAAGAAACGGCGTGGTCGACGCCGGCGCGGCGGCTTTTTCGGACGACGCCTTCATCATGGGCCTCGGCCTCCGGACTCATCGAGCACCTCGCGCACCTTGCGCGCCAGGACGTCGGGAGCCAGGGGCTTTTGCAGGAAGGGCACGCGGCCGTCGAGCAGGTCGTGGTGGGCCACGGTCGTGTCCGTGTAGCCCGACATGAAGATCGCCTTCGATTCCGGGTGCAGGAGAGACAAGCGCTTCAGCAGTTCGGGGCCGTGCATCTGCGGCATGATCACGTCCGTCAGGATGAGATGGAGCGGATCCCTGCGCTGCTCGCACAGGCGTATGGCTTCCGCCGGGTTCCGCGCCGCGAGCACCGTGTAGCCGCTTTCGCGCAGGGCGCGCGCGATGAAGACCCGCACCAGTTCCTCGTCCTCAACGAGCAGGATCGTCTCCGAGCCGGCGAACGAGGAAAGGGGGATCGGTCCGGCCGCGGCGGGCTGAACGGCTCCTTCGACGCGCGGGAGGTATATCTTGAACGTCGTCCCGTGCCCGGGCTCGCTGTAGACGTAGATGCCCCCGCCGCTCTGCTTGACGATCCCGTATACGGTGGCCAGCCCGAGCCCCGTTCCCTTGCCCTGCTCCTTGGTGGTGAAGAAAGGCTCGAACAGATGCGACAGCGTCTTGGCGTCCATGCCGGTTCCGGTGTCCGAGACCACGAACATCACGTAGGAGCCGGGCTTGACCTGAAGGTGCATCCGGGCGTAGTCTTCCTTCAGGTCGACGTTGGAGGTTTCGATGGTGATCCTGCCGCCTTTGGGCATGGCATCCTTGGCGTTGACGACCAGGTTCATGAGAACCTGGCCGATCTGCCCCGCGTCCGCCTTGATGCGCCCGGTCTTCGCATCGAGTTGGGTGGCCAGCGTCACGTCCTCGCCGATGATGCGCTGCAGCATGTTCTCCAGCTCGGAAACCAGGGCGTTGCAGTCCAGGACCTTCAACTGGAGGACCTGCTGGCGGCTGAAGGCGAGAAGCTGGCGCGTCAGGGCGGCGGCCCGCTCCGAGGCGATCTTGATCTGCTCCACGTCGACGCGCCTCTTGTCGTCCGGCGCCAGCGCGCCGAGCAGGAAATTGCTGTAGCCGCCGATCGCCGTCAAGAGGTTGTTGAAGTCGTGGGCCACGCCTCCGGCGAGCCGCCCCACGGCCTCCATCTTCTGCGATTGGATGAGCTGGGCCTGCAGCTCCGCCTTCTCCTTGGCCTCGCGCCGCAGCTCATCGTTCGCCTTGGCGAGGTCGGCCGTGCGCTCGCGGACCCGGCGCTCCAGCTCTTCCCGCTTTTCCCGCAGGACCTCCTCCATCTTTTTGCTCTCGGTGACGTCGTTGAAGAGGATGCCCACTTCCCGGCTCCCGTTGCCGCCGATGCGGAAGGCGAAGACGTCGTAGAACCTTCCCATCGCGGCGGCGGGGTTCTGGAAGCGTATGGACTCGCCCGTCCGGGCCACTTTTCCGTAGATTTCGAACCAATGCGCGTCGTGGTCGGGAACCATCTCGCGCATCGTCTTTTCCAGGGCTTGATGGAGCCCGGTCTGCCTCACGAAGGCGTTATTGATCTCCACGAAGCGGTAATCGACCGGCTTGCCGTCCGGATCGTAGATCATCTCGATGGCGCAGAAGCCCTCGTCCATATTCTCGAACAAGGTGCGATAGCGCCGCTCGCTGGCGTCCAAACGGCCTGTCTCTTCTTTCATTGACCCCACTCGGCGGAGGAAACGAGGCCCAATACTATAAATTTGACGGGGGCGCGTGTCCCGCGCGCCGATGGTCGGCATGAATGTTGCACCGAAATCCGCGGAAGAGAGGTGCGCGCCATGGAAACGCCCCGGGCCATACGGATATCGGTCGTCGTCGTCGTCCTCGCCCTGCTCGTCGTGCTCGTCGTCGGACGGCGCGGCCTCTCGCGGCCCCGCTCATGGAACGCCCAGACGGAGCCCGCCCGATCCCGCTACGCCCGCCTGGTGGAGGAGGCTCGGGAGTGGGTCCGCCCGATACAGGTCTCGGAGCTGCGCCGGCGGCTCGCCGTCGATCCCAAGCTCAGGCTCATCGACGTGCGGGAGGAGTCGGAATGGGCGGCGGGACGCATCCCGGGGGCGATCCACCTCAGCAAGGGCGTCATCGAGCGCGACATCGAGGCCGCCGTGCCGGACGTCGCGGACGACATCGTGCTCTACTGCGCCGGCGGCTCGCGCTCGGTCCTGGCCGCCGAGAACTTGAGGCGAATGGGGTACGTCTCGGTCTACAGCCTCGAGGGCGGTTATCGGGCTTGGCGCGCGGACGCGGGCTCGGCCGCGCCCTTCGACGCCGCTTCGTCGAAGTAACGGCATCTCCTCAGCGCGAACCCGCGGCGCTCCGTTAATGTTATGATGACATCGTCGGAGC